>NZ_FYAK01000021.1 GCF_900185615.1 Photobacterium malacitanum
AATT
The DNA here is from genome assembly GCF_900185615.1 of Photobacterium malacitanum. Lineage (GTDB taxonomy): Bacteria > Pseudomonadota > Gammaproteobacteria > Enterobacterales > Vibrionaceae > Photobacterium > Photobacterium malacitanum. Next base: position 5 of record NZ_FYAK01000021.1, read on the forward strand.
TAAGCCATATGTTAAGCAAGACAAACCATATTTAGCTAATCCGATTTAGTTGTCATTTTTATAATATAAAGTGTGTGTCACGAACTACAATAAGAGGTCGCTTAGGCGGCCTTTGTTGTATCTAGACGTTACCACGTATCGGATCGCATTAGATGGATACTGTTAAATACAGCCGTTTCTAACTCAAAGTCATACTACGAGCTGAATGATTAGTCTTTGTGGTCTTAAAATCGTTTTTAGAGGCTATTTGACGGATATTTTGGTCATATCAGATTGATAAGTGATTTATGGCAAGATGGATTGATGAAAACGGACAGATTTAAAATAAATCTATTTCTAGGGGTTTTGCCTAAATTTAGATTTATTTTAAATCTAAGGCATAAGGTCGCTAATGGCGACCTTTGTTTCATCTGGACGTTATCGCGTATCGGATTACATAATATTCAACATATTACATAATTTAACGTTTTTTTGCTTCTTAGTTTTACTAAGTTAACCATATAATCATTATGGCTATAGTTGCTTATTAAATCGAGATGATTATGATTTGTTCAGAAGAAGAATTACAACCAAAGTGTCCTATTTGTGCCGCTCAACCTGTTCATACTGATGAGCAGCAAAAGTTTATGATATGTAAAAAATGTGGTCATAAAGAAAATTTTAATGATTTTATGGAAGAGTATGAAGCTAAATTATTTAATGAGGTAACTAACTCTTTTTCTCAATCATTTGAACATGCGTTTAAAGAAAATAAACACATTAGATTTACAAAGAAATGAAGAGGTATAAGTGGAGATAACAATTAATAATATATGCGCTATTGTAACTGTTTTTTTAGCAGGTTTTTCTTTGTGGCAAAGCATAAAAGTTCATAATAAACAGAAAGGCTTAGCGAGAGAATTAGGTTCATTGCAAAAGGAACTTACAGCTCTAGATTTAAAGAATGCAAAAGAGCGTGAAATGAATAAAGAAAAGGCAGAGTTTACTGCTCGATTTGTAACTTATGGTAATGGTAAACAGTTAGTTATTACGAATACAGGATCTTCTCAAGCTAGGAATGTAAGAATTGATTTTGGTGAGGGAGCTAATTTTGTAATTCAATCAAATATTGAAGAGTATTTCCCATGCAATCTTGATAGTTCTGAATCTGTTAAATTACATGCAACAACTTCACTAGGTCATAGGGAAGTTAGAGAACAATTCGTATTATCATGGATGGATAACATTGGCGGCGGACGAAAAGAGTTTAGCGTTCAATATTGATAATAAACATAGTATTAAAAGACCGTCCAGATAGGTGGTTTATTTGTATTTAGACGTTATTCGGTATCAGTTTGTGTTCGATTCATACTGATAAAGACACTGTTTTTTTAGGCCACAATAAGACTACAAATAATTTTGTAAACTAATATATTGAGATTCATAATGACAATAACTATTTACTCTAGAAAATTTAAGCGTGAGCTTGATGCTAGACAATTAAAAAGTCTTTTTTTTGATAGTAATGAAAATCAAAAGTTAAGCTTTAAAGAGTTTATTAAAGCAGATATAGAATGTCCTATATGCAATGTAACAGGTGGTCATTATGTTTCAGAAGGAAGTTCACAATTAACAGGAAAGGTCGTAAAACAAGCACATTTTGCTTTTCGTGATAATCAAGGAAACGACACACACCTTCAATTTTGTGATTTCTATACAGGTATTGATAAAATAAATTCAGTGTCTAACGATGGACGCGTAAATTTCATGCGCTCAGGCACTGAAGTCACTGGGTTAATTGGATTTATGGTTTGCGCAGGAATAGAAGGCAAAATATTCTCTCAGCAGGACATAAGGAATATGAGACAATGGTTTTTAGATTTAAGAAAGCAAGGTGCGTTTATATTTAATCTTAATCCGCATATTCTTAATATTGCCAAAGCTTCATTGATTAGAAATAAAAGAAATAAAAACGCATATGTTTTCGATATAAAAGAATCTGAAAATGAGTGGTTCGATATTGATAATGAAGTATATCAATCATTATATTTTAAATTTCCATTCTTAAAAATAGATACCTCAGAAAACAAAGAGTTATATGACATTAGATTAAAGGGTGTAACTAAGAAAAGCATAAGTATTATTCGAAAAGATTCTGGTGTTACTACATTTGATAGAACTATTCTTGCTGAAGAATATATTCGAGCAACACGTATAGCATTAATCATTAGAGATTCTAACCCTCGATTAAAGAAGTTACTTGGAAGTTCTATTAGTAGGGTGAGAGAAAATAATCCATTGATAGCTTTAGCCGCCCTTTTGTTGTTTATTTCAAACTGGGATGAATCAGAAGCAAAAAAAAACATAAATGAGATATTAAAAATAAAATCAGTTATCAACGATACTGCTGGTAATATTATTGGTCTGAATCCATTTATTCATTATAAATCATGGGTTTTGGTTAAAGCGTTACACGATTTACAATTAAACACAGATATCAAAATAGATTTTGATGCAGAGTTTAATTTAGAGAAAGAAAGGTTAATCAATCTGTACTATCCCAAATAATATTAATCCAATTCACTTGTCTTTCCCATTTTTAAATATCTTCACTTGTTAGTACGCATAAATAGATTTACTGTTAAATGACCGCCCATCGAGGCGGTCTTTTTGTATATGGACGTTACGGTGTATCGGATCGCTTTAGATGCATACTTTTAAATAGAGCCTATTAGCTAAATGCTTTACAGTAAAAAATTCATACCATAGAGATTATCTTTATTACATGGATTGTGTTGAATGAATTTCTTTAAAGTAACACCAAAAGATATCAACCTTATTGATGCATTAGCAAAATGTATTGAACAAAATGCAGGATCAGTCGTTAATATTAATCAAGGATGTTCAAGTGATAAAGTAATGATGGGTAATGGGAGCACTAGCGTTAACCCCGTTAACATATTAACCCCCAAAAGGGGGTTAACATATTAACCCCCAAAAGGGGGTTAACATATTAACCCCCAAAAGGGGGTTAACATATTAACCCCCAAAAGGGGGTTAACATATTAACCCCCCAAAAGGGGTTAACATATTAACCCCTTTTGGGGTTAACATTAGCGGTTCATCCTCGAGGGTACGGGGAACACTATAAATTTATTCTATTGATTTATAAAAATAGTTTTGTTGATGCACATAAAATTTGTGATGTTAAATACTAACAATTTAAGAGGTCGCTTAGGCGGCCTTTGTTGTATCTGGACAAATATACGTGATGTTAAATTAATACCTACCAGAGGGGGTTTTTAGCTTTTATTCTTTTTTTAATTCAGTAATGGTTGTACTATAAGTACATACTTCTAGTGTTTTGAATGAAAAAGGTTAAAAAACGTGCATATCATATTTTTCAATAGTAAAGGTGGAGTTTCTAAATCCACTCTTTGTGAGTATACCGCTCAAGAACTACAGAGATTAGGCTATTCAGTTAATGTGGATAATACCGATCAACAACAACATGTAACACTTATTGAAAACGAAAATGCTGATTATTTTGTTTACGATACAGCAGGAGCATTCACTTCTGATAACGTTGAATTACTTCAAGCAGCTGTAGACGTAAAATCCTTGATAATCGTACCGTTAAATACGGGTAAAAATGATCTTAAAGAAATTCCTTTTCTTGTAGCTAAACTTGATGAATTAGGTCTTAAAGATAAAACTCGTTTTGTATTTACTAAAACAAGAGTTAATAGCAAATCACTTTCTGAACGAAGATCAACACTTAAAGAGTTAGGGCTTTCATCTCTTAAGTGGGTTATGCCAATGCTTGAAGATTTTTCAGAGCAGCGAAATACAGCACGAACTCGTTCTGAAATATCAACATTTTTACATGAGGCCGTACTATGAGCTTGCTTAAAAAGAAAGCTATACAATCAGAAGAACGAGAACCATTAACAACCCATTCAGCTGTCATAGCTAAACAACAGAAGAAGACTCGTGAATATCAAAAGCAATTACGAGCTAAATATGCTGAGCACTGGAAAGCAGAGAAAACTATTATTGATTTAGCTGAAGGCGTTGAGCTTAGTGCTTATATTAACGAACATACCGATAATATGTCTGATAACCGTTGTGGTATTCACTCTATGAAAATTAATCCGTATGAGCTAGCTGTTATTAAGAAAGCTATGGAGATAAAGGAAAGCCGATCAAGTCGTGAGTTATTTATTGAATATTGTAAAACGATTACTAAAAGTACACACTAAAAGTACATATCTTTAGTATGTACTTGTTTATTTTTGAATGTAAAAACTAGCCGTCTTGAAGTTATTACATTGTTTTTTATAACTTAAATTTAATATAACATGCTGAATTATATAATTATTATTAAGTTTTAATTGTATGGTGTTGAGGTGGCTTGATAGAAATGAAAGTGTGTTTCACTTTTATACCAATGATAGGAAAAAGTCGATCTGTGCGTCTTTTTCTGTGCAGTAATGGAAAAATCAAACAATGAATAACAATTGATACATCGTATTTTTACGGTATTTTAATCATTGCGATCTTAAGCGATTAGCCGTAACCTAATGCCCAGATGTGAAAAAACCTAGCTTGCAGGCTAGGTTTATTCGGAATACTTAAAACGATTTTCGAAGCTCGTTAAGTCCTATCATGATAGCTACATCATATTAGAACTGCAAGTATTCCCTCGACATCTCGTCAATTTGTTTATACCCACTACGACTGTAATCATTCGTGCTAGCACTGAGAGTCAGCTTCACAGCCACTCGATGAAGTGAGCGACCCTGTTAAAGGCGTAGGTAATGTTTCGGCAAATTGATTGAAGGTGAGAAGGAGGGAAGCCCCTGATTCGACCGTCACTGGCGATAAGGGATCTCAATCAACACACCAAACTCAAGTAACGCTGTCACTGATGCGAACAACTTATAGAGCACTGACCCTAGAAGGTTATCTCAGTTGTGGGCGACATGGTGACCGACCAGACGAGTGATTGACTCCAAACCATAGGGGTGTTCTGGTCACTGAAGCTGCATGGTTGTAGGCTTCAGGGGTGCAAAGGTCTTTACTCGGCTCATTACCGAATCAGACGTACTCGAAAAGCGGCATTCTTTAGTTCTTATATGGACTAAGGAAAGCTGCTGCTTTTCGAGGGATTCCTAATCTCCCTCTCTCACCCCGAATCAACATCTTCGCTTTTTGTTCAACGTTAACAAAATAAAAAAGCAGTCGCTTTAAGAAAACAGCGTTTACTCTGTTCTCGTTGTTAGATCTAAGAGCTGAGTTTTCCAAGAGAAGTTACTTACTTTCGTTAGTTTTTTGAAGGTGATTACCTAATTTTATTATTTTTGTTAAGGAAAGCGGTTTCCCTTCTAGCTGTATTTGATGTTTCGTTAAGAATGTTGTTATTGCTTTATGATCATTCTTTTTACGATCAAAGGCCGTTCTAATTAAATTATATTGTTTTAGTGTATCAGCGCATTTAGAACATTCTTGAATAGGCTCAATATGGTCTAAAGTATATTTCAGGTCATGACATTGATTCATAAAGCGAAGTTTTTCTTTTTCTTCCTCTTTGTATGCAATTTCGTAGTTATCTCTTTGTTGAGTTAATGATTCCAGATCTCTTATTAACATTTTAAGTTCAGATCTTAATTCTTCTATTGGTGCGGTTTTTATCCATCTTTGTTTTCTTTCTTGTTCGGATTTTCTTGTTTTTTCGTGCAATATCTCTAATTCTTCTTGAGTTATCATCGTAGATATACCTCTGTGATTTCTGGTCTAAAGTGTCCCATTTCTTGTGATACGACTTCTAATGCATGACTTCGACTCATTACGCTTTGTAATTCATTCATTCTCTCTTGGGCGTAAGTGTGTCTTAATCCATGTGCTCCTGTACTCCAATTGAGTGTTCTAATGGATGCAGCTGATACCGAGTTACTCCAATTTTTACCAAAGCCAATTGCGTAATGTTGTGTGTAATGTATTCCTCGATCTGTAACAGTGAGTGGTGTTTCTAATCGTTTATCCTCAAGACGCACAGATAAAGCATGAGGGATTAATACTTCTCGTATTAATCCACCTTTCCCATTGACCGTATAATGAACACCATCACGACCTAAAAACTTTTCATCTAACGCAGGCCGATCACTAGGAGGTTGTTCGTTAATTGGTTGCAATGTAATTAATTCATGAGCACGCAGTCCTGCGGCATAAGCAATTTCTGTTGAAAGACTATTTTTATCAGTCTGAGCTTGAGTAATTAAATTAACTTGCTCTGTGGTATAGGATCTGGAATTTAAAATTTGAGAGTGTTCGGATGGTATAACGGTTAAAGTGCTATCTTTAGGTAAGGTATGGGTAACATGGTGCATCATTGTTTGAAGTGCTTGTCGTTCCATATCTAAGGTTTTTTGTCCAACTTCAAGGGCTCTATCTGTGAGATATTGATGGACTTGTTTTGTTGTTAGATCTTTTAAACCACAGTTGAGATTAGTCTTTGCATATTGTGCGACTTTTGATAAAGACGACTCATAATTACGAACAGTTCCAACGCTTTTAAGAATAGAACCTTGTATCTGCATCATAATGTTAGCAGCTTGCCTGTCTGCAATTGATTTAAGATCACCGGTTGCAAATTTAGCCATGTTTTTCTATCCAGCGATAGACAGTTGAATGTACAACTTTAATACGATTATTCCGTAGAAATCGTTGTAATTCTGCAATCGTTGCGCCTGATTGATGCAACGATAATAATTCATATTTGAATTTATCTAACCGCGATTTTCGTTGGCTATAACACCGTTTTCTTATCGCTATTGTCTGCTTACGTAACGCTGAAAGTTCAGTGTTAACATCAAAATTTTCCATGTTTTACTTTCCTTGTAAGAACATACAACCTTAATAAATAAGGCAGCGACAACTGAATGCCTGTTCGCCACTTTCGAGATTTCTCTCAGGATTTGACTGTTCACTCCTAGCTTTAATGCAGCTAACAAGAACTAGAGCCGTTCTTGGCATCGCCCATGTTTCAGGGTTTGAACTAGAGTCGTTCTCGACATTGCCCATGTTTCAGGGTTTGAACTAGAGCCGTTCTCGGCATCGCCCATGTTTCAGGGTTTGAACTAGAGTCGTTCTCGACATTGCCCATATTTCAGGGTTTGAACTAACCGTTCTCGGTATGGTATTTCACACATCGTAGGATGTGGTTTTGTCCATTGAGCCGTAGGACTCGGACGGTAAACAAAATTAGTGTACGTTTTATGTGAGCGTTGTGGAATATAAAAATTGTATGTTTTTTGACCTTGCGTAGATTTGTTTGCGCGAAATTATATAAGTCATTGAATTATATGAGAGCCGCTATGTCCCTTAAAATGGGGCATAGCGGCTCAAAGCGTTGAGCCAAATTTGAGAGATGAGATATAAAACTCGACTCTCATCGCGCTTTGCGCGGGAGAGTTTATATCTCGTTGAGCAAATTTTTATGGGGGTATGCAGATTTAATGAATGGGCCTGAATGTTCAGGTTTAACAAATACTGACGCGCTTTGCTTGTCGGACTTTAATACCAGGAAACCAGCAGAGCTGGCCTCCTGGTATTTGCAGTCTAAAATTTTAAAAGGGAAATTTAACAAGACAGGCTGTAAATGAAGATAAAGTTTGTAGATGCAGAGAATGTTGGATTGAAAGCAATTGACGACATTCAATTATCCGCTGGCGATAAGGTGTATGTCTTTTCAAAAGCAGATGCCAAACGAATTAAACACGTTTGTCAGGATCATCATTTCATTCTTCTTTCTGGTTATCCGACAGGGGCAAATCAAGCTGATTTTTATATCGTGGCCCATCTTTCTAGAGTGTTAAGTACGTTGCCGAAAAATGAAGTAAAGAGATGTGTGTTTGAGCTTTATACAAAGGATAAAAATTTAATTAGTGCGTTTAAATTTCAGTGTAATTTGGATAGTGCCAAATATCGAATCTGTAACGATACAGAGAAGGTGATAGAGCATAATACCACCTCGAATACTAAGCGAATTTTTGATGCGCTTAGAACTGAAAGGCCGTTGAATCCAAAGCTTCAAGATAAACTCGGTTTATCTCAGTCTGAGTTCACAAGAGCTATTTCTGCCCTTATTAAAAATAAAAAGATTCAACGGTCGTTAAAGAGAAAAAAAAATTGGGTTCAATGTCATTAAATGGACGCTTAGCATTAAATCTTATGTGTAAGTGGTGTTTTTGATTTCAATAACACGGTTAACAAAATAACAACGTCACTTATCTCATGTTAATTATGAACAAAACCTATCAAAACACTGCTTATCCTGCCTATTTACCCTGAACGATGATCACGTAGTGCGCGTTAGATCCATTAAGTTAAATAGGGCTGTTTGGAAGATAAATATGTCTTTTAATTATTTTAGTTGTTAATCATATTGGAAAAATTACCGATCCTCCTTTACGTATAAACGGACCATAGTTATACTCTGGGTATAACTATGGTTATTGGATGTAACTATTTCCTCATGTTTTCTAGAGAATAAAAATGGACGAGCCAGATTTAGTAGGGTTAGACATGCTACTTGAGCTTCACGGGACTGAATGTCACCATGATGACCCTGATGGTTATTATTGGCGAATTGAAGCATGGAAAATTGAGAAAAATAAAGATCGCCCACATGGCTTATCTTATCGGCTCACACTGCACAATAATCATAATAAACGCATCATGGGCTATGATAATGCTCATCAGGTAAAGGCAACTAAACGTCATAAGATCACAGGGGTTAAAAAATCATACGATCATAAACATCGACACCCTTCAGATAAGGGTATTCCGTATGAATTTGAATCTCCAGCAAAGTTGATAGAAGATTTTTTTGCTTCAGTAGATGAAGTGTTAGAGCCACTTAGAAAAAAGAAATCTTAGCTATCATAACTCACGTATATAGGGTTTAAAATATGAAAGCACGTATTGGTGTAATGTCTGAAGAAATGCTACGCAAGCGTACTATTGCTATAGTAAAAGGTGAATATAAGCCTGCATCTGACGAGCCAAAAGTATGGTTCACTTCGCTTAATGCTGTAGCTCAACTTTTTTGTGATGAAAACCAAAGATTACTGCAAATTATTGATGAATACAGACCTGAAACAATTACTGAACTAGCTGAACTTACGGGACGTCAAAAAACAAACCTTTCAGAGACGCTAAAAAAATTAGCTACAAAAGGTTTTGTTAGATTGGAAAAACAAGGTAAAGCTGTTAGACCAATTGCGATTTTTACTAGTTGTGAAATCATTGTAGAAAATGCTTACGAATGTTCTACTGTAAAAGAAGCAGCCTAGTAACATTGATGAGATACAAAAATACCGTCCTTAGCGACGGTATTTTTGTATCTGGATATAACCATGAATCGGATCGCATTAAATAGGTCTGATTTTTTAAAATGTATCATATTGTTTTGAGAGCTAAGTGGCGTTTTTAACATAAGGAGCATAAAGAACACCTTGAAATGTATATTTCACCCCATACATCTATAGTAGGTGTAATGTTGCACTGCATTCTATTTGTTGGCTTTATTATGAAAGATTCCGAACATGTAAATTTTTCAGAAGATTATGAGTTAAATCGTCATCTTGAATTGGTAGGAAAATCGCAGTCGATTAATAACCGAGAGTACCTAAGAGAACATACAGGTCCAAGAGCTAAAAAAGAATTAGATAAAAGAGTCTTAACACATGCGGAATTTAAGCCATATGTTAAGCAAGACAAACCATATTTAGCTAATCCGATTTAGTTGTCATTTTTATAATATAAAGTGTGTGTCACGAACTACAATAAGAGGTCGCTTAGGCGGCCTTTGTTGTATCT
>NZ_FYAK01000010.1 GCF_900185615.1 Photobacterium malacitanum
TGCCAGAGAATATCGTCGTTGAGGTGAGTAACGACAGAAGTTCACCCAAAAAAGTCACAATAAAAGCCTATTGTAATGAAAAGAAAAAACTCCCAAGTGCCGTCAACATTTCATTAGAACAATATGATTCGAATAAGCTCTCTTTTCGTATCAAAGGATCAATTATGTAGGTATGACAGTAAGATAACTGGCCTCATTTTCACTGGGATCAACATCTCATCGAGCCAATGGTGAGGCAAACACGCCTTAACCAAGGCATATTACTGGGAAAAATCACCAGCCAATCGCCGAACCAACAACAAAGTATGTTAGATATACTACAGGCTAACATTGTCCATTCCAGTGCTATTGAAGGGAAAAAGCTGGGGATGACGGAAGAGAGACCGTTTCCAATCACCGAGCAAACCGCTGGGTTAGCTGAAATCATGCTTGATGTGGTTGAAAATCTCGATATGCAAACCAACCATAAGAATAATCAAACTGGTATTCCCCGTTACCTTTTATAATAAAAAACTGTTAGAAGATAATGACATTGGTTTGGATGGTTTTAAGAGGCCACTTTAATGATCTTGGTTATATTGTGTATTAGGATCCCCCAATAATTAAGTGTTATTGGGGGAGGAGTTGCTGATTTAATGGCTGTTAACGATATTGATAAGTACTATGACCACTTGAGAAAAACCATCTATTGCCGTTCGACCAATATATTTCCGGAATCTGTTGACAGGCACTATTTATCTTAAAGCCAACACCATAGAAGCCAGATGAATTAATCGTACACAATGGCAATCCTTGATCACTTTCCACTAGCTGACCAGAAGAATTTGGACTATGTAGCGATAGCCAATCAAATTGGTTTAGCGCTGACACTGGCGTGAAATGAGTACCATCACTTAGTCGATAACTAATTTCACTTCCTAAGGTACATTCATAGGTATCAGGCGTTATTTCATTAACATAACCGTATAGCGTTTTTGGGTATCCTTCTATCTCTTGAGTAAATCGGCAAATTGGAAGTTGCAACCCATCTTTATTTAATTTAGCGATTGAAGCTTTCTCATGATTGTTTAGTTGCTCATATTTAAAGGAGTCAGTGTTAGCGAACCATCCTTGAGGCATTGTTGAAGAGGCCATAAACCATTTGTCAAACTTATTTGAGTTACTATCAGGTCGATGAGCACGCTTCGCTGTTACCGGGAAGTGACGGTATTGAGCATTCTCATCTTTGTAAAAACCGTTTAGATCTTCATCTACATCGAGATAAGGCATATCACCTTTACGGATCAGGTACATCCCTAAGTCAGTCATCATAGGTTGGAATCCAAACCATGAGGCAGCGAAAGCAGTGCCATCATTATAAAGGTGTTTACCATCAAAGCCATGGCCAAACTCGTGAGCTAGGATTCCATAGTAACCATAGTAGTGAAGATAAAAGTTGTTTTCAGAAATACCGGTAATAGATGGGCTACCTAAGCCCCCAACATTTTGAACAACACCCAGGCTTAAGTAATCACGGTTAAGCATTGCATCATAGTAGTGATCATAGTCATTTGGAGTGAAGAAACCATTAGGACCTTCTACTGGGCCTGCATTTCCATAGAATTCCGTCCCGTCTCCGTACATTTCACTGAAATTGAACCAGAATAACTTATACTCTTCAGATGACGCCATGTAAGCAAAGTTTGTCATCATGATGAGGTACTCACGAGCATGAAGTGGGCTCATTGGTAGCCAGTTACCTGTGCTCGCTCCCGTTGTACGTATGTTCCACCGAGGCTTTATTTTTTTGATCTTTTGTACAAATTTATCTGTTTTGGAATTAAATGATGTCTGTAGTAAGTCAGTAAAATTATCATCTCTGCTCATTATTGTACTGAGATCAAATACACCATCATTATTACTACTGTTATAGCGTCCAACTTCACCAAAAGCAGATAGGGGAAGTGTAATTCGTGTAAAGGGTGGCAGTGTGTCGATATTCCCTAATATAAACCACTTATCAATGCCATTTAGTTTTGCAAAAATATCAATGTTGGTGACTGTTTTGGCATTATAGTTAGTGATTTCAACTGTACTATTATCAATAAATTTTGTGTTAATTAACTTATTTATACGTACAGAGCGTAGCTCTGCATTTGTAAGAATGTCTAACGTGTCATTATTAGTATAGATTTTCTGTATTGCACTAGGCATAAGTTGATTAAACTGTACTGGAGTTACCTCAATACTTTGATCTGCGGTAAAAGTGATATTGCTATTAACGATGTACGAGTTAATATTAATATTATTAGCGGTTATCGTTATTAGCTCATTATTATCAAAATGAATATCTTGATAGTTATTAATTTCATCTCCATTTAGTGACTTAATATTTCCTTCAGGCTCAATAAACTCAAAGTTATTAGCGATAAATGTCGATATCTTGTGCCACTCAAGCCGACCATTAATATTTATTATCAAATGTTCGCCTGAACGGTCAATTTTATTAGGGGCTATAGCTACAACTTTTTCAGGCTGTAGTGTGATGCCAGGTTGAATTTTTCTCGTATCGTAAATGGCATAATTATTGTTAGATGTATTTACAAGTAAATAGTCATTTAATATATGCATTTGTACCAATCGATGACTATACTGACCGCTGCCAAATGCCAACGATGCAAAGCGATCCATATGATTCGAGTTTTCAGGTGTTACTTGCGTTTTTTCTATGACGGCAATCTTATCTTTGGCATCGGATATAAATAGATAATTATTGTTACCGACAACTGATTGTGGTCTAAATAAGCCAGTACCTGTAGAACTATCGATACCTATTTGCATGATATGTTGATGATTATTATCAAGATCTAAAACATCAACACGGTTAGATTCCCACGAAACAACAAATAAGTAATTGTCTTCAATGTATAATTCATTTAAGCGATGATATTTGTACGTTTGCCCACTAGATGTTGTGCTGCCCTCAATCCTATCTATAATTTCATTCGTTTTGATATTATAAACATCAATATAATTATTTTGATTTTGCACTGAACGAGTAACATAGAGTCGATCTCTATAGCGTTCTACAGCAGTGGCAGAGAAACGATCTTGATTCAAATCCAGAGGCGTTAATCTTATAGGATTACCAAAATAGCGTACATTAGTATCAAATGAATTAACTGAGCAGCTAGATGTTTCAATTATTACATCGGTAATCTGCCCATTTTGAATACTTCCATCAGGATAATACTCAAGTAGGCAACCATTTCCATAGTTATAGTTACCAAAATATTTGTTTACAAATACTGCACCGTCAGAATATTGGCTTAGCTCCCAATCATCAGTAAAGAATGGGAATAAAGTTTGTATCGCTGAAGCGTCATCCCACGCTCTTAACGGAATTTCCGGATTATTTTTATTATTTAATTTATATTTAATACCACTTAGTTCTATAAAACGCTCATCGTTAATAATAATTACATTGTCTGGGTTTTCTGCATATGTCTGTAATTCTCTTAAGCGATCATTAATTTGATTATATTTAAATTGGTACTCTTGCGTAAAATATTGTTGCTCAGCTGATAATGTTCTATTCATTTCAGAACTAATAGCGAGCGAGAGGGGTAACATCGATATACCAATTACTGTTGATAATAATTTAATCTTCATCATGGTTCCTTCCATCTTTATTAAACCTACTGCATATATAGATGATGCGTATTTTTTAAAAAAATAGAAATACTTATCGTTACGATTTGCATTTTTGCTTTAATTATAACCACTTGAAAAAAAAGAAATAATATGAAGATAAATAAGTATTTGGATACAAATTATTACATTTTAGTTATTGCTGAATAGCTAACTTATTGTGATTGGTCAGAGGTATGCAGAATGATCGTTCTGGATACTCATGTCGTGCATAGCAATATTCTGAGTGGCGTCATCATGGCCTTTTCTCCAGACGTAAAAAAGCCCGCAATTGCTTGCGGGCTTCTCTATTTGGCTCCCTCTGCTGGACTTGAACCAGCGACATACGGATTAACAGTCCGCCGTTCTACCGACTGAACTAAGAGGGAATTGTTTGGAGCAGGTAGCGGGAATCGAACCCGCATCTCAAGCTTGGAAGGCTGGAGTAATAGCCATTATACGATACCTGCGATGTATCTTTACAAATTATGGTGGTGGGGGAAGGATTCGAACCTTCGAAGGCAGTGCCGGCAGATTTACAATCTGCTCCCTTTGGCCACTCGGGAACCCCACCGAAATTTAATGGTGCCGACTACCGGAGTCGAACTGGTGACCTACTGATTACAAGTCAGTTGCTCTACCTACTGAGCTAAGTCGGCACACTAATTTCTTTTTATTGCAGAGCCTAAGCTCAACAATTAAATATGGCGGAGAGATAGGGATTTGAACCCTAGATACGCTATAAACGTATGCCGGTTTTCAAGACCGGTGCTTTCAACCACTCAGCCATCTCTCCGTAAGTGCGGTGAATATTATAGTCCTCAGCGGCAACTGTAAAGCGAAAAAACACAAAAAAGTTCTAACTAGCCATTTTTTAAGCAAAAAGTTCACAAGAAATACATTTATCATTAATTATTATGCTGTTGTCTCTCATATTGGTTCGCATCATCGAATTATTAAGTACAATTCGGCTTCAATTATTAACATCAGAGCATTGTTTATGAAGCTACCCATTATCACTAGCGCACTGTTACTCTCTTTTAGCCAGTTAGCATCAGCACAAATTAGCCAGATTAGCCCCGAGCTAGCGAAAATCGAGCACCAACTAGGAGGCACAGTCGCTGTCGCTGTATATAACGCCAATACTAATACAAGTTGGAGTTACCATGGCGAACAGCGTGTTCCAATGATGAGTACTTTTAAAACCTTAGCCTGTGCCGACCTATTACATCAGGCTGATACTCAACGTATTGACGTAAACCAGGCTATCACAATTAAACAAAGTGATATTTTAAGCTATGCGCCAGTCACAACTGATCGTGTTGGTACCAGCATGACATTGGCTCAATTATGTAATGCAACCATGTTAACCAGTGATAACACTGCTGCTAACCTTGTACTTAATAATATTGGTGGGCCTAAGAGTGTCACGCAATTTATTCGTACTCTTGATGACAAAATCACGCGTCTAGATAGAATCGAGCCTAATGTTAATAATGTCAGTGCTGCAGAACTGCGCGATACCACTACCCCTATCGCGATAAATTCAACCTTATATCATCTTCTATATACAGATGCGTTATCAACAAGTGCTCGCAAGCAGTTAAAGCAATGGATGATGGACAATAAAGTCTCTGATCCCTTACTTCGTGCTGTTTTACCCGCTGGCTGGCACATTGCAGATCGTTCAGGTTATGACAGTACATATGGTTCACGCGGCATTACTGCAGCTGTTTGGCAGCAAGGTAAGCAGCCAATCATGATCAGTATTTATTTAGCCCAAACGGGCAAACCAATGGCGGAACTTAACACCACTATCGCTAATATTGGCCAACTAATTTTTCAGCATTTAAAATAAAGACGAAAAAGAATGCAGAGAGGATCTATTTAGTGTCCTCTTTTGCTATTGTTTATATTATTTATTACAAATTAGATATGATGATGCGTTTACTGATTGCGGGAATAATGGATTTTTTAGGTATGTTACTCACCTTTATCCATAATATTTTAGAGCTATTTAGATAATATCTTACTTTGAGATTTTAGCTGATTATTAATACTACGAGGATAATACAATGCTAAGTTGCCACCAACATGATTATATTGAAATAGCATGTATGCATCATTTGACGATAAAACTCACCCTGAGCGATGGTAGTCAAATTGTAGGTATTGCTCACGATACTTTTTATAATCAAAATCGAGAAGAGTGTATGATGTTATTAGTTGAGCAACAGCAACAACCTATCATATTAGATAATCTTGTATCGATGGTGGCGATCACAAAAAACCCGCATTTTTCGACAATAAATTTCAACTAACGCATTGATTAAAAAACAATTTACATTGTAAATACGATCACTTGTTCTCTATTTACAATAAAAAAATGGCGTTTCTATTTTTCCTAATAGAAACGCCATTTTTAATTATTGATACCATATAGGTAATTATGCAAACCTTATCTCCCCTTGATCATCTAAAGAAAGTGCAGCTTTTGCTTCGCCAATCAATTGTGCTGCATAAGAAGGTGTAACTGCACGTAGCTCGCCTTTCGTTGATAAAAAACTGCCTTCCCATGCTTGATCTCGGTATGTGCCTGATTCTAAGATTTCAACAACTACTTTCATAATAAACCTCAACATTAATTAATAATGGCAAAAACATAAGCTCTTTTGCCTTGCAATCGAATTTACCAGCATTAAATTAATTGTCATCCTACGTAAATTGCAACGTTAGATACACAAATAGAGTGAATTAAAAATCACCATCATTAAAAATGCTTATTTAAGCCTCTTTCTCATATTAAGATCACGACTTCCACATCACGATATGTAAGCAAGCTATTGTTTTTAAACAAAATTAAATACAAACGTCGCTTTTAAGCAATGAAATGACAGTATTTTGCTATTTTGTCTATATTCCGATATTTTTTCATTTAACTTATAAACTTAGACAAAAGGTAGATCTCGAAAAGCAAGTTTTCATTTTTGATCACTTCAATACAGCAAAACTGTCAAACTGGGTGAATTAATCACCACTTCAGCACATTATTGCCAGTAAATAGGCTTATATAAGTCATGGTTATTTGTCTGCAACCGGGCATAACCAGTCCCAATTAAATATAAAAAATACTTATATTAAAAAGCACTTTATGTAACCAATGTCTCACATATGTTACATTTATTACGTTAAAAGTAGAAAAAACACCCAAAAAACACCTAAAATAAATAAGTTTTTTCTATGTATGGAAGGATTAATGACAAGGATTACAGAGAATCACCTCAAATATACAAGCTATAATGGGGTCTTATTTTCTCTAGGGCTGTTTTCAATCGGTACAGCCTTTTTAATGAGTATTTTACCGTTTACTTTTAAGCATTTTGGATTTGATCAATCTTTTGCACGCGATCTCACCAGTATTTTTTACTTAGGTGTACTGCTAGGTATATTCTTAACAAAACCATTATCAATAAACTGCAATTTAAACGAGGAATTTTATTCTTTATCTGCTTATATTTAATAACAGTAACTATTTTAGCGATCTATCCTAATATTTCTATTTGGTTAATCTGTCGCTTTTTTGCAGGAATAGCGGTTGCTGGTATTTATATTTCATGTGAATCATGGCTATTGTTAGTTACACCAAAATCGCAACAAGCCGCACGATTAGCAACCAATACCGCAGTATTATGTTTAGGCCGTGCTGTCGGTCAAACAGGAGTTAGTATTACAGGAACCGAAGGCTATACGCCTTTTATTGCTATTTCTATAATGATTATTTGTTCACTTATACCATTAATGGTGATGTGCAAATCGACACCAATAATCACTAAAGCAACTAAAATAAATTTAGACATTATGGGAAAAATTAATATTCAAGGCTTATTGGGTTGTCTAGCTTCTGGGTTAATTTTAGGTTCTTTATATGGTTTAATGCCATTAGAACTCCATAATTGTGGTTATGATCACCACCAAGCTAGCTATTTTATGGTGAGTATTATTATTGGTGGCATATTGACAAAACCGATAGCAAAAGTCATTCAAACCAGAGTAACTAAATCACAATCTATTATTATATTTAGCGCAGTCGGTATTGCGACTATGCTAGGTTTTCAATTCACTGAAAATACAATAATACTGTTTACTTGCAGCACCCTATTTGGCAGCGCTATTTTTGCCTTATACCCAATCGCCATTGCGCAATCCACACAATCACTGAATGATGAGCTGTTATTTGCTAATGCTCAAATTATGTTCTTTGCTTTTAGTATTGGTGCCGTTCTCAGCCCTTTATTTGCTCATCCTTTTATGTCTGTTCCACATGGGCTACTGGATTATTTTATTATTATATTTGTAGGTATTGCGGCTTATCTCTTAATTCATAAAGCGCCGCCTGAATCAAAAGTTCAACCCACTTAATCGCAAAAAAGCTAGCGTGTAAACTGACTCTCACCCATTAATATTCATGAGTGAGAGTCTTTTTGATTACGATTATGCTGGCTTTTGGTTATTTAACCGCTACATTCTGATAGCTAAATTTACCATTATCTAACGCTTGAATATGTTCTTGTTTAGCATTGAAGTTAAGTGTTGCTAAGTCAACTCGGCGAATGGTGCTGTTGTGCATTGTTTTGTAGTACAACTCGCCATTATTTTGATCAATAACTGATGTCCATTGCGTCGCACTTGGTAGATCAGGAATATGAGCTTTATCATTAAACTCACTCCCAATTGGAATATCAAAATTATTCAGAATATGAAATGCTTGTGATACTGCCTGCTGTGCTGTTTTTAAAACGGGTGCGCTATTAACGTAAAATGCAGCACGAACAAATCGCGACGGTGGTGAGATGTCACCAGGTAAGCCAACGAAATTAGAACCGACACCAAAAGACTGTGCTGCTACTCCATTAATCTGCTGCGGCTTACTAATACCTGGGTGTAAATTGATATAGTTATTAAGGTTAGTCACTTGCCAATTATAATCAGGCGAATTAGTTAGCACTTTAGCGGTATTTTTATGAATATTAATCTTACCGTGATCCATAATTTCTATCACAATACTATTGCCCTGCTTATCAGATACTCGCCAATGTGCAGTCGGTGATGGCTGGCCTTTTTCATCAAAATAAACCGTCACGATCTTTATTTTATGCAAAGCCGCTTCTACTTCAGCAACTGTTGAATATTGGCTTAACATCCAACGCACAAAGTCCATATCAGTAATATTATTGGCGGTATCTTTTGGATCATAAGTTGCTAGTGAGCCGTAACCACGAAAATAAAATAGCCCTGCCGTTAAGCCCTTTTCATTGATCCCTTCGGCAATGAACTTATCATCACTTACAGATATGCCAGCAAAACCATACTTACTCTTCCACGTTAGTCCTGATTTCTGATCAGGCATGGTTGAAGTATACGAATAATCACGCGGTGCAATAACCAATTTACTATTAAGATCACTGTGTCCCCACTCAATAGTACGCGCTTGAATATGATCATTACCTGTTGTAGCTAATGTAATGCCAGTACAAGCATTAGCAGCCTGGCTAAATCCGATCGCAACAACCAACGCTAATAAGGTTTTTTTCATTGCTAAAAATTCCATAATTAAAAATATATGGCGTTATTTTACCTTGAGTATGAAGAAAAAAAACCGTACAAAATTAAACAAACAAAAAAAAACCCACGCAAGTTCGTGGGTTTCTGATAAATAAGCTATTTTGTAAGCTTAGATAGCCCAACCACCGGCATAAAAGATGACTAATGCAATCGCAATAATAACAGTGCCAATATTAAGGCGTTTAACATCACCCGATACCACACGTCCAATCACTAAACTCACAAAGCCAAGCATGATTCCGGTAACAATATTCCCCGTAAGAACAATGAAAACAGCACATAACAACCCTGATAACGCATCAACAGAGTCGTTCATATCCAGTTTACTGACATTACTCAACATTAATAAACCGACATACATTAATGCAGGCGCGGTCGCATAAGACGGTACTAAATAACTTACTGGCGCTAAAAACAGCATCAATACAAATAACAGACCAACCGTCGTTGCTGTCAAACCGGTTTTACCACCCGCAGCTGTGCCCGCTGCAGATTCAATATAAACAGCAGCAGGTGAGCCACCGACAAAACCTGCAAAAATACTACTTACAGAGTCGGCGGTTAATGCTTTACCACCACTGATAATATTACCGCGCTCAGTCAATAAATTCGCTTGGCCAGCGACAGCACGAATGGTACCCGTTGCATCAAAAATAGCCGTCATCACTAACGCTAATACTGTCGGTAAGATCACCGGATTAAGCGCGCCCATAATATCAAGAGAGCCTAATAATGAACCGTTGCCGCCAAATGTTGGTAATGCAAACAAACCGTGGTATTTCACATTGGGATCAAAAATCAACCCAAACACAGAAATCGCAATAATCACCAATAAAATACCACCTGGTACTCGACGCTTTTCAAGCCCAAGAATAGCCGCTAAACCCACCAACGACATAATCACTGGCAGTGACACAAAATCACCAAAAGCGACAGGTAAGCCCGCTTGGGGATTTTTAATAACCAAACCGACACCGTTAGCGGCAATCAACAATAAAAACAAACCAATACCGATACCAGTACCATGTGCAATCCCGGTTGGCATGTTTCTCATGATCCAACCACGAATACCGGTAACCGTAATAAAAGTAAACACCACGCCCATCAAGAACACCGCACCTAATGCAACCGGAATACTAACGCCTTGTCCGAGCACTAAGCTAAATGCAGTAAAAGCCGTTAATGATATTGCACAACCAATAGCCATTGGCAGACGCGCCCATAGCCCCATCAGCAATGAACCAAAAGCCGCCACTAAACAGGTTGCTATAAAAACTGCACTTTGATCAAACCCAGCTGCACCCAACATGCTTGGTACTACAATCACCGAATAGACCATAGCTAAAAAAGTGGTTAACCCTGCGATAATTTCTTGTTTAACACTGCTACCACGTGCTGATATTTGAAAATAACGGTCTAAACCACGTGTTGATTCATTTGGAGTGTTATGTGTACTGTCAACAGACATGATGTCTTCCTATAATTGTCTGGTTTCAATCCGCTATCATTGGTCGCTAATCCTCATTTACCACCAACGCAAACGTTTACTTTATTGGAGAAAATAAAAGGCTGACATTATTATGGCTCAGCCTTTAGATCATTCTTTACCTAACAATGATACCTAGAAAGTCACTCTCCCTGCCACTATAAACTGATATTCTGATCAAATAACAATAATATTTTCATCATCACCATAAAAATTCATTACGTTATCGATAAAAAATAATCCCAACAAAAGTGTGATGGATGTAACATTATTTTACTTATTGAAAATTAAATAGAAAAATATTCTATATAGCCTTTCTATAAGTAAGGAATATACGATTTTTTTCTTTACGACTAAATGTATACTCGCAATCAATAACTAACATGTAACGTTAGCTACATATTGAAATGGCAAATATTTAAATTTGCTTTAAATCCGTAATTTTTGATCTTTTATATAGATCGTTAGGTGATTGCAATGAAACACACATTTTGGCCGGCATTTATTGATGTTGTAAAACGCGATGTTGTTCCTGCACTAGGTTGTACAGAGCCTGTATCGGTTGCACTCGCCGCAGCAATAGCTGTGAATAAACTTAATATAAACTATCAGAATATTACTGCGATTAATGTGCAGGTTTCAGCCAATTTAATGAAAAATGGTATGGGAGTAACCGTTCCTGGTACGGGTATGGTTGGACTTGAAATTGCAGCCGCTGCTGGTGCTGTCGCTGGTGATAGCAATGCACAATTAGAAGTGCTTAAAAACCTTACCGCTAACGATGTTGCTATCGCAAAAAACATGTTAGATCAAAAAATGGTGACTGTTAGCGTTGCTAATGTGAGTAATATTCTTTATTCCAAAGTCACCATCTTTAGTGCCGATCGCTCTGCTAGCGTGACGATAGCAAATAGCCACACCCATGTGTTGGCCATTGAAGAAGACGGGATCACAACTTATATTGCCGATCCACAACCGACATCAACAGCAACCAAATCGATTACAAGTAATCCTTTTAGTGATGCCTCTGCACAAGATATTTTTGACTTTGCAACCCAAGCACCATTAGCTGATATTGCGTTTATTAAGCAGGCTTATCAACTAAACAACGACCTTTCAATTGAAGGCTTAGAAGGCAATTATGGTCTCCAAGTTGGCGCGACATTTAAACGCAGTATGGAGCGCGGTTTACTTGCTGGTGGTTTATTAACCGATGTCTTACTCCGTACAGCAGCAGCTTCTGATGCGCGTATGGGCGGCGCAATGAAACCAGCCATGAGTAATTCAGGCTCTGGCAACCAAGGAATAGCTGCGACCATGCCTGTGGTTGTGGTGGCTGAATTTATTAATGCCAATGATGAGCAACTTATTCGTGCATTAATGTTGTCGCATTTAATGGCGATTTACATTAAAAGCTATCAAAATAAATTATCAGCACTATGTGGCGCAACAACTGCCTCAATGGGCGCTGTTGCTGGTATGACATGGTTACTCGGTGGTGATATCAAGCAAATTAGCATCGCGATTAACAGTATGATTGGTGATATTGCAGGTATGATCTGTGATGGCGCCAAAACCAGTTGTGCAATGAAAGTATCATCATCAGCTGGCTCTGCTGTAAAATCAGCATTAATGGCATTAGATGGCATCGGCGTAACGGGCAATGAAGGTATTGTCGCTCATGATGTAGACAGTACTATTCGTAATTTATCAATGCTTGCCAATGGTTCAATGACACAGACCGATGTGCAGATCCTTGATATTATGATTAATAAATAACCATACATTCACTAATATAGTAGCTAATGCCTCTAGGTATACATAAAAAGTAAGGTAACTAATTTACTTTTTTAGCTTTATCTAGAGGATTATATTGCACCAATTGTACAGTTCTCAGAAAAAAACAGTAAAAACCGCATTTTTCTCCCCTCGAGTATTCCATTTCGTTATATCAAATTACTTCTAGTTATTTAAGAAACACGCTATTAGCGTAATAATTCTGTCATAAATAACACAAACGCTATTAGAAATAACCACCATCTAATCTAATAAAAATCGCACAATTCAGCTTTTTTATATTACGTCATCTTATGCATTTTCATATTATGATTTGTTTTGATATGTGGGTCTAAAATATATAAATAACATAAACTTAAAGTACGTTTTATGAGTAATGCACACTCATTTATGCTGCTATTTGATTATAGTTTGACTGCTTTATATTTCTAATAATATGCAAAAAAAGGCCGGCATTTGCCGTAAAAAATAATAAACCAAATAATGTGATTTGGTTAACTATTCAGGCTGAAATTAATATGAATCAAACAGTCAATTTATCTCAAACAGCAGTACCCAATACACCACTACATGTTCAAGCCAATATGACCCAACAACAATGGCAGCAAGCGATCAAATTTGACCATGTCGACATTGGCTGGATCGTGATGAGCATTGGTATGGCGGTTGGTGCCGGGATTGTATTCTTACCTGTTCAAGTAGGTGTAATGGGATTATGGGTATTTTTGCTATCAGCAGTGATTGGTTACCCTGCCATGTATTTATTCCAAAAATTATTCATTAATACATTAGCGGAATCGAAAAAGTGTACTGACTATCCGGGGGTCATTTCAGGCTACCTCGGAAAAAACTGGGGTATTGGTCTCGGGATCCTGTATTTTTTAATGTTAGTGATCTGGGTGCTGGTCTATTCATTAACCGTTACCAATGATAGTGCCTCTTACTTACACTCATTTGGCATAACGAAAACCCATCTTAACCATAACGTCTTTTATGGCTTAGCCCTGATTAGCTTATTAAGTTATATCGGTTCTAAAAGTGAAAAGTTCTTATTTAAGATCTCAGGGTTTATGGCTGTCACGGTATTGCTGTTAGTTGCAGTGATGAGCTTGTTATTAGTTCCTCAATGGAGCTTTGCTAATATCACACCGGTTCAAGACTGGGGATTGATGCTTAAAAATGCGATTATTACATTGCCATTTACCCTTACATCGATTCTGTTCATTCAATCATTGAGCCCGATGGTTATCTCTTACCGCTCACATGAAAAATCGATTGAAGTCGCACGTTATAAAGCGACGCGTGCAATGAAAATTGCGTTTACTATTTTATTTGTTGTCGTATTTTTCTTTGCCGTATCGTTTACTTTCGCGATAAATCAAACTGAAGCCAAGCATGCGATGGAATTAAATATTTCAGCACTGGCAATGATTGCACATTACTTCCCTGGTAGCTGGGCAACAATTGTTGGCATAGTCATTAATATCTTTGCGGTTGTTACGTCCTTTTTTGGCGTATTCCTCGCCTTTAAAGAAGCTTGCCGCGGTCTTATGATGAACTTATTAGAGCGTAAATTTGAAGCTCACAAAATTAACACCAAACTGGTTGATAAGTTTACTACTGCTTTTATTATTCTAATTGCATGGGGCGCAGTTGCTTTAAATTTACCTATCCTCTCCTTTACCTCTATTTGTTCGCCTATCTTTGGTATTGTGGGCTGCTTAATTCCGGCATATTTAGTCTATCAAGTGCCGAGCTTGCATAAATATAAAGGTACAGCGACCAACCTAATTATTATTACAGGGGTTTTATTGTGTATTTCACCCTTGTTAGCTTTTATTTAGGTTTAACGTAATATAAAAAAACGCCGCAATCATGATGATTGCGGCGTTTTCGTTTAAATATAAAACAAGCCTACATTAAGCAGTAACAGCATCAACTTGTTTATTCGCTTTCACACGTTTTTGTGCCATAGCAACTCCAGTGAGTACCATAAGACCACCAACATAATGGTAGCTATGTAACTGCTCACCTAACATCACACTTGCAATACCAGCAGCCATAATAGGCAACAAATTCATGAACATCGCAGTTCTATCTGCGCCTAAGCGTTCAATGCTTTGCATCCATAACCATGGTGCTAATACTGACGCTAATAATGCGGCATACATGATCAAGGGCGCAGCTGATGCCGTAATTGCCATACGATGACTGGTTAACAATAGTGGCGTTAACATCACCACAGCAAAGAGACATTGTACGTACACTGAATGCCAATTTGAGATCGGCATTTTCCAACGTTTAAGTAACACACAATATAATGCATATACAACAGCGGCTATCAACATTAAGCCATCGCCCTGTTTGATCCCTTGGCTCACCAAACTACTAATGTGACCATGGCTAAGCATTAACACTAAACCACTTAATGATAGAACCGCACCAACCAGAGCAAAAGCTGATAAGCGTTGGCCTAATAATGGCACGCTTAAGAACATACTCACCAAAGGTACTAATGAAATAATCAAGGCAATATTGGTCGCACTGGTGGTTGCCGCAGCAAAATAGCCTAATGATTGGTTAAGCACCATACCAAGTAAGCCTAAAAAAGCTAACTTGGTAAGATAAGGTTTAATAACAGCTCGTTCGCGCCACACAGACTTAGCTAAAAAAGGGGTTAACGCAACTAAAGCAAAAAACCAGCGATAAAAAGAAATCGCCCCAGGATCAATGACACTAAATGCCATCTTATTGACAATGGCATTCCCTGCCCAGATTGCAACAGTAAAAAAAGGTAATAAATAGAACATTGTCAGCCTTAGATAAAACAGTCATTTCAATAAAGGACATTGAAATAGATAACAACACTATTTTGTCATTTCCTATGAGAAATATATATTCGTGATCGGACATAGAAAATGCTTAGTCGGACATTTATGGCTTGGTTAAATGGTCAGCAATGAGTAAAACGACAAAACCCTAAATTTCTTACGTCTATATCAGCATAAGAAATTTAGGGCTTCAAAGAAACGCGAAGATGTATCACGCCTTCACTATTGATCGTCTGCTAATGGCTCTTTTTCACAAAACATTGTCGCAGCTAATCGTGCCAGATTATAAGCATCAACATAACCTGAATGCTGGCGTCCTTCCCATTCCACCCCAGCAATTTCCATTGCCGCTCGTTGTCCTAAACGCTTATTAGTGACATGACGCTGTAATTTAAATAATGTCGCTAAATTTAAATATTCACGAAACGGCATTTTTAATTCTTTAGCTGCACACTCTTTATGTAAAATGCGATCATCGTGGCCCCAAGCCGCATAGATTTTATGGCGACCACCAAACTTTTGTTCAATCGAACGTAAAATAGTTGCCAATGGCTTACCATTTTTTTCAATCAAATCGGGTTTAATTCCAGTTAATTCGCTGCAAAAAGGCGAAATTTCATCATGTTCAGGTCGTACATAATGCTGAGCACGTCGCACAATACGTCCTGTATTTAAATCCAGCTCCGCTACTCCAATTTCGATGATTTCACCAGTTCGCGATGTGCGGCCATCATTCCAGCAGCACATTTCGAGGTCAAAACAGACAATACGATCAAAATTCATTAAGTTATCCAAGAGTCACGGCGTAAAACGGGCGCAGATAATACCATTTTGTCACCATGGGTTCATCCTTGTGCGCCAGATTATTATTGATCTTTTATATACAACAAAACTAAATGACTATCTGCGATACAACTTTCTCTGCCCCTTGTTGCGAGGCGTGATGCGCATCATGATACAAAGGCTGTGAGTCTTGGACCGCATAACAATATTGTTCATCACAAAACGCTTGTTGAGTATTGATAAAATGAACATTCGCTGGATAGTTAGCGTGTTTAAAATGACGCAAAATATCGTGATTGCGCTGGTTATAATAAGACTTAGACATTGATACGATATTTTTAACAGGCTGACCTACCCAGTAATGTTCATAAAATAACTTACTAATAGTACGTCCCATTTCAGGTACAGGTTCAATCACATAAACATTTTTTTTCGTTTTTGCTAATTGTAAAACTAACTTATCAAATGACGTTAGAATATCAGCATATTGGGCTGTCTTTCGATGTAGTAATCGTGGATAAACCCCTTCATTTTCACCGTATAGCCCTGCCGAATACCGATTAATCAATACCACATTTTGAATATGTTTATCTTGTAAAATATAATTAGCCGCCTCGTTATACCATCGAGAACAATGACTGAAGTTATTCTGTTGACCGTAAGAAGGAATACAGCCCGCAAAACTAAAATGTTTTAACCCTTGATCGGTTACTTTTAAACGATTTGCTAAAGCATAACTAATACTGATCGCATGGCTATCACCTAATACTGCCCAATCAATATTATTACCATAGTACTCACACGCTTTTGCTGGATCTTGGTAATCATAAACATGGCAATTAACACGGTTCGGCGTCGGCTTAATGTCTTTAACGATATTATTAACACTCGCAGGAAACCTATCAACGGCAAAGCCATTATTTTTAAATACCACCGCTGCAAGCCCACCAACAACAATCACTAACCACACCGGTAGGGAGGTCATTAATTGACGAGGTATTGATGCTGATTGAGACGCCATTTTACGATTTTCAATATAGCGATAACTTAAAGCACCGAATAATACCGATAATGGAATACCGATAAATTCAAAATATGGAATAGACAAATAGTAACCAATCACCACCAGCGGCCAATGCCATAAATAAATTGAATATGACCATAAGCCTATTCGCTGTAGAATAACGGCATTAAAAAAGCTTTGCTGGCGATTAGCTAAAATAATCAAAAATGCGCCTTCAACAGGCATTAATGCTAAATACCCCGGCCACATGTCTTTTTCACTCATGGTACTATAAGAAGCAATAATTAATAGCACCCCAAGCCATTGACAATATTTTTTATTTTTTTCATTAAGTTGGACTGGGTATAGATATACCAATCCACCTAACATCATCTCCCATCCACGAACAGGAAGCAGAAAATAAGCATAAGTTGGATTTTGATGGCTAACGTAGAGATTAAACAGAAAGCCACACCCCGTAATCACTACCAGTATTTTTTTAATCGTTGCTAATTTGAAGATTTTATTCAGTATAACTAATACAACAGGATAGATAATATAGAACTGCCATTCTGCAGACAGCGACCACGTATGTAATAGCCATTTTTCATGTGATCCAGCATCAAAATAACCCGATTCTTTAAAATAAAAAATATTTGAAATAAAGCCACTGCTACCAGCAATATGCTTACCTAAAATACGATAATCAACCGGGGTTAAGTAAAACCAACCTAAAATTAATAATACACTGCACATCGCCATCAATGGTGGAATAATACGATTAGCACGCGCGATATAAAATTTAATAGTAGAGAATTGATTGTTTTCCAATCCTCTAAATATAATACTGGTCATTAAAAAACCAGAGATAACAAAAAAAACATCCACCCCAGCAAAACCACCAGGAATACGAATCCAGGCTGGATTAAAATGGAACAATACCACTGCAATAACAGCTAAGGCACGTAAGCCGTTAATATCAGTTCTAAATTTCATAACATTCCTATATAGATCACATCTTTAGGGGCAAATAAAAAACATTTGAAAATAAACGATAATCTCAGTGCTTATGTCATAAAAAAAACAATAATAGCATTTATTGACAATTAATTATTCGTGATAAGAATTATCTATAAATGGTTAATTTAATATTGTTATTTGTGATGTTTATCATGTATTAAAATTAGATTGGAGTCTTTAATTTATACTGGCGACAAAGGAAGAAATGCTTTAGCGAAATTGCTACTTTTATCCGGTTCTGAATGGCTGATATACTTATAAATTGGCTCTAGTGTTTGGATCGAATAATGGCGACTATTTACAACCCAATTATTGATAATAATAATCCACCTAATGATATTTTTTTTGTTCATGAAGTGTTTGAGCCAGATACGAGTACTCTCAACCATAGTCATTACTGGGGACAATTACACCTAGTCAGCAATGGTATTATTGAACTGAGTACGTCAAATAAACGTTTTTTAGCCCCACCACGCTATGCATTGTGGATGCCGCCAATGATGGAGCACAAAAGCTATATTCGCCGTAGTCTTAACTATTGTTCAATGAATATTTGCCCGCCGCTATCCGATCAACTACCCGCTTACCCTTGTTTATTGGAAGTTAGCGCCATTATGACCGCAATTATTGAAGATCTTCGCCAACGTCAAATCATGGTCGCAACGACCGAACAAGACAAGCATTTAGTCACGGTGTTATTTGATCAACTTTTATTGTGCCAAGAACATGATCAGTTTTTACCTACCAGCGAAGATAAATTACTACAACCGATTTTAATTGAATTAGAACATAATCCAATTAATAACCTCTCATTGGCACAATGGGCTCAACAACTGCATACGACTGAGCGTACCTTAGCGCGTCATTATAAAAATAAATTAGGCATCAGTTTTACTGAATGGCGCCAACGACGTAAATTTATTTATTCATTGCATCTATTACGCCAAGGCATGTCGGTTAACGAAACCGCATTAACCTTAGGCTACCATCAAGCATCGCCGTTTATTACCTTATTTAAAAAATACACTGGCGCAACCCCAGATCAATACCGTTTAAGGTTAGATTAGTCCAATCCGTTTGGCTAACAATGATAAAAATCACGCCAGTATTGAACCGTATAATCCACTCTTTTTATTGCTGCAATCAAAAATAAACACCATTGGCGCATGTTCTGTGCGCAAGATCGCTTTCTCACGACCTCAAACCTGAGAGTTAAATCACAACTCATTTGGCTGGTTACAAATGTCCAGCAAATGCACCCTTTATCCCATACCGATAATTACTTTAGCTGCACATAATGGCTCCAACAAAACGGCTTTCTGCCATCTTAAACCTGTTATGTTGTTGTCCTTACCCGTGGCCAATGTTTCATAACGAAATGGAGTGATTCTTATGAAAAACCAATTGTCGCAATTAAAACGGCACCTTTTAACAGGTACCAGTCACATGTTACCGTTCGTTGTTGCAGGTGGTGTACTACTTGCCCTGTCAGTAATGTTAGGTGGTAAAGGTGCAGTCCCTCAAGGTGTATTCCTTGAAGGTTTATGGGACATGGGTATTGCTGGTTTCACTCTCTTCGTACCAGTGCTAGGTGGCTACATTGCTTACTCTATCGCTGACCGTCCAGCACTTGCTCCGGGTATGATTGGCGCTTACCTTGCCAACCAAGTTAACGCCGGCTTTATTGGTGCAATCATTGTCGGTTTTATTGCTGGTTACGTTGTTCTCCAACTAAAACGTATTCCACTATCAAACAAGCTCAAAGCCATCTCAACTTATTTTATTCTTCCTATTGGTGGTACGTTCATTGTTTCAGGTCTAGTTATCTGGGTTATTGGTGCACCTATTGCAATGGCAATGGAAGGCATGAACGCTTGGCTACAAGGCATGGCGGGTACATCTAAAGCATTCCTAGGTGTGATTCTTGGTGGTATGACAGCCTTTGATATGGGTGGTCCAATCAACAAAGTTGCGACTCTATTTGCTCAAACACAAGTCGGTACTCAACCATGGTTAATGGGGGGGGTTGGTGTTGCTATCTGTGTGCCACCTCTAGGTATGTTCCTTGCTACGCTTCTATCACCTAAGCGTTACTCTGATGAAGAGCGTGAAGCCGGTAAAGCGGCAGGTATCATGGGTTGTATCGGTATCACTGAAGGCGCAATCCCATTCGCAGCAGCAGATCCAGTACGTGTTATCCCTTCAATCGTTGTTGGCGGTATCGTTGGTAACGTAACAGCCTTCTTATTTGGTGTCCTAAACCATGCACCATGGGGCGGTCTGATTGTACTACCCGTTGTTGATGGTCGTATCTTCTATGTCGTGGCTATCATTGCAGGCTCAGTAACAACAGCCTTAATGGTTAACTTCCTTAAAAAACCGATTGCAGATCGCCAAGAAGAACAGGCACCTACCGCTGCTTCTGACGACCTTGACCTAAGTTTTGATTAATAACATCGCATTCACTTATCACCGCGTTAAACGCATTAAATAATAAATTTGGAGATTCACATGAAAGTATTAGCTATCACATCTTGCCCATCTGGTGTTGCACATACATACATGGCAGCAGAAGCATTAGAAGTTGCAGCAAAAGCAAAAGGTTGGGATGTTAAAGTTGAAACCCAAGGCTCTATCGGTATTGAAAACGAAATCACCATGAGTGACGTTGCTGATGCTGATATCGTGATTCTAACGAAAGATATCGCGATCAAAAACGAAGAGCGTTTTGCAGGTAAGAAAATTGTTCGAGTTGGTGTGGCAGATGCGGTAAAGAAAGCACCGCAAATCATGGATAAAATTGAAGCGCACCTTGCTCAAGCGTAATCATCCTTAAGGCACTGTTACCTCACAGTGTCTTTATTCCCCCAACATCAAGCCATCTTAGATCACGTTATTTAAGGTGGCTTTTTCTATAACAGCTGAAAAATGCGCATAACCGTATTCTTAACCAAATAAACTGGCATCAAGATAACAATTTCAAGAGCATTATATCGCATTCAAAGGTTAGCTAACTGATAATACGCATATTCACACATAGGGTATGTTAGCTAGATTGATTAGTTAGTCCACATCCATAAAAAATAACAATAAGTAGACGCAAGAGATGCATAATATTTTTATCGATTTACTCGATAGTGCCATTACTGATTTTGAGTCCTTAAATGACATTTGGTTTGCTGGTGACTCATTACCGCCGCTAGAATCGAGCTATCAAGTTAACTTTCCTCGCTTAGAATTAGTCTTTAAAGGCCATTACGCCAATACCTTTGATAATCAGCAACCTGATGCTACTAATATTACGCTTGGGGTCGGTGAAGCGTTATTTATTCCAGCCAATGCTTGGAACAAACCTGATTGGCAACATGAGTGCTCGGTACTCAGTTTATTATTTGGTAAAAGCCAACTTGGTTTTAGTCTTGTGAGTAAGCGAGCCAATGAAGATGGTTTTTATGATGTGCAAAAATACAGTGTGCCGCAGCGCAGTAGCCATGCCATTGATCATATTCTCAATGCACTATCAAGCTTAGCTCATGAAAAGAAAAAACAGCCGGCTGATAAATTTTTGTTAATGGCCTTATTATGCTATTGCAAAGATATGCTTGAAATGCCGACCACCGATTGTACTCGTCGTAGCCAAGATTTATTTAAAGGCATTTGTATTTACGTTCAAGAAAATTTCCATCGCAACATCAACCGTAATACTGTTGCAGAACGATTTAATATTTCACCGAACCATTTATCACGCTTATTTCGCCAAGAAGGCCATATGCGTTTTGCCGATTATATCGCTTGGGTACGATTAGAGCGGGCAAAGTTTATGTTAAAGCGCTACAACTTCCGTTTAGAAGAGGTCGCTAATCGCTGTGGTTATCACGATTCAAACTATTTTTGTCGTGTATTTAAACGCAAAACGGGTAAAACGCCCACGGAATACCGCGTCCACTAAGCCTGTAAAGCAGTAGTTTCGCTACTGCTTTTTTTATTTGCGCCATCTCAATATTAAATCGTCATTAGTGTTAATTGTAACAGTAGTAACACTCGACAAAAGTGATCAACGGCGGTCACAATTCATTCAAATTGATACAAAAGTCCAGTGATTGCATGCTTAATCCACTGCTAATTAGCTTTATATCGTAATAGACTTCTATTTCATTGTGTTTCGTCTTGTTTCATTTTCACACAATAATAAGGATTATTACGTGTCTCATATTTCATTAGATGGTCAGTGGACGCTCACTTCACCTCAGCATTCTCATATTCATACGACGTGCACTTTACCTGGTGATGTTCACTCTGCCCTGATTGCCGCAGAGTTATTACCTCAGCCTTATTATGGCTGCAATGAAACCTTAGTTCAGTGGGTAGGAGAAAGTGAATGGTTACTTACTCGCGAGTTTACAGTTGATAGCCATCTACTCGAGGCAACAGCAGTAGATTTGAATTTATCGTTTGTCGATACCATGGCGAGCATCTGCATTAACGGTACCCAAGTATTAAGCTGCAGTAATATGTTTCGCTGCTATCACGTTGATATCCTTCCCTACCTGCAATTAGGGACCAACCACATCAGCATTGCATTAGCCCGTAATGATATCGAAGCCCAACGCCGCGCCGAAAAATTACCTTTTGCTGTACCATGGGCGGTTGGCAATAATCAGATCCCACACCTAAATACTCTTCGTAAAACCCAATGTCATGCAGGTTGGGATTGGGGCATTTGTTTATTATCAACCGGAATATATAACTCACTAACACTTACCCCTATTTATAACACTCGCTTGCAGCATGTGCGCACCCAACAAGCATGGTTAGCCAACGGAGATTGTGAAGTCACAGTGACGATTGATTGTGACATCTTAGTTGAACAAACCACACAAACCCTTGAAATCAACTTTGATAAGCAAGTGCACACTATTGCAATTGATACTGCAGTTAAAGGGCCTCAAACCGTCACCCTTGCTGTTGTTGTCACGGAACCACAGCGTTGGTGGCCAGCAGGTTATGGTGATCAACCGCTATATCCATTAACCGTCACCCTTAACCATCACACCATCACTAAAAAACTCGGTTTACGTGAATTACGCTTAGATACCCAAGTCGATGCCATTGGCAGTGCGATGACATTTGTGGTTAATGGTAATCCAATTACCGCTAAAGGGGCTAATTGGATCCCCCTTGATGCCCTTCCGAGCCGCCAAACGCCTGAACGTTATCGACAACTATTAGAAGATGCGGTCGCAGCCAATATGAATATGATCCGTGTTTGGGGCGGTGGCATGTATGAGCACGATATTTTTTATGAATTGTGCGATGAGCTTGGTTTATTAGTGTGGCAGGATCTGATGTTTGCCTGCGCGTTATACCCATCGACACCTGAATTTCTGGCAGATGTTGAATTAGAAATTGTTGACCAAGTTAAACGCTTAGCCGATCACCCTGCCCTCGCTTTATGGTGTGGTGATAACGAAGTCATTGGCGCAATTGGTTGGTATGACGAATCTAAACACAATCGTGAAAAGTACGTGGTCAACTACGATCGTTTAAATCGCATGCTACAACAAGTGGTTGAACAGTACGATCCAAGCCGTCGTTTTTGGGCCAGCTCGCCGTGTAATGGTGAATTAGATTTTGGTGATGCGTGGCACGATGACAACCGTGGCGATATGCATTTTTGGGATGTGTGGCACTCGGGTAAATCATTTGACGCTTATCACAGTGTAAAACCACGTTTTTGTTCAGAGTTTGGTTACCAATCATGGCCGTCTTTACCAACGGTAAAAACCTTTGCTGATGATGAAGATTGGAACGTTACTTCACCAACATTTGAACAACATCAAAA
The DNA here is from genome assembly GCF_900185615.1 of Photobacterium malacitanum. GTDB lineage: Bacteria > Pseudomonadota > Gammaproteobacteria > Enterobacterales > Vibrionaceae > Photobacterium > Photobacterium malacitanum. Next base: position 24,054 of record NZ_FYAK01000010.1, read on the forward strand.
GAACGGCCGCGGTAATAGCATTATCACTGAAATGTTTACCCGCTATTTCCGTTTTCCCGTTGGCTTTGCCAATATGCTCTATTTAAGCCAAGTACAACAGGCAATAGCAATTAAAACGGCGTCTGAATTTTGGCGAGCACATAAACAACATTGTCGTGGCATTCTCTACTGGCAACTGAATGATTGTTGGCCAGTGAGTTCATGGTCAAGTATTGAATATACCGGGCGCTGGAAACAACTGCATCACCATGCTAAACGCTTCTTTGCACCTGTAATGGCAACATTTATTCAACAGCCACAACAGCCATTATGCTTACATGTGGTCAATGACCATCATCAACCAATGCCAATTACCGGAAAGGTGATCAAGGTAGATTGGCAAGGCAATGTGCTTGAAACTTGGGATCTAGACACTCAATTAGCCCCTGATAGCAGTACAGTTTTATGGCAATCTGATCAACAGTTAACAACCACAGCTGCTAAACAGGTCTTTTACCACGTACGCTTAATTTGTGCCGATGGTAGCGTGACTGAAAATGACCATTACCCATGTTTATTTAAACACGCACAATTGCAACAACCAGCAATCACTATTGAATGGCACCAAGATAACGATGCCATTTGGTTAGAGTTAGACTGCGACTATCCAGCATTATTTGTTGAACCACAACTTGAATGCCAAGGTCGCTTTAGTGATAGTAGCTTTACCTTATTACCAAGCCATATTAGTGGTTATAAACAGCGAATTTATTATAAAGGTGAATGTAATCTTGAGACATTAAAACAAAGTTTAACCTTATATCACCTTCGTGGCAGTTATTAATTTATAAATTAAGCTAACCACTATTTAAAATAATACCTATACGCATATTATTATATGCGTATCTTGTTACAGCTATTATTTATTATTTTTTTATTCCTATTGGCTCATTAAATATAAAAAATGAGGTCCATCTTTGATTAAATAAATAATAAAAGTAAAAAATAACATTTGCGACAATGTTCAAGTTAATTATTGTAAAAAGAAATAATAGTAATTAATACAAACACTCCAGTTTCATCATGTTTATACGGAATTGATACCCTATATTTATAACAAGGAATCTTCATGATCATAAATAAAGCGCATACGCTCGCGTTAGCAATAATGGCGGCATTATGTTCTCCAACGACTTTTGCTACGGAAAAAAATCAATTGACGATTGTGGCTGATTTTTATCCCACCATGATACGTAACTTTAACCCTTACCTCGCAACCAATTTACGTACCACAACTGACTTTATTTATGAGCCGCTAGTGGTATTTAATCAAATGCATGGCAATAAGCCGGTAATGCGATTAGCCAAAGATTACTATATGTCAGACGATCTAATGCAAGTCACATTTGAGATTCGTGACGGTGTCAAATGGTCTGACGGTACGCCATTTACCGCTGAAGATGTGGTGTATTCATTCCAATTGATTCATGACAAACCAGAGCTTGATCCTAAAAGTATGGATCGCTGGATCAAAAGCGTTCGCCAACAAGATAACAAGGTTATTTTTGAGTTAACTGAAGCGAACTCTAACCTTCCTTTTGAAATATCTTCGATTCCTATCGTGCCGAAACATATTTGGAAAGACATTGAAAAACCTGAGTTATTTACCAATGAAAACCCTGTTGGCTCAGGTCCTTTCACTGAAATAGATACCTTTACTCCACAATTATACGTTCAGTGTCGTAACCCTAATTACTGGGATAACGACAACCTTGAAGTCGATTGTTTACGCGTGCCACAAATTGCCAATAACGATCAGCTACTAAACAAAATCATCAAGTCAGAGCTCGACTGGACCAGTGCTTTTATTCCTGATGTTGATGCGCTTTATGCTGCACGTAATCCAAATCATAAATACTGGTACCCAGCGGCAAGTACACAAGCATTTATGATGAACTTTAAAACCCCACATCCGGGTAATAATGAAGCAATTAACACCCTTGATTTCCGTCGTGCGCTCTCGATGGCGATTGATCGTCAAAAAATCATTGATGTCGCTTTTTACGGTAACGGCATCGTTAATGATTATGCATCAGGCTTAGGCAAAGGCTTAGAATTCTGGGCAGATCAAGATATTTATAATAAATACAAAGGCTTTAATACTTACAATATTGATAATGCCAAAGCATTACTCGCAAAAGCCGGCTTTAAAGATATCGATGGTGATGGTTATGTCGAAACACCAACGGGTAAAAAAATAGAAATTTCAATCCAATCACCAACAGGTTGGACTGACTTTAATAATACCGTTCAACTTGGGGTTGAACAGTTACAAATGGCGGGTATCGATGTTAAAGCCAAAACCTCTGACTTTGCGGTTTATAACCAAGCGATGACTAACGGTACTTATGATATGGCTTATACCAACTACTTTAACGGTGCCGATCCATACCGTTACTGGAACAGTGCTTATCATTCACGTTATCAAGAAGGTGCGAACATGCCGCGCTTTGCAATGCACTTCTTTAAAAATGCTGAACTTGATCAATTGTTAGATAATTTCTATAAAACAGCCAACCAAGATCAACAAAAAGAAATTGCACATAAAATTCAAAAGATTATTGCTGAAAACCAAATCACTATTCCTGTGATGTCAGGGGTTGATGTCTACCAGTTTAATGAAAGCCGTTTTACTGGTTGGTGGAGCACTGAAAACCCTAAAGGGCGTCCATTAGCATGGGCTGGTGTACCTGAACGTTTATTACACGTACTAGATTTAAAACCTAAAGCATAATAAAAAAATAATGCCGTTATCTTTTGATTACGGCATTTATTTAGCTGTGATGAATACATGTTTTTATTAATGCTGTTGTTATTTAACTGCAGCATTTTAATTTTCATGTCTCTAAAAAATCTTTATTAGGAATAAATACGATGGGATTTTTCTTTCGGCGTTTATCATTCTATTTTGTTGCACTAATATTTGCAGCAACATTAAACTTTATATTACCAAGGGCAATGCCGGGTGATCCCGTTACAATGATGTTTGCCAATGCAACCTCACATGTTAGCCCAGAACGTATTGATGCAATGAAAAAACTGCTGGGGTTTGTTGATGGCCCCTTATACGAGCAATATTTTTCATATCTTGCCAATATTTTTACTGGTCAATGGGGAACATCAATTAAATTCTACCCATTATCGGTAAATGATCTCCTTGGTAGTGCGATTGGCTGGTCATTATTTTTAACTGGAACTGCGGTTGTTTTATCATTTTGCATAGGTTCGGTGATGGGCATTTTTGCCGCTTGGCGTCGTGGCAGTTATTACGACACCTTTATTTCACCTACCACACTGGTAGTCCAATCTATTCCCTCAGTGGTTATTGCGATGCTGGTAATGTTTACCTTTGCCGTTGGCTTAGAGTGGTTTCCAGTGGGTAACGCGTACACCTCAGGCACCACACCTGATTGGTCAAGCTGGGCGTTTTATAAAGATGTGATGTATCACGCCGCGCTACCTTTGCTATGTGCCACTGTCAGCCAAATCGGTGGCTTTTTAATTAGCATGCGTAACAACATGATCAACTTGCTTAACGAAGACTTTATCACCATGGCCAAAGCCAAAGGATTAAGTGAACATCGGGTTATTTTTAACTACGCTGCTCGTAATGCAATGCTACCAAGTGTCACTGCATTATCAATGGCTTTAGGTACCGCAATTAGTGGTCAGTTAATTGTTGAAATGATCTTTAACTATCCCGGCCTTGGAACGGTATTGTTAAATGCAATTCACGCTCGTGATTACCAAGTACTTCAAGGACAATTATTACTGATGACCTTATTTATGTTGTTCTTTAACTTTATGGCCGATCTATTAATTGTGCTGTTAGATCCGCGTCTACGTAAGGGAGATCGATAACATGAAAGGTATTATTCAATTATTAATTCGTAACCCTAAATCATTAACAGGACTATGTATTTTAGTGGTGTTTGGATTAGCGGCTCTGTTTGCGCCAGTGATCACTAACCATTCGCCAGATAGGGGGACTGGCAACCCGCATGAATACCCTGCATTTGTGGTAAAAGCTGCTCAAAACAATCCTGATGGTTGGATCGCGAAAAACTTAGCCACCAATAAACGCACCCTACTGATGTCCAAAAAAGCCGACCATATTCTCGGCACGACTCGTATGGGACGTGATGTATGGTCTCAATTAATCTACGGTGCCCGCACATCGCTTGCAGTTGGTTTAGGTGCCGGCGTTTTAGTGTGTTTTCTGGCAACCTTAATTGGTGTTTCTGCAGGGTATTTTGGCGGCAAAGTCGATGAAATTCTAACTGCGGCCATGAACATCATGCTGGTGATCCCCCAATTACCGTTGCTGTTTATTATTGCGGCGTTTATTGGTCAAGCTGGGCCATTTACGATAGCGATTGTTATAGCCATCACCTCATGGGCATGGGGCGCGCGCGTGGTACGCTCGCAAACCTTATCCCTCCGCGAAAAAGAGTTTATTCGTGCGGCAGAAGTGTTAGGTGAGTCACCTTGGCGAATCATTGCGGTAGAGATCTTACCTAACCTCATGTCGATTGTCGGTGCCAGCTTTATTGGCTGTGTCCTGTTGGCAATCATGACCGAAGCGAGTTTATCGTTCCTTGGTCTTGGCGATCCTAATGCAATCAGTTGGGGCGTGATGCTATATAACGTTCAAACCTCTTCGTCGATGTTGATTGGCGCATGGTGGGAAATTCTCGCGCCATGTCTAGCATTAATCTTTATTGCCATCGGATTATCGTTATTAAACTTTGCCGTTGATGAAATTGCCAACCCACAATTACGTTCACACAAAGGCATGCGCCGCTGGCAACAACGTAGTGATGAAACCCTAATAGCCACTCAAACTGAAATGCCTCACCCTGTTACTGATGGCGGAACAAGATAATGAATAGCAGCTTATTAACCTTTACTTTTGCTCGTACTCAACACTGCGATCAATTAACCCGTACTATTTACCTAACATCAAAAACGAATAAACAATTAACGCTCAACCAAGATGTGAGTGATTTTAATGCCGAGATCAGTAAATCGACATTGAGCGTGGCAGATATTCAAGATATTGGCTATTTGATCGCAACCACATTTACTCAAGCGACAACGTTACAACTGTGCATTGATGACACGATTGCAAACCAATATAACCACCAGCAGTGGCTCAAATGGTTATCTTTTGGTCTGGCGTTATCCAACTATCGTTATCACCATAGCGATAGCCCGCTGTTAGCTCCAACAATGGCAGATTTTACGCTACTTAACGCCACAATCGACGAAATTAGTGCATTTGATAACGGTAAAATTCTGGCACAAAGCCAGCTTATCGCACGTGAGTTAATCAACAAACCTGGCAATGTTATTTATCCACAATCTTTTGTCGAAGCTGTAGAAGCATTAGCGATCAATAACATTGAATTATCTTACCTTGATGATGCAATGATGCTTGAACAAGGTTTTGGCGGCTTAATGAGCATTGCTCAAGGTAGTGATCGGGAAGCACGGTTATTGTGCCTTGATTATCACCCACAAAACCCTCAATTCACGGTGGCATTAGTGGGTAAAGGGGTTACGTTTGATTCTGGCGGCATTAGTATTAAACAACCACGTTATATGAGCACCATGAAAGTGGATATGGGTGGCGCAGCAGCGGTTGTCGGTGCACTCAATGCTATCGCCCAACTGCAACTACCGATTCGTGTGATTGGCTTATGTGGCTTAGTGGAAAACATGCCATCAGGCAAAGCAATTAAACCTGGTGATGTGGTCACCATGCGCAATAAAACCAGTGTCGAAATCATTACCACTGATGCGGAAGGACGGATGGTATTAGCTGATGTGCTCCACTATGCCCAGCAGCACTATCAACCTGATTATTTAGTCGATATTGCAACCTTAACCGGTGGCACAGGTATTGCGCTAGGCAAAGCTTTTGCCTCATTAATGGGTAATAACGATGATTTAATTGCTTGTGCTACGGCTGCAGGTCACGCATGTTCAGAGCCATTATGGCCAATGCCTAGTGGTGACATGTTTAGCACCGCGTTAGACAGCGACTTTGCTGATCTTCGCCATGGTAGTGAAGAGCCTGATGGCAGTCCATGCGTGGCAGCGACCTTTCTATCGCACTTTATCGAACCCAATCAAAAATGGATCCACATTGATTCAGCAGCAATGTCATTTATGACTCACCGTAAGATTTACGCCAAAGCCACCACAGGCTTTGGCACACTATTATTAACCGAACTCTGCCAACAGTTGATCTTGCAAGATCAGTTGCACCAATAACAAGGAAGTTAACCATGATCTTATTAGCAAATTCAGAAGCCTACCCAGGTATTGAAGCATCAGCACGTCGGCTACAAGCGGGTGAAGAAGGCTTACGCGCATTAGTTGAAGGCATTAAGTTGGTTGAGTTGGATCCACGCGTACGTACTGTCGGTTACGGCGGCTGGCCAAATGTACTCGGTGAAATGGAACTCGACGCCTCAGTAATGGATGGGGATAGTTTACGTACTGGTGCCGTTGGCGCATTAAAAGGCTACATCCACCCGATTGAAGTCGCCTATAAAGTCATGACAGATCTCAACCATGAGATATTAGTCGGTGAAGGTGCAGCTATTTTTGCCAATGAAATCGATGCGGTTGCAGGTAATAACCTTATCGAAGATTCAAAGCAAGTATGGTGGGAGAAGCTAGAACAAGCGATGACACCTGAGCAACAAGCGGCATTTCCTAATGTGCCACTCGCGCCACTGTCTAACAATGCTACCGATCCTGAACGTGTACGTGATACGACGGTTTTTTTAAGCAGTGATATTAACCGTAAAATTACCGCAGCAACCTCTACTTCGGGCTGGGCATGGAAATACCCTGGTCGTTTAGGTGATAGTCCAATTATTGGTGCTGGATCGTATGCTGATAGCCGTTATGGCGCATGCGCTTGTACTCACACCGGAGAAATGAGTATTCGTTGCTCAACCGCTCATGCGGTAGTGTTATACATGAAGATGGGAATGACATTGGATGAAGCCGTCTATGAAGCGATTCGTGATCTCGATTACCTTAAAGATGGCTATACCGAAGGGGTTACTATTCATGCGATAGATTGCCACGGTAATCACAAAGTAGTGAGCTTAAATTGTCCGGGAAATATTACTTACTGGCTATGGCAAACAGGCATGGATAAACCAGAAGAGCGCCAAGCTGAAGTGATCATGACCAAATAATAATAGCGTACTCCAAAACCAATCACACCCTGCGGGAACTCACTCGCAGGGTGTGATTATATGGCGGTTGTTACAGTTATCATTTTCATTTATTAACGATAAATCCCCACACTCTTTGCCACAAAAGATCTAACTGATTATGCGGCACATAATCATCACGAAATGCTTGGCTATCATCTTCTGCCACACTTTTTACATACTGCTTATTATCTACCGAGATAATTTTTGTAAAACTACGCGTATACGGTGACACTTCGCGATCTAAAAAACGCAGCGCTTGGCGAGGGTTGGTTGTCTTGCGTTCTACATCAGGATGATGAGATAAACCATGCGTAATAGTTAACGTAAACGTTGTCATTGTTGTTGTCCTTGAAACGATTGAAAACATCAACAACCGTGAAAATGGGAATAGAAAAAGGTGCTGCAATAAAATATACCCGCTCTGGTTTCTTTTAAATATCAGCAATATGTTTCAATTTGTATGAAAGATAAGAAGTTGTAACAAAGTGAGCCGTAAAACAATAATCAACAACGGATTCTTAAAAATAAGTCATTGATAACTGTCTAAATTGGCTAGGTTTTTATATTATTCCTACAACAAAGATCAGCTTATGCCTATGTCTCAGTATCTGTTACCAACATTTCTATGCGTCAGTGTATCGCTACTCAGTGGCTGTAATGACGATAATACTAATAGCACAACAACGACAGATGAATCAGAGCCCGTGTTAGCCGTCACGAACGATGACTGTGATCTTGATAACGTACAATTACTGGATTTTACCCCGTGGCAACGAGAGAACGGTTACTGGGTCGGGGATTACACTTTGCTTGGTGCCGATGGTACACCTCAAGTTTCTAGTCGCTGGCCATATCAATATGATAATTACCAAGGCTTTATTCATTTAGAAGTGATTGGAAACAGCATAAAACAGCGCAATGTGTTTTTATACCCCCCCAAAAAAGCAGAGTTATGTGATGAGACAACCATGGCATTAGGCAATGGTATCTGTGGTATTAATGGTAATGAGAAGATCTTTAGTGCCGATCAACAAGCCACTGATTGTAATGGTAACCTTGCTGGCCCGTTTGAATCTTTTGGTATGACGTTAGATACTCATACCACCTTGATTGGCGATGATACTGTTCTTTACCAAGTACGAATGCCTGATGGCGGTATCATGCAAAACCAATTAACAACCTTACCGCCAAACGATACTCGCGTTCGCACCGCCCAAGGCTTTTTCAACGGTAACCCAACTTACGCCAGCTATTATCGCGAGCGAAAAGTCACCGAAGCCGAGTTCTTTCAATTACTCGCCGCAGCACGTGCTGAATACAATATTCTTGAGACCGATTACTGCGGTTACGATAATACTAACCAACCCAGCCAAACCACTTGTGATGATCATTTTGGATTAGACCGTTCAGCAGACCAATAAATAACAAAAAAAAGCGTGCTCTGAGTAACTCAGAGCACGCTTTGGTTAATACATATCGCGATAACTAATTAAAAACTTGCCTGCAGTGCTTGCTTTTTATCGCCTGTCATTACAAACCGTAACTCACCACCTGCTTTAATATCGCTGTGCTTAAAGGTTAAGTTAGCACCTAACTCTTGGCCGTTGATGGTAACTGACTGAATGTATTTATTCACCGGACTATTATTATCAGCCACAATGGTAAATTCACCGCCTTTGACATCAATTGACGCCTTATCAAACAATGGACGCCCGATTGAATAAGTCGGATCCGCTGGCGTTACTTGATAAAAGCCCAAGGCACTCATGATGTACCATGCCGACATTTGTCCTACATCTTCGTTACCAATCAAACCTGTCGGCTCAGTGGTGTAAAACTGATTCATGATCTGATCTAAATACTCTTGTGCTTTCCATGGCTCGTCAGTCAAATTGTATAAGTATGGAATATGATGCGAAGGCTCATTACCATGCATATATTGACCAATATAACCAGTTAGATCAGGCAGCTCTTCACCAGTATTTGAAGAACGGGCAGTAAACAACTCATCTAAATCTTCACGGAATGCTTTTTCTGGTGTTGTTTCTTTATTATTAGCTATATCAGCGTCATAGATTACTTGTTTTAGGCGCTCAAAATCATGCATCGGCTGGAATTTCCACTGCCATGCATTACCTTCAGTAAAGGCAAATTCATCAACAAAATATGGGTCAAATGGCAATAATGGGCATTGTTCCATCTCTTTACTGCTACCATTATTTTGTACCACATCAACCATTACGCATTCATCTTTACGTGACTCATCAATAGGCTGATTAAATTGTGATGCGGGTTTATTCGGACTAACACTTAATGGATGGTTCTTTGGTCGTAAGAAACTCGTTTCTTTATCCCAGTGATGCAACCAATTATCAGCACGCACTAAAAACTCATTCTGCAGTTTGGTATCACCCGCCATACGGGCAATTTCAGATACCGCCCAATCGCCATAAGCAAACTCTAAAGTATAAGACGCTGAGTTCCAGTAACCATGATGAACAAAGCCATTTTCTTCATAGACTTTTACTTGCACCACATTTGCAGCACCAGTATTTTGATCTTCGGTCCAATCAGGAAATTCGCTTTTTTCATGATAACGCGCGGTAAATTCAGCCGCTTCTAACGCATCTTGAGCATCAACATGTAAATCTTTTGCCATTGCATCAGCAATAATAGAAATAGCCGGGAAGCCAATCATCGTCCCCGTATAATGGCCTTGCAGCTCCCATTTAGGTAAAATACCACCATCTTTATACTTACGAATCAAGTCATTAGCATATTCTGTTGCACGTTGCGGATTAATAATAGTTTGTAACGGATGGAAAGCACGGAAAGTGTCCCACATTGAATACACTGAATAATTCGGTGTATCACCCGCTTCTTTTATTTCTTGAGTACGCATAGCGCGATATTTACCATCAACATCTTGGAAAATCATCGGTGCAATCGAAGCATGGTACATCGCGGTATAGAAAATCTGCTTTTGATCTTCAGTCCCGCCCTCAACTTCAACCTTGGCTAACTCGTTATGCCATGCCTGTTGAGATTGCGCTAACACTCTATCAAAGCCCCAATCAGGCACTTCGGTATTAAGGTTATTTTCTGCGCCTTCAATACCTGTAGGAGAAAGGCCTACTTTTAATTCTAGAGGCTGATCTGTTGGCGCAAACTCTAAATAAGCAATAGTTTTAACCGCTTCAATATTATCATGATTTAATTTAACGCTGGTTTCAACACCGTCAATTAATGCGGTTGCTTTTACAATTGGCTGATTAAATTTGGCATAAAAATAAATATGTTGGTTATTTGCCCAACCATCAGAACTACGCTGACCGCGAACAGTATATTCATCAATAATTTCAAGGTTACCAACGGTGGTGCGGTTACCCCAACTCTTATTTAAGGTGTGGTCTAAATCAAATTTAATAAATGGTGTGCTACCTTTAGCGAAGGTATATTTATGATAACCCACACGCGCAGTGGTCGTCAGTTCAGCTTTAATCTCACCACGATTTAACTCAACCGCATAATAACCAGCCTCTGCCGTTTCATTAGCTTTATCAAAAGTATTGTAAGTCGCATTATTTTTTTCAGTAAACGGTAATACTAAAATATCACCAAGATCAGTAATACCGGTTCCACTTAAATGGGTATGAGAAAAACCATAAACAGGAATATCTTGTTGTTGTCCATGATCAAAATAACCCGCTGCTGATCCCCAACCTTCCATTTCAGTATCAGGGCTTAATTGTACCATTCCCGATGGGAACACCGCCCCAGGGAAAGTATGGCCATCAGCACCAGTGCCAATAAAAGGATTTACATATTGTAAATATACGTCTGAAACTTGAGTTGCTTTATCTGTAGAGACTGTTGAATTATCAGAATTACAGCCACTTAATCCCATCGCTAATGCAATAGAGAGTGCCACTGGACTCAGCTTATTTATCATTATTATCGACCTATATTATTTATTATGGGGAAGCGTAGGAATAAATACCCAACCAACTTGCTATTAATCGATAATAAGAACAAACCATATTTTAAGGTAGTAGCAAAATACTACATTTACTGGACTTTTATCGCTAAAGTTTATTTTAGTGATATTGCTTCAATCATCATAAGAACACTATTTTTTATAACCACGCCCCAATAAAGATATAATTTTCATTGTTGTTAATAGGAAAATAAAAATATAATTTATAGAATATAAAAAATAAAACAGACTTTGCGGGTTAAATTTAACTCAAAAAACAAATTGACCCAAGTTATCAATTGCGAACTTATTATAAAATCATTGTTACTGATAAGTAATAATCTCTTTGTTGTTATTTATCTATAAATACTATATCAATATTAAAACTAACGCTAAAAAACAAATAATATCAAATACTACCAAAAAAAATACGGTCATAAATATCAACACGTTTCATACTAATATTCGGCATATAATTTAGCGTAAATATTAAAACAAATACACATTCATCACCTAAATAAATACTAAGTGCTATAAAATCAAGATTGCAATGAGAGGCTACTTTTCTTTATGCTTAGCCGCAATAAATATCCAAGAAAATTAAACTCCATATTGATAATAGCGGTAACAAGATGCGTTCAGATATTAATATAATTATTTCAAAACTTATTAATTTTATTATTCTAGCTATAATACTAACAATACCTATTGCTGTTATTGATTATGATGTTCTTTATTTAAAAGATAACGTTCCAGAACATTCATTAACAGAATATACACAAGAATTATTATTGTTTATTTGTACGATGGTATTTTTCTATTTAGGATTAACGAAAATAATTTACCAGCGCTGTGCTTTTCTAATTGCGGGATTTTTTGCTTGCATGCTGATAAGAGAGTTAGATCTGTTTTTTGACCAATTGGTTTTTCATGGCTTTTGGGTGTATCCAGCAGCGGTTATCGCCATCATGGCATTAATATATGCGGGCCTACAACCTAAAAAGACCCTATCAGCTTTAGCTGAATTTATGAGTAATAGCTACTTCCCTATTTTATGTTTAGGCTTAGGTATAACCTTAGTTTACTCTCGCTTATTTGGCATGGGTGATATGTGGCAGATGATTTTAGGTAATGATTATCATCGTATCGTAAAAAATATTGCTGAAGAAAGTTCTGAATTATTGGGTTATTGCTTAATGTTTTATGCCACCATAAATTACGTTATCAGTTATCTCAAGCATGACCATGATGATCATCATTAAAAACTAATACAATAAGGGGGCTATCAGCCCCCTTATTGTTTAACGTGTTAGCTAGTTCATCGGTACTTGCATGGCTTGTGATTTATCAGCTGTCATCACAAATTTTAGTTCACCACCGACTTTAAATTCAGCGTGATTAAAGAACAATCCGTTATCTAACGGTTTACCATTAATTGAAACCGATTTAATGTACATATTATCATCGCCGTTATTTAATGCTTTCACGGTAAAGAAACCATCTTTTACGGGTAATCGCACTTCATCAAATAATGGACGACCAACGGTATAAACAGGCTCAGCGGCATTGACTTGATAAAAACCCATCGCCGACATTACATACCAGGCCGACATTGAACCAACATCTTCATTACCAATAATGCCAGCAGGCGCTGCAAAGTACATTTCATCTAAAATATAATCGACCACCTCTTGGGTTTTCCAAGGCTCAGCAGTCCAATTATAAAGGTATGGAATATGGTGTGAAGGCTCATTACCAAACGCAACCTGACCAATCATGCCTGACATATCTGCGGTTTCTGTGCCTTCACTACCCGCGGTAAAGGTTGCATCCAAGTTTTTAGCAAACGCTTCCTGCCCGCCCATTTGATCTTGTAGCCCTTTAATATCGTGCGGCACAAACCATGTCCACTGCCAGGCATTACCTTCAGCATAAGGGCCAGACTCATGCGCGGTTTTATACGGGTCAAACGGAGTAAGAAAATCACCGTCAATGGTTAACGGCCGCATAAATCCAGTTACACCATGCTCTGCATACTCAATTGAATTGTTATCAAAGTAGCGCTTAAATACTTGTGAACGCGCTAGATATTGTTGCTCTAGCTCTGTATTACCTGCCGCTTTCGCTATTTGCGCAATCGCCCAATCATAAAACGCATTTTCTAAGCCATAAGATACAGATTCTTTAATATTTTCAGCATTTTCATTCGTTACAGGCACAAAACTGCGCTGTTGAGAAAACTTGATTGCATCAGGTAACACGCGTTTTAAAACATCAAGATCCCACTCTTGTGCTAATGTTGCATGGTTGTCATAAGTAGACGATTCAACCGCGGCTTGCAGTGCTTGTTGTTTTTCTTGTAAGGTAAATTCATCAGGGAATTTGGTGATCGCATCGGCAATCACCGCCACCGCTGGATAACCAATCATGGTGCCCGTCTCATCCCCTAAGTGTTCCCACTTCGGTAATAAGCCGCTCTCCTGCCATTTTTGAACCATATTCTTAGCATACTGTACTGCACGCTCTGGCTCGGTAATGGTTTTTAATGGATGTAAAGCACGGAAGGTATCCCACAGTGAATATACTGAAAAATTAGGCTGTTCCGGTGTCGCTTGACCATAGGCAATCGCGTAGTTGCCCTCACCGTTACGAATCGAACCTTTTCCCATACCTCTAAATTCACCAGTGACGTCTTGGTGTACTTGTGGCGCAATTTTTGTATGGTAGAGCGCAGTATAAAAGATTTCTTTTTGCTCTGGTGTACCGCCTTTAACATCAAAATTTAATGCTCGTTGCCATTTCTTCACCGCTGCCATCCGTGCTTCATCAAACGATTGCTGCCCTTCAGCATCATGATTAGCTTTAGCGCCATCAGCACTTACAGCAGAGATTGCGACGGCAGCATTAACAACCTGAGTATCACCGCCTTCAAACTCAACATAGGCAGTAACGTCAGCTTTAATGCGCTTAACCGGCTTACCCGCATCATCACGCTGTAATTCTGAAACATGCTCGGCGGTTAAGCCTGCTACTGGTTTACCGTTAGCGAGGATAACCACATTTTTGATTTTTTTATCAAAGGTCGCATGGAAGAATATTTTCTGATTTTTCGCCCAACCAGAAAAATGTGCCGCGTCTCTTTCACCGGTGATGGTATAGCCATCTTCACTGACCGTTAATTGATTACGTAATGAAGTCGAACCCCAATCACTGTTTAAAATCGAATTTAAATCAATTTTTAATTTCTGATCAGCGCCTTGAGGATAAGTATAACGATGAAAACCAACCCGCTCAGATGCGGTTAATTCTGCTTTAATATTATTATCGGCAATTTCAACGCTGTAATAACCCACTTCTGCCTGCTCGGAGGTTTTATCCATTTTAACCGCAATCGCTTTACGGTAATCATCACTATCTTCAATGTAGTGTTGATTATCTTCGGTAAACGGTAAAAACAGAATATCACCTAAGCCGCCCATACCAGTGCCACTTAAATGGGTATGCGAAAAGCCAAATAAAGTATCTTTATCGTAATGATAACCTGATGAAGAATGCCAACCGATTAGCTCAGTGTCCGGTGACAACTGAATCATGCCTTCAGGCACCACTGCACCAGGAAAGGTATGGCCATTAAAGCCAGTACCAATAAATGGATCGACAAATTTAGTATTACCCGTTAGCACTATCTCAGGGGCCGTTTTATCGGGCACAACAGTAGTATTGTTATAGATGGTCTCGTCATTACACCCTGTCAGTGCTGCTGCGACCATTAGTGCCAAAGGCAATATTTTCATTGTCGACATATCCATTCCCTAGCTCATCACGTTGACTGTAGATTGTTATATTTAGAACTACAGTGAAAAGTTTGTGGCAGGATTATCAATAAAGTTAATAGTAGGAGATATAGGATTAATTACGCATTCACAGGCTTTTTGTAACAGCAATTATACGCTGTGATATACCGCATATTCTTTAAACCGTTATTTTGGACTCAATATCACAGTTTTAATTATATTTATTATAAAAAAAACCGTTACGTTTATTACCGTAACGGTTTTTCAATATCACACTATAGACAGCGATGATTAAATAACAGCCTTACCCTGTACCCATACTCTGGCCACGTTTTCAGGTTGAGCAAGCGTAATGATTTTCTCTAAAATATCTTTTGCACTATCAAATTGAGGCCAAATACGTAAATTTCCGATAGCAGAATTGGCTTTAATTACTATCGCATCAAAATGATACCCTTGTTCAAATAAGCCTACTTTAGCATTAAGCACTTGCCCACCGCCGACCGTTGCCATCCAAAACGCTTCTACAAAACTAATACGTGCATTAGCAGTACCACGCTTAGACGCAGGTAAGTAAATATCCACCCCTTCTTCACGAACACGGGAATGACTGACGGCATCAAAACAGGCGCGGAAAATAGACGGTGATGGCGCTCCCGCAATATCACTACCTAAACCGATTTGTACGCCGTGATCCAATAATTCACGTGCTGGCATCGCAGCGTTAGCAAAGTACATATTTGATAATGGGCAGTGACCAATACCCGCTTTAAACTGGTTAATTTTTTCAATATCTGCTTGATTAAGAAAAATAGAATGAGCAAGAATCGATTTATTATTCAGTAGTCCCATATCAGCATAAATCGTCACGTCACTAACACCGTAATGTTGAATGCTGTAGTCACGTGCCCAATCACTTTCAGAACAATGGGTTTGCATATGAAGATCATAGCGCTGCACTAAACCGCCTAATTGCTGTAATAACTCACTGGTGCAACTTGGCACAAAACGCGGCGTGATCACCGGATGTACTAATCGTGATTGATTTCCCGCCAGCTCAAATACGTTATTGACAAACAATTCAGTATCATCAATTGCCGCTGTCACACTTGGTTCACAGTAATAAGCCGGACATTGGTCACTATTGTCCATATTCACTTTACCAACAAAAGCACGTTGACCGACATTCAAACATGTTTGTGCAAGTAACTCCGTCGATTGGCGGTGAATGGAAGCGAAATAAACGGCACTAGTGGTACCATTAGCTAATAATGTTTTAGTGACATCTTGATATACGTTAGCTGCAAAATCATTATCTGAATAACGGTTTTCAAGTGGAAAAGTATAATTTTGGAGCCAATCATACAAAGGTAAATCAAGCCCTTTTCCTGCCTGTGGCCATTGCGGTGCATGGCAATGTAAATCCACCAAACCTGGTAATAAATATTCGCCTTTTGGGATCACTTGCAGGCAATTATTACGCTTAAAAATCGCTAATAAGTCAGCATATTCAGCATGCTGAGGCGGATAAGTTGCTGCAATATCCCCTTGATGATCAATCAATAATAACCAATCAATATTGAATTCAAACTCACCTTTTACTGGGCAGTGAAAGCAATCAGCAAGGACAGCAAATTTAATCATTGTTATATCAATCATGCGTTATTCTCTGTATTTGTTTGACTATCTATTTGGGTAACAGTTTCAGCGGTAACAGGTTGATCTTCATTAGGCAAAATGAAATTCAAGATCACCGCAGCTAAGGCACCAATCGCAATGCCTGAGTTAACTAAATAACCGATTAATTCAGGTAAGGCGTAAACTAATTCACGAGGCATTAACACCGCACCAAGTGACAACATAATCGGTAAACCGACCACTAACATATTACGTTCGTTAAGGTTGATATGCTGAATCACACGAAAACCATTCATCGCAATAACAACACAAATAACGGTGAAAATACCCGAAATAACAGCATGGGGAATCGAAGCAATAATACTGGTTAATTTAGGCATTAAGCCTAGCAATAACAGAATAAAGCCACCGGCAATAATCGCATGGCGTGAGGCAACACCCGTGACGGCAATAATGCCAGCATTGGTTGAATAACCAGTAACAGGACTACCGCCTAATGCTGCACAAAAGAAATGTCCTACCGCTTCACCGGTTGCACCACGATTTAAGCGCTCATCTTTTAGCTCAACGCCAGTCACCGCACTCACGGCACACCATGTGCCAGTAGTTTCAACTAACACAATCATTGAGATGAACAACATCGTCAAAATGGCAATGGGATCAAATGTTAACTCACCAAAAGGCAATAAACTCGGCAATTTAAACCACGCCGCTGTTGTTACCGATGAGAAATCCGTCATACCATAAAAAGAAGCTGTCAACGTACCTAATACAATCGCGCTTAACACTGAGGTTAGTCGCAACCAATGCAATGACGTAAACAAACAACCTAATAAAATAAAGCTTGATAGTGACACCATACTCACCAACGCAATCACAATGTTTTCAGTTGGTCGCTCACCACTGTAAATACCATTAAACGCGATTGGTAATAATGAAATTCCTACCACAATAATCACCGTACCGCCTACAATCGGTGGCACTAATTTTCGAACTGCTTTACTAAATAAATTTAATGGCTTACCCAGCAACGCAACGAATAGTGCGACTGGAATTAATGCACCATACACCGCTCCCATTCCCATGGTTTGACCAATAGCAGCAATGGCTCCAATCGGAATATAAGACGGCCCTTGCATCACAGGTAGTTTTAATAAACACCGCGACTGAATAATGGTCGCCAGTCCTGCAACAACAAATGTCATTTGAATAAGTGCCGATGTATCAGACACTGTCAGTGATAATAAACCCGCTAAAATAATTGGAACAATATAGAGATCCATCGCTAAAACATGCTGCGCCCCCAAAGAAAGCGAGCGAGGAAGTGATATTTTTTCATCGATATTAATCATGTGTCGGTATACCAATTAATAAACTAACGAAGGCAGTTATTGTGTAAGACTGCGGCTGATTTCAATTGATATTGAATAAAAAACACTCATATCAATAAATAACATATCAGAACAATAAACACTTATTGCTCAATGAATTGCGTATATGTAAACGTTGTTATTAACCAAGCAGAATATAAGATGGCGGGATTTTACCTGAAAAAAAACCAAAGGCAATCGTTTGCGTGATGGTTTGATTCATCATCGCCAAGAGCGATAGTTACCCTCTTTTTAGGTATAAAATTCATCTTTATCAACACCACAAACTGTAAACGCTAACGCTTGTTGTCCTAATTGTGTAAACACACCAGCAATTGAGACTTCCCCCACCTTCAATCGTTACTGCCATAACATTTATCTTTTTATTCTTTTAAAGTTAAATACATACGCTCAAGGGATGTTTATAATAATGCATAAACAATAAACCACAGATAAAAAGTGGAATTAAAGTCAAACTTTAAAAATATAACCAATTGAAAATAAACTATTTATTCAAATAGCGTTACGACTTAGTTAAATCTCACAGTTAAATAAAGAGAATGATAACTATTATTAAAAACAGAGATATTATATTTAATGAAAATCAGCGATAACACCAAAAAAAATGCAATATGGCTGGTATCTAGCCTTATCTTAATCAATATAGCCGTATGGGTTATTGCGGTCATTGCCTTTCATCATCATCCAGAAATGCTGGGTATGTCCCTTTTGGCCTGGTCACTTGGTTTGCGTCATGCTGTCGATGCCGATCATATTGCTGCCATTGATACCACGACTCGTAAAATGATGGAGCAAGGTAAAAAACCTATCACTATCGGAACATTTTTCTCACTTGGTCATTCAACAATTGTAATGCTAGCCGCCGCAGCGATTGCATTAACCGTTGGCACCTTTAAGTCAAAAATCCCTTTTATTAGTGATATCGGCGGCATTATTGGCACTAGCGTATCAATTTTATTTTTATTGATAATGGCCTATATCAACCTTCGTATTTTCTTATCGGTTTATAAAAAATTTAGCGCCTATAAACAAGGTATTCGTCCATCCAATGCGGATGTAAATATTCAATTAACCGGCCCATTAAATAAACTTTTTCACTTTTCCTTTAAATTTATAAATAAAAGCTGGCATATGTATTTTATTGGCTTTTTGTTTGGACTTGGTTTTGATACCGCGAGTGAAATTACCTTATTAGCACTGTCAGCAACCAATGCTTCTCAAGGAATGAATATCTGGTTAATTATGATTTTCCCGATCTTATTTACCGTTGGCATGTCGTTAATTGATACCCTTGATAATCTGGTTATGATCGGTGCTTATGGTTGGGCATTCTCAAAACCATCACGTAAACTTTATTATAATATGACCATTACTGGTATTTCTGTGATTGTGGCATTGATCATCGGTGGCTTAGAGGCACTGAGCGCCATTGCTTCAAGTTTAAAATTAAACGGCTCGTTTTGGAACGGTATTAATGCCATGACCGATCACTTTGGCATGGTCGGTATTGGGGTGGTTATGATATTTATTGGTTGTTGGGTATTATCTATTCTTAATTATAAACTACGTCGTTACGATAGATTAGATCAGCTAATTAGAGATTAATATTTTGTAAGTGCTTTCAAATATAAAAAGACCGCATTTATTGCGGCCTTTTTATTAGCTAAAAAATAAAATTATTCTTTAGCTAATAACTATTATTTAGTTCTTTAAAATATAATTAATATTGTTTTAGAAAAAATAATGCTAGCTATAGTTGTCTTCAATTTTATTAATAAATTAAGTTACGACAGACCAAGAATTGTTGTTGTACAATAGAAATAGATCAACATACCAGTAATATCAACAATAGTCGTAATTGCAGGGCTAGCAACAACAGCAGGATCAACGCGACATTTTTTGGCTAAAAGCGGTAATATAGCGCCAATCAGTGTCGCAGTAAGAACTTGAAGAAAAAGAGCTAAAGCAATAGCTAATGCAAGAAGCTTAAGTGTTACTCCTGAAGGCAAAGATACATTATGGGATAGCAGTAACACTTTAGCACATGACGCTGCAGCCAACCCTAACCCTATAAAGACTGATATTCGTAGCTCTTTCCATACTACCTTCAGCCAATCATTTAAATTTAAATGATTGAGTGCTAATGCTCTTACAATAACCGTTGCTGATTGACTACCAGCATTGCCTCCAGTATCGGCAACCATCGGCATATATAATGCGAGCACAGTCATTGCAGCAATTGCATCATCATAACTTTGAATAATGACACCGGAAATAATACCCACAGCGGCTAAACCAACAATCCAAAATATACGTTTACGTACATGATCCATAACAGGGGTTTGTAGGTAGTTCAGCCCCTTACTCTCTGACTCCTGTTGTATTCCCATCATAAGTTCAAGGTCTTCTGTCTGTTCTTGCTGAACAATATTAATCACATTTTTAGCTTCAACGATTGCAACAGGTTGACCTTGTATATTTACGACAGGAAGATAATTAACGTCTTCTTTTTGCAAAATCATTGCCGCTTTTTCTTGATCTGTATTTGTACCGCAACTTATCGATGGTGTGACAATATTAGCCAGTAATTCTTCACCATTAGCGAGCATTAATTGACTTGCTGTGACGAGACCAATATAAGTTCCATTATCGTCGGTAACAAAAATAATATCTGATCTTCCTTCATCTTTAAGGTATCTTACTACATCTGTTACGGCATCCTTGGTATGAAATACGAGTGGAACAACCTCTGATGTTTTTTTTATTACAGGATCGTCCGCCTTATCTAGCAAATCAAATTCAAGATTAAATGATGCAGGAAGAAGTGATTTTAATTTTTTCTTATAATTTGTAGGGAGCTGACATACTACTTCATAAGTATATTTTAATGAGAATTTATTAAACCAATCCTCTATATTCCCATGGCTATTTGAATGAATTAAGTCAATTAAATCCGCAATATTATCTTTATTATGAGAGAAGAAAATTTTACGAATACTTTGGTTATTAAATGTAATAGTTGTCATATAGAATATACCACTACCCATTAAAATTAATATAACAGGCATTAAAGCAAATAAATTAAATCTACAAGCATATAGTTTTATAGATATAATTTTTAAACAAACATAAAAAATAAGAATTATGATGCAAATCATTCAATAACATATACTACCATTAATGGTAAGCGATATATTATTTAATTTACATATTATCGAATATTTTAAGTGACTAAATGTAGAGCAGGAAGTGGGGAGGATATAAAGAAATGAAAAAAATGATTATCAAAAATCACTTATCTACCATCGCCAACCTCGACTGCTATTTAATAAAAATCTACTGTCTCCGTCCATGTTTTATCTCCATTTGTTGTAGTTGCGAGAATGATATATTAAAAAAAACCGAATAACAACATTGATACAATTTTATTTTAAATATTAATTAACATTTAAAATAATCAACATTAAAAATATAGTTAAACAATATTGCTACTACCATTACAATTAAAGCATTATTTACCTATCAACATACTGCCTCTAAGCTCATTACTTTAAATATTAAGCTACTAGTAAATAACCATAATGATTTAACTAATCCAATATTGCTTATAATAGAAACATCGTAACAACCTGCTTATACCTCATTGAAAATAATCTCATAAAAGCGGCTGTGACCAATTTTCCTACTGGTTTACATTTTTTAATCTTATCACTGAATAATCATCAATATAGAAACCAATCACACATTACCATTAAAATAGTAATAATCTTTTGCGTTTTCGGTGCATTGTTTTGTTTTTGGTAATTGTTACTATAGCTCCATCGAAACGCAGACGGCGTTGACAAACAATTATAAAAGATAAGGTTATACAACTCATGAAAACAGTTATTAAAGCAATTATCGCTACCGCTATTATCGCCACTTCTTACACTGCATCAGCACGTGATG
The DNA here is from genome assembly GCF_900185615.1 of Photobacterium malacitanum. Taxonomy (GTDB): domain Bacteria; phylum Pseudomonadota; class Gammaproteobacteria; order Enterobacterales; family Vibrionaceae; genus Photobacterium; species Photobacterium malacitanum. Next base: position 46,081 of record NZ_FYAK01000010.1, read on the forward strand.
GCGCATTTACTGGTAACGTTAGTTTCAATAACCAAGCGAATAATGCTGTTGTAGCCAGCCACTACGCTGTCAACGGTACTGCTGATAAATCACATTCTGGGATTGTGGTAACCAACAAAAACAGCCACATGAGCTTTAATGAAAAACTATTATCAGCCGCTGATAAATAATTAACTCACTGTTTTTGTTATTAAATCATCTTCATCAAACCGTTTTACCCTGTTTTTTATTACCCTCTATTTCGTAAAAGTGTTTTGGTATTAGCCTCTATTGTTACTTAAATGATAGGGCGTAGAATGAAGTTATTGAAGCACACAGCAACACTAAAATCGGTAAGGATATACATTTCTCCTCCAGTATATCCCTCAACGTAAACTCAAATTCAGACTTATGGCTAACGCGGTAAGTCACTATAAATTAATAAATAATTATCGGAGTTTTACTATGAGCAATGTATTTTACATGCCACCTGTAACCTTAATGGGTCCTAACGCTATTCAATCTTTAGGTGCTGAACTTGCATCAAAAGAGCTGAAAAAAGCCCTAATCGTTACAGACAGTGTATTAGTTGAAGTGGGTTTAGTTAGCAAGCTAACAGATGAGCTAAAAGCCCATAACTTAGATTTTGTTATCTATGATGGTGTACAGCCAAACCCAACTGAGAAAAACATTGAAGATGGCCTTGCGCTTCTTGCACAAAGCAATGCTGATTTTGTGATTTCATTTGGTGGTGGTTCTTCTCACGATACCGCTAAAGGTATCGCGTTGGTTGCTGCTAACGGTGGTCATATTCGTGATTACTCTAAAGGTGTTCACTTATCGAAGAAACCACAACTGCCATTGGTAACGGTGAACACAACCGCGGGTACAGCATCAGAAATGACAGTATTTGCCATCATCACTAACCAAGAAGATGAAACCAAATACCCAGTAGTTGATAAGCACTTTACGCCAATTATTGCAGTGAACGATTCAGAGCTAATGGTCGCAATGCCTAAGTTCCTAACCGCTGCAACCGGTATGGATGCATTAACGCACGCGGTTGAAGCCTATGTTTCAACCGCTGCAACCCCAATCACTGATGCATCAGCGATTAAAGCCATTGAGCTGATTGTAAACAACCTAGAAACCGCTGTGAACGACGGTCAAAATCGCGCAGCACGTGATGCAATGCAGTACGGCGAGTACTTAGCTGGTATGGCATTCTCTAATGCTTCTTTAGGTTACGTTCACTCAATGGCGCACCAATTAGGTGGTGTTTACGACCTGGCTCACGGCCTATGTAACGCTATCCTATTGGCAGAAGTTTCGCGCTTTAATGCCAAACAAGTACCAGAGCGTTTTGTTGATATCGCCAAAGCTATGGGTATCGACACTGCAGCAATGACCCAAGAGCAAGCAGTAAATGCTGCCCTTGAAGCGATTGATGCACTCTCTGAAAAGGTGGGTACCAAGCAACGCCTAGCTGATTTGGGTGTCACTGAAGATAAGCTAGCGTTCATGGCGCAAAACGCTCTAAACGATGCGTGTTCTTTAACCAACCCACGCAAAGCGAGCCTAGAAGAAATCGTAGCGATCTTCAAAGCACGGATGTAATTTAGCTTAATTAATCTATCAAAAAGGGCGTTGAAGCTAGCTTCAACGCCCTTTTGCTATGCGGGTTTGTTTCCAGTTTCAGTCAATTTCTGACGTTCTTATCACCAGCGGACATTTCTACATGGGACTTACAGCTTAAATTCATATAACAGCTGTTATGTGAAATGGGTAAGGAAGTTCGTTGATATAGCATGATATTGGTGAAGTTGGTTTCAGCAGAATCGCTTGGTGATCACAGTGAACTAGCTGAATAGTTAACTCATTATTGGATATTAGTTTATTAAAGTTAAAGCTATTGAAGGGAGGGGTCATTAGGAAAAGTATGACATAAAAATTAAGGAGTAAGCAACGCTACCACTAAATTTAAACATTGCACTATAAATCAAAACCCAACGATGACACTAAAAATGTCATACGCCGGGAATTACTCTAAATATCTTATTAAATTTTCAAATCATACTAATCTGAATAGGTTTGGCTCTTAACTGATTTGAATACTGGTTGGCTGTTAAACTCAAAAAACTATCTGGAGAGATTAGAGCCTGCTCCAGCAGACCATTTTTGTTCAAGCTAACGTACAACGCTATCGAGTATGCTTGACAGTTAATAGATTTTTTAGGGTTAAACTCTATATCACTAAATGCATCATACATCGCAACCTGAGCAGCAAGATCCTGATTTTGGACTAATGCATTGATGTACAACCAATCGTAAAAAAATGTTCGAGGTGTATTAGGAAATATTTTCCCAAAGAACTCAAAATGAGTAAGATTTCCTGACTCTTTGATGCGTAAATCCTTTTTCGCAGTCAGTGAATCCATGCCAATCAAGTCTACAAAGGGACCTCCTTGCTCAAAAACTTTACTTCCTTGGAATGCAGTTTCTACAGTGAAACTTTGTTTTTTTAACTTTGTAGTAATACACAAGTTGAATGCACTTAGCGCGACACCAAGTTCATTCATAGATTTGCTCGAAACCTCTAATATAGAGTCTATACCATTGTTTTTAGCCACCATATGAAGTTCTTGAATCGACTTTTGTTTTTGTGACACAGCCATCCCTGGGTGCCACTTAAAGTCCATCATTTTCTCCAAAACACCCACGTCTGAATCATGGTTTAAGATGGGGCAGAATATTGGTCTAGTTGCCATAACTATTAGTATTCCCTAGCAAATGTTCGAGTTCCGTAAAGACCCTTATTTGGATTGTGAACATAGGACTTGCAACCTCCGATAATGTCTTTGAATTGTTTTTCTGATTCTTTATCAGGAAAAACCACAGCACCAATGTAACCTTTTGGAATTGTATCGAAAACCAATATTTCAGCTTGAACATCCGTCGGGTCGTAATCTTTTAACTTTTGATCTACACGACTTCGTTGAGTTGGCAAGTCAGCAAACATCCCCTCAAAAGCTTCAGCGGTTTTGAGCGTTTCAATGTTTTGACTGCTAATTGCAGCATCAGCAGCATTATATTTGCAAAAAGCACTAGTGTGGTTTAGTAGCAACTCTGGTGATAAACCGAGTACACAAAATTTATCATCGCTATTGTTTCGAAGCTTGTAAAACATTTGACAGTTTGGAAAAGCAACTGATATTGAAAGTGAATCGGCATGCCCATCAAGCCTTACTTCATCATTACTCTCATATTTAACATTAGATGCATCAAGTTGCGTTCGTGGTACTAAGCCATTGCTAAATATACTCTCAAGGTTTTTTAAGTTAGTAAAATGTACCAAAAAAGGTATTTGTCTTTGTGCTATAACGTTTTTAATTTGTTCTTTTTCCATCACTAAACCCCTACTCGGTATTGTACTTACACATATGAAACTAAGTTAGTTTGATGTGGGGGTATCATTAACCTTTCTCAAGGTGTGGATTTAAGGATTAAATATTTTTTGTGAGCCAAATCAGAAATTTAACAGGGTTACTTATAACTATTCATATACTCAGGTTTAGGATCTCCATTTTGTTCGTTCACCAACAAGCAAGGTTCCTACCGTAGATTAGATTTGTTTATTAAAATTAAATGATTCGACTAACGAGATAGCAGCAAAAAAGATAAAGGTGAAAGAATTAGTTATAAGACTTTAAACTGTTATTCTTATTGTCATTTTAAGTATACCCCAACGAAACCAGTTCACTAATCACCTCAACCCACGTTGTATTATTTAAGAAACCATCCATAATAAACCATCAACAAAACCAACTTAAATTGCACTGATCACGAGTAAAAACGCTGCTCTTGTGAGGCCACATTGGCGTGGCCTGTTTCTAGATACACTTCACCACCACAAGCTCGTTTATATCGGTGTAGTAATTCTCAAGTTCTAACATCTCAATCTCCCCTTGCCGTTCTTGATAGCTGCGTTGCTGACAAGCAAATCCAATCACGCCTTTGCCAAAGCGGTCGCTGAGTTGATCAAGGGTACTGTTTAGGTTGTCTTTATTATCAAAACGGTTAAATAACTCAAATTGCTTTATTTCAGCATCAATTAAACTGGTGGCACCCACACCGACTTTATAGATCGGCTGTTGAGTAAGGTTATCTGGCAGGAGAGCATTAAATTGCGATCGCAGTTGTTGTAAGGCAAAGCTGGTATCAGTCAGTCCGCTAGCAAATGTCACTTCACCGCGACGGTAAAATGGTCGGCAGTGATCGTGTTTTGAGGTACTAATAAAAAACGCTAGCGTTCTCACTTCAGTTTTTTGATCACGTACTTTGCGCATCACTTCTGTGCAATGGTGTGCCAGTTCGGCAAATAAATCATCTTGGTGACGTAAGCGATCGCGGTAAGAAGTGGTCGACCAAATCTGTTTTTTCTTGGCCCGTTGAGCAGAAAAATTTAAGCAAGTAATCCCATTAAGCTCTGAAATCACGTTAGCGACGTTAATTGAATAACGTTTGTGGTAAGTCTTAGTGTCACATTGTTTCAATTGATAAGCCGTAACGATACCTTCTTGCAACAGTTGTTTATTTAGTTGCCGACCAATGTTCCACAGTTTACCGACTGGCATTTGTTTTAAAATTGCATCGGTCTGTTGCTCGCTCATCAATACACACTGCCCCTGATAAGGTTGGCAATTTTTTGCAGCCCACGAGGCAACTTTCGCTAAGGTGAGGGTGTTACCTACGCCCGCGCCTGTTGGTACACCGGTTTCTTTATAAATGGCTTTACGCAGCGTTTTTACATGTTGATTGAGATCGACATTAATACGTTGTAAGTGACTAATATCAAAAAACACTTCATCGACGCTATAGCGCATCGAGCGCGCACCTTCAATGTGTTTTTCAAGCGCAGTCATAAAGCGATCTGAATGGTGTGAAAAAGTGTTGAAGTTAGCTTTATATACAATACCGTTGTGGGCTCGTAGATGATCAATCTCTTCCCATATCGGAGTGAATTTGCCGATACCAAGATCAGTACAAGCACGATTAGCAGCAATAGAGATCCCTTGGCCTGCGGTTACCAACAGCGGAATATTACGCAAAGCAGGTTTATAGGTAATGCAAGACTCAGCATAAAAGCGAGTACCATCAAGTAAGCAAATCATAACGGCATCGATCGATGTAAACGTAAACTATAACGAACCACACCATGTAAGCGAGTGTAATCATCTTGAGTGATTGGATAAGGCTTAAAGCTGGAATTGTCTGAATAAAGAGTTTTAGTGTGCACATTGATCCGCTTTACAATTAAATCATTATTTAACGCCAGCACAATAACATCGTCGTTTTCTGGCGTGAGGTGGCGTTCTAGGATCAAAATATCGCGATCCCAAATGTGCGGTAGCATCGAAACACCTGCAGCACGACACAATAATGTTGAGTGCTCTTGAGTAACAATAAGTTGGTGTAAGTCGATTTCGGTTAAATCACAGTGCCAAGGTAAAGGCGGCGGCTGGCGAAAATGATGAATAGAAACGCTGATCACCCCCATCACATGCAGTTCATCCCACGCTTTTCCCGAGGCTGCAATGTGTTGGCACAATACGTTCCAGCGCGCAATGTGGCTCTCGCCATGATACTCAAACAATACCAGATCAGTGGCTAACGCCTGCAAAGCACTGTCGATCAGTAGCCAGTCACCTTTCGCAATACCAAATTTTTGATAACTGTTGTCAGCGCTGATAATGCGCATTGATGTGTGACTATGTACAAATAAAGTTTGTAGGTTTAGAGGCTGCTGACGAAAGCGAATAGTGGGATTTTCAAATCCGGTGATCCCCGCTTGTACATTGGTAGTGAGTGTTATCATGGTTAACTATACTGTGTTTTTGTACAGTTATTTTAGGGCTGTTTATGATAAGTGGCAAGCATTAGCCAAATAAAATGCCGTTCAAATTTAGTAAACGGCATGATTAATTGGTGTTGGGATAACATTGTTAACGAATCGGTATTCATCTAAAAAATCAGTGATTAAAATATTAATATTACAACCACTGATTTTTGGTATTTAATTCACTTAAGACAATGCCACCGTTGCCTTTGTTGATTCTCCACGAATAATTCGCGTTAATAACGGTGCGATAATTAACGTTAATAGTGCAATTGCTGCTGTGGTGTATCCGATCAGACTAAATATATGGCGATAAATAGTGAGTGTTTGGTGTGGATTGACAATCCCAACCGGTGCCGCTGTTAATGTTGCAACCCAACCGGCAAATACTGCTGCGGTTGCTAACGTTAAGAACCACATTCCCATCGCAAATCCCATCATACGCTGTGGAACTAGCTGAGCAACCATTGCCAAGCCTAATCCTGACACCAACATCTCACCAATAGCTTGGAAAATATAAGATAATACCAACCAGTTAGAACTGATAATACCATCGCTATTTGCAAAATTAGCCCCAAGCGCCAACACTAAAAATGAAAAACTGCTAAATACCATACCAATTGCAAACTTCAATGGCATCGCAAAACGATCACCATATTTATTATATATAAACGCCAGTATTGGGCTTGCGACCATCACCCATAATGAGTTCAATGCTTGAAATTGCTCTGGGGCAATAGCAAAGCCAAAAAGATCATGCGACACATTATGGATAGCAAAAAAGTTAACGGATGTTGGCATCTGAAGAAAAGGGACAAAAAACATCACACCTTGCAACATTAATATAAATGCTACAATCATTTTTGCACGTTCAAGGCCATGAGATAAAAATGACTCTCGAAAATACAGAAAAACAATAATAACACCAACAATAATTAAGATTAAATGCGCATAAAATAAATGCTGCAATAAAATAGAACTAACAAAACTTAATATAATAGCACTACTTAAAATACCTATATAATACGTTATATTAAGTGGTTTCATATCAGGCTTTGAACCGATCTTTTTAACCACATGACCACTAATAATAAAGTTAGCAATAGTAATAATAAGCCCTGCAGCACTAGCGCCAAACGCAAAACTATAACCAAACTTTTCGGCGATCCAAGGCGTTAATAATATAGAGAAAAATGACCCTAAATTTACCGCCATATAATACATGGTAAATGCACCATCGAGACGAGGATCGTTTTCACCATACGTTTTAGCAAGCAGACTTGATGGATTCGCTTTAAATAATCCATTACCCATCGCGATAAAACCCATCGCAATATAAATTAAGTTAGAGTCACCATAATTATTACTTGCTGATAATCCTAATAATGTATAACCAATGGTTAGAATCATTGCTCCAAGCTTAATGGTACGCTTAGTGCCTAATACTTTATCACCAACCCAACCTCCTATCGCAACAGAGCCAAAAACAAGCGCAGTAAAAGCACCAAATAATGTAAAGGTTGCAGATTCAGACATTCCAAGAATATTAACCATATATACGGTTAAAATGGCTTGCATTCCATAGAAACCAAATCTTTCCCAAAACTCGATTGAAAAAATTAAATAAAATGGTTTGGGTTGCTTAAATATGTTCCTATCGGACATTACTGAATTCCTAAATAATTCAAAAATAACTAATTCAAATGTGGTTATTTTTTATACGTCACGTACCGTCAACTCAAATAATTTTTTATTGCACAGAATGAATCATAAAAATAAAAGCACACTAAATTTACAAACATAAAATTAGCGTACAGATAAAAATAATATATATCTAAAATTGATGTGTACGATGCTAACATTATTGTCTTAATTATATTTATACAATTAAATCATTAATAATGAACTAATCGTATAAACATGAATCCAATAAGAAAATAAAGTGATAATAAATAAATTCACAACCATCTTTTATTATTACCAAATATAAAAATAGAATTTCTGAATTAATGATAAATATTATTAATATAATATAATGACAATATTTAAACACGAGCTTAAAATAAAAGTTATTTAATCTAACTAACACATTATAGACTGTTCTAAAAATCTCCTCCCATTGTTCTTCATTACCATTATTACTTCAAGGTAATAGTGCTTTTGTTTTAACTGTTATTTCTAACCTATATGTAATTAAAAATTATTTGGTAACGACTAAATAAAACTAAGGCCGCTAAATTAGCGGCCTTTATTCGATCAATAGCATGGCTTAAATAATTAATGATGTACAGGTTTTGCTAACCATACTAATGGAATCAGCAGTAAACATAATATCCCTGACAACCAAAATAAATCGACGGTTGACATCATATAAGACTGCCGAGTAATGACACTATTCACCGCATCAAGATTATTACCCATTGAATGAATAAACTGACTGACTTGATGATTAGCGACCGTAAATCCTTCTGCAATACGTGAATGATGAAATTCCATACGTTGATCCCACATCGTTGTAACAATCGATGATGAAAAACTACCAAATAAAGTACGAAAGAACGTCGATAACGCCACCGCATTGGCTATTTGATTGGGCTGGACACTATTCACAATTAAATTTTGTAGTGGTACAAAAAAAGCTAATGTTGCTGCACCCTGAATGAATTGCGGCAGCATAATATAATCAAAAGAAGCTGCTAAATTATAACTACTCCGCCAAAAACCAACGACAGAAAAAATCAAAAAGGCATAAGTTAAAATATAACGAATATCTATTTTTTGAACTAATTTACCAATAATAGGTGCGCTTACTACTGCTAGAATCCCCACAGGTGCCGTTGCATAACCTGACCATGATGCGGTATACCCCATTACACCTTGCAGCCACAACGGCAATAATACTGTAGAGCCAAAGTACACCATATACCCTAAGCTCATCACTATTACCGCAATTGTGAAATTTCGTTTGGTAAAGAAGCGAAAGTTAACCACAGGATTGTCATGATACCATTCCCAAATGATCATACAGCCCCAAGAAAGAACAGCGACGAACGTTAATCCTAAAATTATATTTGATTGAAACCAGTCATGATCTTTACCTAAATCAAGCATCATTTGTAAACTACCCGCAGCAACAACTAATAGCCCAATTCCAATATAATCAATACTTTCTCGTTGGGTTTTGGTCTCTTTTCCTTTGAGTAGAAAAAAGACTAACGCACTCGCAGTAATACCGATCGGAACATTAATGAAAAAGATCCATGACCATGAGTAATTATCCGTCAGTACTCCACCTAAAATCGGCCCCATAATCGGTGCAATAACCACCGTCATTGACCATAAGGACATTGCTAAACCGTGTTTTTCTCTTGGAAAATTTCGTAATAACAAACTTTGTGATAGCGGTGCTATCGATCCCGAAATAGCCCCCTGAATCACGCGGAAAAAAATCAACATTTCAATACTGCTCGACATACCACATAACATCGATGCAATAACAAACCCCATGGTGGCAAAGAGAAACAGTTTTACTTCGCCAAACCGACGACTTAAAAAACCCGTCATCGGCATTGATATCGCATTGGCTGCACCAAACGCGGTGATCACCCAAATACCTTGATCGGTTGATACACCAAGATTACCTGCAATAGTAGGGATCGCGACATTGGCAATCGATGTATCTAAAATCATCATGAAAGTTGCCATTGATGTCGCTAAGGTAATCAATAGCAGTTTAACGCCCTTTAGTGGCACAGATTCATTCATTACATCACCTAAGCTTTAATAAGGTGATTAACAAATATCTCAACCTTTTTATCTACAACAGCTAGGCGTTTGTTAGTCGTCTTCTGCGCACTTTCATTGGCAGTAAACACGGCATAATCAAACGGCTTATTCGCGGTCGCTTTTGTATCAACCGTGACTGTCATTGACATACCAATGCGCAGTGGATGTTGTTCAATTTGCTGCGAATCAATGTAAATACGAACAGGAACACGTTGAACAATTTTAATCCAATTACCCGTCGCATTTTGGGCAGGAATCGCTGCAAACGCACTCCCCGTACCCGCACCAATACCCGCCACAACACCATGATATGTATATTTATCACCGTAAAGATCAGACTTAATGGTAACGGGTTGTCCGGTATGAATATTATGTAACTGTGTTTCTTTAAAGTTAGCTTCAACCCAAACATTATTTAATGGCACAATCGTCATTAATGGTTGCCCTGCTTGAATTTGTTGACCAATTTGCACACTACGATTAACAACCATACCGGCTTTAGGTGCAAAGATAGTGGCATTTTGTTGATCAAGATACACATGACGTAATTGCGCAATTGCCATTTGAACTTGAGGATTATCTAAAATATTTTCTTGAGGTAATAAGGTTTGCAACGCTTGTAATTGTTTATTTAACGCAATCAGATTTTGCTCTTTAATCAAGACGGCATTTTTTGAATGTGAGACAACTTCAGCAAGCACTGAACCGTCTTTGTCCCCTCCAATTCGACGCTTATAATCTTGTTTCGCTTGAGCCAACATCACTTTTTCTGCTGCAATTTGCGCTTTTAACTGCGCGATTTGTACATACTTACTTTGTATATCACGAACCGTATTTTTAAGATTCGCTTCTGCTTGTTGTTGCTTTAATAGCAATGGGTTATGGTTTAAAGAAACAAGCTGTTCACCTTGCTTAACTTGTTGAGTATCATCAACATTGATCGCATTAACCGTGCCTGACTCTTGTGCTGTGATCATTATTCTCTGACCTGCAACATAAGCATCATCAGTGGTTTGTGAGGTGGTCGGCATAAATAAATAATAAGTCACGGCCACAGCGATAACGATAATGATAAAAACACTGAGAATAGTGTTACGTTTTTTTTGAGAAGTAGAATTAAGAGGTTGATTTGTCATATTGAGTCTCATGTGGTTTATTGTGCTAGATGACGGCTGTGTATTTTATTGTTGGCTGTTATAGCCGCCTCCAAGAGCAACAATAAGTTGTAATTGATTCTGTAGCGTTGCGTTATCAGCATTCGTGGTTTGTATCACCTGTTGATGCCACTTTATTTGGGCATTATTCATTTCTGAAAAGCTGGCTAATCCACGTTGATAACGGTGTTTAAATAGCATATAGGCTTGCTGATATTGTGTTGTTGATGCCACGGATAAAGCTTGTTGTTGTAACGCCTCTTGTAAATTAACAATCGCATCAGAGGCTTGTTTAACGGCAGTAAGCACTGATTGGTTATACACCGTCACCGCTTGGTCATAATCAATATTTGCTGAAGCATAATTAGCATCACGCACGCCACCATCGTAGAGTGGTAAAGTCGTAGCAACCGTCGCCCCACTTAAAAATAAATCGGCAGGATTCATCGAAGATAATTTTTGAAAAACGCCCATAACCATCAAATTCATATCAGGATAATAAGCGGCTTTAGCGTGTTTAATACCTTGCCGATTAGCTTCAACAAGCCATTTATTGGCAATAATATCCGCGCGGCGGCCTAATAAATTAATTGGAATCGTCGTAATATTATTCAATTGCTTTATAGGCTCAGCATTGGGTGCTAACAATGTTCCCAATTGTTGTGGTGTTTTAGCGACATATAACGCTAATTGGTTTTTTGCTAATTGCTGCTGCGTTTTGGTCATTGAAAGCTGTGCTGATAACTTATCAATATCACCTTGCTGTTGAAATAATTCAGCTTTGGTTGCGAGACCACGTTTAATTTGATCGTTAATAACAGCTTTTTGCTTATTCGTTTCACGTAATAACAGCTCAATATCCCGCTCTAAACGATAATTATTTTGTAATGTAAAATAGCTACTTGTCATCGCCGCAGACAACAATAACTTCGCTTGTACTGCTTGCGCCTCTAATGATAATTTTTGATTGGTTGCAGCAGCAATAATTGCCTTATTTTTACCCCAAAAATCAAATTGGTAAGAAAAAGAAGGCAGCAACATTCCTAGCGCTGAATATTGTGCATTATGGGGAGAGAATGCATTTAAATTTGCACCAATTGCACCACCACTAACATTAAGATTAACGCTTGGCTTATCACCCGCTTGTGCTAAAGCAACCTGTTGAGTCGCTAACTCAATACGCTGCTGAGCTTGCTGCAAGGTTAAGTTATTCGTAAGACCTAATGTGATTAATTGATTTAATTGCGGATCATTAAATTGGGTCCACCAATCCGTTTTTATATTAATAAGATCATGCTGATATAATTGAACTTGCTTAGCTGTAAGTAGCGAATGATGCGGTGGTTCAGAAGGTGGCGCCATACTACATGCCGATAACAACAATGCAGCAACTAAAGAGGCTGCAATGCGAGAGGTATAAAATGCTTTCATTTTCTGTCCTAAATTACTTTATGGTATAAAGTATAAATTGGATTAAATTGTTGTTATATAGATCACAAAGGAAAAGACTGTTGCAGACAAAAAACAATAAAATTGGCTTTGATCTTAATACGATCAAGATTTTTGCACGTGTTGTTGAAATACAAAGTTTTACGCAAGCCGCTGCTGAACTAGAGTTAACAAAATCAACAGTAAGCAGAAAAGTAGCAGAATTAGAACGATATCTAGGTGTTAAATTATTAACACGCTCAACACGCCAATTAGTTTTAACAACAGAAGGCGATACTTTTTATCGTTCTTGTTCGCATATTTTGGAAGTCTTACAACAATCTGAACTTGAAGTGACTGCTAGCCATGATTTAATTTGCGGCACATTAAATATGGTAATGCCGGTTGAGGTAGGAAAAGGAATTATTGGCGATTGTATAAAAGCATTTATGAACCTTCATCCTAATTTAAAAATCCACCTTGAGCTATCAAACCGTAAAGTTGATCTTATCAAGGAAGGCTTTGATATTATGATACAGGTTGGGGAGATTGAAGATTCGTCTTTGATTGTCAGAACATTCCATCATACAACACGGGTGTTAGTCGCTAGCCCAAAATACATAGAACAATATGGTTTACCACAAAACTTATCTGACTTAAAAATACCGCATCAACAAATTCGTATGATAAGTAATGTACGTACAAGTAATAAAGATGTACTAGAAGGGCTACCTTACCGTTTTAAAGTTAATACATTAAGTGCAGCGTTAGATATGTGCTTAGAGGGGTTTGGTATTACCTACATTCCTGAATTTTTGTGCCGAAATTTAATTAATGAAGGCAAATTAATTCATATTTTACCCAGCCTTTATAAGTCGCAAATCCCTATTCCTGTCAGCTTCATTTACCCAGAGCGTGATTTAATGCCGCGCCGATTACGTGCATTTATTGATTTTACCATCGCGCAATTTCAAGATGAGATCCAACGCCGTAAAAAAGGCTAAATGGTATTCAAACCAACGATAACAATGCCGAGTCTGCATGTACTCAATCAGGCAATCTATACTGAGTTTCCATGCTTAACCGCCTCACTTTCACTAAAAAGACAAAATTTTTAGACAATTTTGTCTTTCAAAATAAAAAACACAAAAATGTTATTGCAATGAATATTAATAACGGTCATGAAATAATAACATTATAAAAAACAGACTATTAATGTCGAACATCGATAGAAAACGCCAACTTCTCAATGACATTCAAATAGTCTCTGATCGCGTTGCTCACCAAATATACAATGTTTTAAATATCGCCTTAACAGTGGTTTTTTATACCAATACTCCAAAGTTACCAACTCGAACTAAATAGATAATGTTAAAAATCAAGGCTAATTAAGTATTTTTAATTAAAACAAAAGCTGAATTACCATTAATTTAGTAACAATGTTTTTACTATTAGGGTGATTATCATTCATGAGGTAATGAATAGAATGGCGGCATCTAATTAAGGAGTTAAATCATGAAAAACGCACTTTTTGCATCACTTATTTTATTAGCATCAGCTGGCGCACAAGCAAGCAACTCAACAGCGACAGGGCCATTAGTAAATTGTTCTCTTTCTAATGGCAAATCTGATTATATGCCAGTAATGATGTGTGAAATACAACAGCAAAATATGAATAAAAATAATGAGACTTTATAATCTCTAAAGATCATAGATTACACATTTTATTTATTATATTTTGATATGATCCAAAACAAAGGCTGCATTATTGCGGCCTTTGTTATATCTGAACCTTCGTCTTTACTAAATGCATTTCAGCACTTAGAAACTCGCGCCGTGCATCTAAAAACCTCGCCCTAAACCCTGCCCTTCATATTATTCCATTTATGTAACAATCTTTTGCTAATTAAGCGTATTGTTGTTAATGATGTAATTATCAATAATACATCCATCGAAACGCAGATGGCGTTGGTAAACAACTATCAAGATAAGGTTACACAACTCATGAAAACAGTTATTAAAGCAATTATCGCCACCGCCATTATCGCCACTTCTTACACAGCATCTGCACGTGATGGTGCATTCACAGGCAACGTTAGTTTCAATAACCAAGCTAATAATGCTGTTGTAGCCAGCCACTACGCTGTCAACGGTACTGCTGATAAATCACACTCAGGGATTGTGGTAACAAGTAAAAACAGCCACATGAGCTTTAATGAAAAACTATTATCAGCAGCTGATAAGTAATAATGCAGCAACCTAAGTATGTTTAATCACGTCACATTGTTACCGTTGAGTAAAGGTGTTTTAGTTTTAAGCCTATTGTTACCAAAATAACATGATGTAGAATACTGCTTCGACACAAACAATAACAACTAAGTTCGATATAGCAGCAGCATTTTCTCATTTTTAAACGCGCTATCAAACAGATTAAGACTTATGGCTAACACGGTAAGTCACTATAAATTAATAATAATTATCGGAGTTTTACGATGAGCAATGTTTTTTACATGCCACCTGTAACGTTAATGGGCCCTAATGCTATTCAATCTTTAGGTGCTGAACTTGCATCAAAAGATCTTCAAAAAGCCCTGATCGTCACAGACAGTGTATTGGTTGAAGTCGGTCTGGTTAGCAAGCTAACAGATGAGCTAAAAGCCCATAACTTAGATTTTGTTATCTATGATGGCGTGCAACCTAATCCAACTGAGCAAAATATTGATGATGGCCTGGAGCTATTAGCAAACAGCCACGCTGATTTTGTGATTTCATTTGGTGGCGGCTCTTCTCACGATACCGCGAAAGGTATCGCATTAGTGGCAACCAACGGCGGTCATATTCGTGATTACTCTAAAGGTGTTCACTTATCGAAAAATCCACAATTACCATTAGTTACGGTTAACACAACTGCGGGTACCGCTTCAGAAATGACAGTATTTGCGATCATCACTAATCAAGAAGATGAAACTAAATACCCTGTCGTTGATAAGCACTTCACCCCTATTATTGCAGTAAACGATTCAGAATTAATGGTGGCAATGCCTACCTTCCTCACTGCAACAACCGGTATGGATGCACTAACCCATGCAGTTGAAGCCTATGTTTCAACAGCAGCAACACCAATTACTGATGCAGCAGCAATCAAAGCAATTGAGCTGATCATGCATAATTTAGAAACAGCGGTGAATGACGGTCAAAACCGCGAAGCACGCGATGCAATGCAGTACGGTGAGTACCTTGCAGGCATGGCATTCTCTAATGCATCACTAGGTTATGTTCACTCAATGGCGCACCAACTAGGTGGTGTTTACGATCTGTCACATGGTCTATGTAACGCTATTCTATTAGCTGAAGTATCACGCTTTAACGCCAAGCAAGTACCAGAGCGTTTTGTTGATATCGCGAAAGCAATGGGTATCGATACAGCATTAATGACACAAGAAGATGCAATTGATGCAGCTCTTGATGCAATTGATGGTTTATCAGCCGCTGTTGGTACTAAACAGCGCTTAGCCGATTTGGGTGTAACCGAAGACAAGCTTGCGTTCATGGCACAAAATGCCCTCAACGATGCGTGTTCTTTAACTAACCCACGTAAAGCGAGCCTAGAAGAAATCATTGAGATCTTCAAAGCACGCATGTAATAAGCACCACCCTACATAAGGCTGGATAAAAATTACCAGCCATTATTATAAAAAGAAGGATAAATCCAATGACTACATTAACTGAAAAACCAGGTATCTCGCTGATCAAAGCAGGCTCTTTTAAGCTAAACGACCTAAGCAAGCTATTAGAAGTTGAAGGCCTAAAAAGCGACATGGCTGAAGTTGCTGTTACTAACAACAGTGCACCATTGACAATTGGTCACTTCACTATGTCTCCAGGTGTTGAATTTGAATACTTCTACGATTCAGTAGAGTACAAAGTTGTAACGAAAGGCAAGATCGTAATGCGTGATATGGAAGGCAACAAATATGTTGCTGAAGTAGGCGACGTTATTCTGTTCTCTGCTGATGTTAAAGTTATCTTTGATGCAGAAAGTGACGGTGAAGCAATCTACACTGCACACCGCCAAGCAGCTGAAGATTTTGCACCTGCAAAATAATTTCATTGCCAAATGAATCCTTAAAGCCTTGAACCTTGTTTAAGGCTTTTTTTATCGACACAATGCCATTTAGAGAATAAAACATGCCAGAGAATATCGTCGTTGAGGTGAGTAACTACAGAAGCTCACCCAAAAAAGTATCAATAAAAGCCTATTGCAATGAAAAGAAAAAACTACCAAGTGCAGTCAATATTTCATTAGAACAATATGAATCTTTTGGACTGATTCAATCTTTAACGAATATTGAAAATAACAGTAACAATCAAGTACTTATTGATAAGTGTAAAGCATTACTTGGTTACATTGCTTCAGGTGCAACCATTCGTATGAATTGCTATGCCAGATAAAATGGTCATCCGTCGATGGGCTATTTTCACTAAAAATAGGTAGATTTAAAATAAATCTAAACAATACAAAATACACCCCAGAGATTTATTTTAACTCTGCCGTACTGGCAATTTAGAAACGTAACCGCGTCACTTTATTCAATACTTCAGCCTTCACTGCCGCACAGGCCTACAAAAGCTCCCCAAAAGTATCAATAAAAGCGTATCGTGTTTTATTTTATATAACGTTAATCAAGGTGCAAAAAAAGACTATGTTTTTTTTGCTGTTTAATTAAGCTGAAAGTTTACAACATAAAATGATTGCAGTTGTCATAACGAAATAAACACTAACTATACGGTTATAGTGAGGAAGTGTTAACAAAGGAATAAATGGAATAAATGAGGACTGCCTCGTAAGTTAATTGTTCAGAATTAACTCAACGAGGCATAAGATTTTCGTAGCCAAATGAATTTATGCTCAATCATTAGCATAAACAATAGCTGTTGTTTTGTTTTGTGGCTTTGACCTCATTATTGCTATTTTTCATAAAAAAAAATCGAATCCCACTTGCATAGGATTCGATTTTAATCATTGTTAATCAATAACTAACAATGTTGTTGTTGCGGTTTATTAACGTTACTATGCTTTTGCTGCGTGTTTATCTAAATATTCTAAAACAAGTTTACGATCAGCAGCACTTAACCCTGCTCGAGGGAACATACTTTGCGTGATCCCTTCCCATTGCGCGCGTGTATGTGCTGCAGGGTTAGGTGCTGCGTGACACATAGTACAACTAGCATAGAAAATTTCCTGACCACGGCTAATCTTCGGTGCCGCTTTACTCGCATTGGCTTTATGCAGTAAGGCTATACGACCATCAATGTTCAAATCAACCATAGGTAAAATACAACCATCATTCGGTCCAGTCGGTTGCTGTATCATTGGTGGCTCATAAGCTTTATTAGGTGAGCATGGATTGGTACATTTTTTATAATACGCCAAACAGGTATTCGCACTGGTACCTTGGCTTAGTCCGCCACATGATTGATCTGATGTCAGAATATTAATCTGGCCACTATTACAACGACCTAGTTTATCTAACTGTAACCATGCACCTTCATGAAGACAGGCAACGCCACGGCGAACTTCTTTTGATAATTTAGCACCACAAAGTAGCGCACCACGTTCATTATGTAACTCGACAAGATCGCCATCAACAATACCTTGATCATGCGCATCTTGTTCGTTAATCAACAAATACTGACGACCGTCAACACATTCATAACTATTGGTATCTGCGTTTGCCATTTGTGAGTGTAAGCGCATCCATGGGTGTGGGCTCAGAATATGTAATTGACCTTTTTTAGCATTACCTAAAAATTCAAACGGCTGCATATATGTTGGTACAGGTGGGCAATCATCAAGCTTCATTTTAGCGATAGATTCGCTGTACAGCTCAATTTTACCTGATGGCGTATGTAATGGGTGTTTCTCTGGATCATCATAAAATGCGCCATGACGTTGCCAGTAATCCGCTTTTTCTGGCGTTGGCATCACGGTAACACCATCTTTCCAGAACTCATCAAACGGTTTGATTTTAGCGGCAGTGGATGATTCATATGCTGTTTTCAGCAATGTCATCATATCTTTACCAGTGGTGAACTTATCTTCTACATGGAAGATTTTGGCTAAACGACGGAAAATTTCAAAGTCATCTAAGCTTTCACCATAAGGTTCAATCACTTGCTGCATAGCATAAACTTTATTATTGCTATAGGTGCCACCAGACGTTATATCAATCCGCTCTAATGCACTGGTTGCGGGTAAAACAATATCGGCAAATCGCGCTGACGCACACCACCATGTATCCTGACAGACATAAGTCTCAACTTTATCATTCATTGCTTTAATCAAAGCATTGAGGTTTTGTTGATGTGAGAACAGATTATTACCTGAGTTATATACCATTGATATATCAGGGAATTTTAACGTTTGACCATTATAAGTAAATGACTTACCAGGATTACGTAGCATTTCAGCTTGCAGAACAACCGGACAACCCGCAGAGACAGGGTTAAAGCCTTGACCTAATGTCACAGGCAATGAAGCACCTGATTGTGGCATACCGCCGTTACCATAATGCCAACTAAAACCAAAGCCTTCACCAGGTTTGCCAATTTTACCAGCCATAGCTGCAAAGTTAATAATTGACCAGTGGATCATCTCGCCGTGATCAGCACGTTGCACTGCCCAACCAGCTGCAATTTGGGTTTTTTTCGTTTTAAATAGTACTGCGAGCTTTTTAATTTCAGCCGCTGAAATACCAGTAATTTTAGCCGCCCACTCAGGCGTTTTGGCAACACCATCTTGTTTACCTAATAAATAATCAAGATATTGTTCATAACCAACGGTATATTTTTTCAAATATTCAAGATCTGCTAATTTTTGATCTTGTAAATGAAAAGCCATCGCATTAAATAACGCAGTGTCAGTACCGGGAATAATTGATACCCACTCACTGTCTAAATTACGATCGGTTGTGGTTCGTTTAGGGTTAATTGAAATGAACTTAATCCCTTTTTGTTTCCACTTCAGCCAATGACTTTGCATTTGATGATCTGCGACACGAAACTCAACTCGGTTGGTTTTCCAAGGATCACTGCCAACTAACACAAATACTTCGGTGTTTTCTTCAATAACAGGCCACGCTGTTTGAGGTGAATATACTTCCATATCACCGACAATGTGCGGCAAAATAACAGTTGAAGCACCCGCAGAATAGTCACCAATCGTGGTACTGCAACCACCGATTAAATTAAAGAAACGTCCTTGAACAACAGGTGGGCGTAATAACCCCGTATTTGACCAACCATCATAAGATGAATCAAAAATACCTTGGTTACCTTTATTTTCAATGGTATGCAAAATAGCACTGGCTGTTAATTGTAATGCCGTATCCCAACTTACTCTCACAAACGGTTCTTTACCGCGTAATTCAGGTTTAGTATCCCCACCTAAATTTTCTAAATATGATTTACGTACCATTGGATATTGAATACGTGTTTTATTATAAGTTCGGCTTAATAAGCCTTCTAGTAACATTTCAGTTGGCTGTGGATCAAGTTCTTTACGCGGTTGAATACCAACTAATTTTCCGTCTTTTACTACACCATAGAAAGGCCCCCAGTGACTCGCACTAGGAATTAAAATTGTATCATCAGCAAATGCAAAGTTTGCGGGGAATAATGTTAAACCATTTGCTGCAATAGCCGTGGCAATAGCTGATTTTAAAAAGTTACGACGAGAAATAGGCATAATATCTCCAATTGCCATTTATATTCTAAGCGTCTTGAAAATAATGATATTCAACGTATTTAATTTAACACTAACTAGTGACAACAAATCGCTTGCTGTCAGTGGTATTTATTAGCAATACATAATTTATCAAATATTCTTAATAGCTTTATTTTTTTATTTATACATATGGATATATTATGAATATTACGCTTTATTTCAGCTTAAAATAAATCTTAATATAACAAACACTGATTCTATAAATGACTTTATAAACAATACAATGTTTGATATCGATTATGATTTGAATATAAAAAATACAAAAAAAATCCTACGATAAACACCGTAGGATTTTTAAAATAGTAATTTCAATTAATGCTTATATTTTATTATTAATTATCGCGCACCAGCAGGTAACGAATCAGCATGTAAGAACTCACCAATACCCGTATCTGGTGGCGTTGAGTCTGCAGCCGCTCCCCATAGTTTATTTGGCGTATCACCCATTGTGAATACCAAATCACCACCGTACATGATTTCATCATGAGTTAAGTAAGTACGGTTGAACGCTTTACCATTAAAGGTCGCATTTTGAATAAAGATATTGTCACGGCTAACATTCTTCGCAGTAACATTAAACGACTGACCATTACCCACATCAATTGAAGCCGTTTCAAACATTGGCGTACCAATCTCATAGATACTGCCCGCATTCACTGGGTAGAAACCTAAAGCTCGGAATACAAACCATGCTGATAGCGTACCAAAGTCATCATTACCACAAATACCATCGGCAGTGTTGTCGTAACAAACGTTAGTCGATGCCGCAATCGCTGCTTGAGTCTTCCATGGTTGACCTACGTAGTTATATAAATACGGGACATGAAGATCGGGTTCGTTACCTTGAACATGTTGACCAACGTTACCGGTATTAAACACTGGGAATTGGTTATCACCAGCATTACGATCTGGGTAAGTTGACCAGTATTCATCTAAACGGGCGGCAAATAGTGCGCCATCTTTAGCGTCAGGATTAGATTTACGATCAACTTGAGTCATGAGATCTTTTAAGCCATGCATATCGTGTTGCACGCTAAAGAAGTATTGCCAACCGTTCGACTCTGAGAACGCCCAGTTAAACATATCAGGACGCCAGTTTTTACCTGCCGTGCCATCAGTTATCGGATCGACCCAGTTCTTATCAATAAATTGACCATTATAATCACGGGCTTTAAACCAGCCTTTCCACGGTGTATTAGGCTCACCACCAAAATCGAACTGTGCTTGCCAGTTATTAGAACGGTCTGCAAATTCCGTGTAACGCGAATCCTCTTCACCAAACACTAAGGCAATTGATTTAGCGATCATCCAATCATTCATTGAATATTCAAGTGAGTATGATGCTGTCCATGAGTCTTTAAATGGTGAGTGCTTACCATACGCATCAGCTTCGACATCATGTAGCTGTGCTGGCACCCAACCATTTTTTTCATACTCACTGATCCACGAAACAGCTGAGCCACTACGTGCATCGGTTACCATCGCATTGATCAAACGCGCTTTAATATCATCTTGCTCGGTTTGACTAAAGCCAAGCTCAGTCATACGCGCATCAAGAATACCTTTTGCCAGTACATCATAAATAACCGGAGTTGAGTGCATCCCCATCATCATGCCAGTTTCGTTACCTTTAAATGTCCATTCAGGTAGACGACCTTTACGTGGTTGACCAGCATTACCTTCTGCATCTAAAGGTGTAAATTCTTCTTCTGCATACGACAACATTGATAACACCACATCAGCTAATGCATTTGGCGTCAAAATAGAAGCAAGCGGTTGCACGTTACGGTATGTATCCCACAGTGAGAAAGTATCATAACGAGTAAAGTCGGCCACACCATCGTTATTTGCATCAGCTAAACGAATATCATCCACTAATGGTGCTTCTTTACCCCACGATGGACGACCTTTTGGATAAGCATTACGGCCTTGGAAGGCACGGTAGTATTTACCATCCAGATCTGAGTGGGTGGTTTGACCTAAGAATGCATGGTACATCGCGGTATAGAAAGTCTGCTTATAGGCTTCATCGCCTTCCACTTTGACTTTACCTAATAACGCTTCCCACTCATTAGTGGCATCTAAACGTACTTGATCAAAGTTTTTATTTGCCACTTCAGTCAAGTTTAAGAATGCACCGCTTAATGGTGCTTTATTAGTGCCATCGTTACCAATCGCGGTGCTTGATAGAGCTAATTTTGCTTCAACGGTTAAGCCTTGTTTTTCGGTATCAAATTCAACATAAGCACGTGCATATTGATATTTACCAAACACATCCCGATCATTTATAGCATCATAAGTTTGAGAGCCTTTAATTGAGCCTATTTCAGTAAAATCAGCCGGCGCATTAACGTATTGTTTAGTCTCTTTGTCGTAATAAGCAAAACGAACATTTTTGATCGGTTGATCAAACTCCATCACAAAATATTCTTTTTGAGATGCAGCCCAACCATCAGATAAGCGGTGACCAATCAAACGGTTATTGTCTTTATCCCAACGGATAAATGAGTCTGAAGTGTAATCCCAGTTAAGTTTAAAACCAGTATTAACAATGATTTCTGACTTTTGGTCACGCGGGAACGTATAACGATGAACACCAACACGATCAGAAGCAGTTAGCTCGGCAGTAATATCATAATCAAGTAAATCAACTTTATAGTAACCCGCTGTTGCTTGTTCATCTTGATGTTTAAAATGCGAGGCTTCTAAGTTAAGCGTTGCTGAGCCTTCATTGATCATAAAATCAGAACGCGAGTTAATTGGCATTACCAAAATATCATTGAGATCACCCGCGCCAGCCCCTGAAAGGTGAGTATGCGAGAAACCACTGGTACGTGCATCATGGTAGTAATAGCCTGAGATATATTCCCAACCGTTAGAGCCATTATTAGGCGATAGTTGCACCATTCCGTTTGGTGTTGTTGCACCAGGGTAAGTATTGCCTAAATTACCAGTACCAATAAAAGGGTTCACATAACGGGTAACATCCATGCCATCTAATTCAACTGGCACATGGACACCCATATCGATCACTGGCTTTTCTGTGCTTGGCTTATCATCACAATCTTCATCACCTGTTGGTGGACAGACAGGCTTATCCCCTTCCTCTACCGGCGGTAAGGTATCGCCACTATTAGGGTGAGTAACAGTAATATTGTTGGTTTCTTCATCACAGCCTGTTAGACCAAATGTGCCAGCAATAACGGCCATTGCAAGTAGAGTACGTTTGAATTTCATTTCAAATCCTTTTGTTATCGATTTAATTGATGTTCACAGTCAGAGTTATCATTCATGACCACGAACATAATTTGATCGTTATTCTTAAATGATGTTCTGCATCGTTATTGGCGAGCATTATTAAGAATAAATACTGAGGGCGATATAGGATTAATTACGCATTCACTGCATATTTGTAGCGGTTATAAATAGCTGGAACAAAGCTCCCATTGCTATATGGCGATATTTTGGCTCAATATCACAGTTTATAATTATTGAATTATGAGTAATGATATACATTAATTTTTCATTTAAATAACAATCGTCACAGAGCCTAACTATTGGTTTAGGCTGCGTGATATCACATAAAAAACCAATGGATATATTTGTGCTATTAAAGCATCTTTTGTCTAGTTTCAATATTTATAAAATTATCGATAATATGTTTACAAATGAAATATGTCTTTTTGTCATTGTCTTCCCCGAGTAATGATTTTTAGCAGCATGCAGTCCCCCGCTCATGCTGCCTTTTTATTTATATCTTATTCTCATCAATATATTCCTTAGTATTCTTTCAATCATCTCCCCTATACAGCTATAGCAACATTGACGTTTCCATTTGCTACGCACAAAAATGCTAGTACGTTAGGTCACTTCCAGCTTAAAAAGCAATGAGATCCTTATCACGGTTGGTTATTACGGTTACAAATGTCCTATAAAAGCGTCGTTTCTCTTCTATCTTGCTGACAATGAAGTGCTTATATTGACCCCATTGCCCAAGCATTTGATTATTTAACAGCAGGAGAAAACCATGAGAGTTGTCGCGATCACCGCATGTCCAACAGGAATTGCACACACTTATATGGCTGCCGACAAACTCACAGAGACAGCAAAAAAACTTGGAATAACAATAAAAGTCGAAACCCAAGGAGCAATGGGAATTGAAAATCGCCTCACCGAACAGGATGTTGAGCGCGCTGATATTGTTATTCTCGCCGCCGACATCAATGTCGAGCAAAGCGATCGTTTTAATAAACATCGCTGTCTAGAAGTTTCTATTCAAGATGCACTCCAGCATCCACGACGCATTTTTTCTCAATGTCAGCAACTGTTGTTAACTCACCAATAATATTAAATAAATTTAAGGCGTTTTATTTATGACTCATCAATTTTCGTTTCAATGCGTATTACCTAATGGCATTCACGCTCGCCCAGCCAATCATGTAGAACAACAGTGCCGCCAATTTGAATGTCAAATTACACTCACCAATCACCGCACGAATAATTCAGGTGATGCAAAAAGTGTTTTAGCCTTAGTGGGCACAGATACGCTATTAAATGATAACTGCACCATGCGCTTTGAAGGCGCAGACAGTGAACTGGCTTGTCAGACACTTCAAACTTATATTGAGCAACAATTTCCCCATTGTGATGAAGCATTAGAGACCTTAGCTGATGATAACGAGATCGTGTTACCGCAATCATTGTTACGCCACCAGCCACATTTGATCACCGGTAAACGTCTTGCGCCTGGTATTGGTTGTGGTGTTTTAGTTGCTATGAGCCAAGTCGATCCACAACAGTTTGCAACAGCAGTACACGATGACAATGAAGCACAACGTTTTGAGCAAGCACTCGCGCAAGTTAGTACTCACTTAAATCATATCATTGCTACGGGATCACACCACGAGCAGGAAATCACTAGCGCCCATTTAGCGATTATTAATGACTCCAGCTTCATTGATGGCGTAACAGCACTACTAGCAACCCATTCAACGGCTAATGCTATTTTGGCAGTGATGGAAAAACTGTGTCATCAACTTGAACAGTCAGCAAGCAGTTACTTACGTGAACGCGTACTGGATATCAAAGATGTATCGCTCCAATTATTAACCGCCGCTTACCCAACCGTGCTTGATAACCAAGCTGAATTTTCACTCCAGCAACCCAGTATCGTGATCGCCAACGATTTAACTCCAAGTCAATTTTTGGGGCTGGATAAAACGTTACTGCAAGGCTTGGTGTTAACCCATGCTGGTAGCACTTCACACACCGTGATTTTGGCGCGAGCGTTTAATATTCCAACCTTGTCTGGCATTGAAATCAAAGACTGTGCGAGGGCATTAAATCACCATGTTTATGTTGATGCTCAGTTAGGGGTACTGGCTATCGAGCCTAGCACTGAAGTTAGTGGTTACTTCGATCGTGCCATCACATTGGCGAATACGCTTAAACAACAGCAAAGTCAGTATGCCCACCAGCAAGCAACCACAGCTGATGGTCACACGATTGAGGTCGCTGCTAATATTGCCTGTTCAGTCGAAGTGGATAATGCGTTTGCACAAGGTGCAGAAGGTATTGGTCTGTTCCGTACTGAAATGCTATTTATGGATCGTCACCAAGCACCTGATGAAGAAGAGCAATTTAATCATTACCGAGAAGTATTAACTGCTGCTAATGGTAAGCCTGTGATCATTCGCACCATGGATATTGGTGGTGATAAGCCAATTGATTACCTTGCCCTCCCCCATGAAAATAACCCGTTCCTAGGTTACCGTGCGGTACGTATTTACCCGCAGTTCTTAGCGCTGTTCCACACCCAATTAACGGCTATTTTACGTGCCTCGGTGCACGGTAAAGCCAAAATCATGATTCCGATGATTCAGAGCATTGAAGAGATCCGCTGGGTTAAGCAACAGCTAGAACACGTTAAACAGCAATTAACAGCCCAAAACATCGCTTTTGATGCTGATATTCAGCTCGGTATTATGGTTGAAATTCCATCAGTGGCATTTATTGTCGATTTATTCTGTAAGGAAGTCGACTTCTTTAGCATCGGCTCAAACGATATGACCCAATATTTATTAGCGGTTGATCGTGATAACGCCAGTGTATCAAAACTGTATAACAGCTTAGCGCCTGCTTTCTTACGTTTATTAAAGCAAGTGGTTACTACTGCTCATAGCCATGGTAAATGGGTAGGTTTATGTGGCGAGCTTGGTGCAGACAGTAAAGTATTACCACTACTTGTTGGCGCTGGCCTTGATGAAATCAGTATGAGTGCGCCAAAGATTGCCGCTACCAAAGCACAACTTACAGAAATTAACTTTGCCGATAGCCAAACACTATTTGCACAAGCATGTGAGTGCGCCACCATTGAAGAAGTTGAGACATTACTAGAACAGCGTCATGCTCAAGCCCAAGTTAAACCAATATTAGTTAAGCAATGTGTATTTAAAGGTGCTGACTTTGCTAATAAAGAACAAGTGATCCAAGCGCTAGTAGGTAACTTAGGTATTCAAGGCCGTACTGATGACGCCTATAAGTTAGAAGAAGATGTATGGGCACGAGAAGCAGTATTCTCAACCGGTTTAGGGCATGGATTTGCGATTCCACACACTAAATCTGACCATATTCGTCATTCAAGTATCAGTATTGCTCACCTTGATAAACCTGTTGATTGGATGTCTGACTCTGGCGACGTCGATTTCGTTATCATGCTAACGTTGAATAAAGACCAAGGTGATCAGCACATGCGTATCTTTGCTGGCCTTGCGCGCAAACTTATTCATGAAAGTTTCCGTGATAGCTTACGCCAAGCAGAGTCACCAGAAGCAATTATTGCCATTATTACTGAACAAATTGGTTTATAAGCCTTAAACCAGATAAAAAACAGCCCCGCAGTTGCCATTAAACAGCCATTGCGGGGCTTGATTATTTTACGCTATCAGCAAATTACTGGCGTGACATATCCAGTGGGAAATTATCAACCGTATCTGGTTGCTGATCATTATCATCATCAAGATCTTGAATATCAGGTACGGTGTCATTATCACTATCTGTCAGATGAGTGCGGGTTATTATCTCATAGGCAATACCACCATTAGCTTGATTAGCATTGTCATCAAGTTGCATCACATCAAGTTGGTAAATACCACGAATATTATCTGTGATTGCCATTGGATCAGCTTTAAACAGTAGTTTAACCACCCCTTCATTTTGACCTTGGTTATTTGAGGTTCCAACCGCATTTAGGTTACGAATAATATGCGGTAATTGAGTGATCGTTTGCCATTCATCGTGACCGGTAAAGTTAACTAAATTGATCTGTAATTGACCGCCTTGTTGTAAAAAGCGCTGCTGTTCTGCGGTACCTATCTGTAAAATAATAGGGCTGTTATCCTTTGCGATACTACGCGCAATAAAATTGATTTGTTGGGTTAAATTAGCTAATAAATCAACCACATTCATATTACGCCAAGCAATATTATTGTTATAACGGGTATTATAATTAATATTACTGGTTTCTGGGTTAGTCATGGGATCTTGTGGGTTTACTAACCGCGCAATTAAACAGTAATGGCCTGTACTTGGTGGTGTCCACCCTACTGTCGCATTCGTATCAGCACCGACAGCTAAACTACCTATGGTATCTGTGCCCAATAACGTCCAATCTGCAGGCCATGATAGTCCCGTTGCTGCATGCGCCCAATACACTTCAACCGTGGTATTAAAGGCTGTGGCTGCACCGCGATTCTTAACATTAACGTTGATTTCGTTTGGCTGACCATATTCAGGGTTTTGATGGCTACCTGTACTACCAACAGTGGTACGGTTCCAAATGGCTTTACTGCGCCACATACTTTGCCCAACCATATTTGCGTCAGGCTCATTACCGGTATCTGGCGCGGTACCTGTGTAATCATAATGAGTATCTTCAACCCAAACATCAGCCGTATCATCACAAGCAGCAGGGATCGCGAAGCCATTAGTCACACTTAGACTATTATTACTAACCGAAGTCGCATCAACGCCCAAACCAAAATCTGCAAAGGCTTGCCACACTAAACACACATCTTCACCAGCGTAATTATCAATTGCTGCTTGAATAACACCATCACGGGTATCTATAAAGCTTGGTGAACAAATGGTATTTTTTAGTCCTTCAGTAAAATATAGCAACGCGCGTTGGTTACCACTGCCTCCCATCGCATTATATAAATCACTATCAAAACCATGTTCATTGACTAATGCCCAATACACTTCCCAACCAGCCTGTGCCCATACCGAGCCAACACCATGAGGTACTGACATGCCAGAGGTAATACTTTCATAGGTATAATTATTAATTGCAGGATCGGTACTGTATTGTTGCGGACGAATACCAGCGCCAGTTATTGGTTGTCCAAGCACATAAGTTCCCATGCCGCGAGGATCCGCCCCTGTCATTCCAGCAGGATGAGTTAACATGATGGCGTATAAATCACTGATCCCTTCTGATGGGCGTTGATAGTTACTTAAGCAGTTAACATTAGTCGGGCCACCAACTAAGCGGTTAGAAATACCATGGGCATATTCGTGAACAATAATCGCGCCATCATAATCACCATCTCGCTCAGGCGTGGTTAAATTCCATAAATACATTTGCATTCGAGGTCGACTACCATCGGCAGGGGTATAGAAATTAGCATTGTTATAACCGCCGCCATCTTGTGCTTCAGCCCGCACATCATCACCACCCAGCCCAGCACCACCGTATTGATTCACCTGAAAGTTACCGGATGCTTGATCAAAGCCATACAGGTAAGTAATGTCATGAATAATATTATTCCAGTAAAACAAATTGGCTGTTGCAGCGTAGCTACTATCTGCTGGTGGCAATGTTAAATCTAATGGAAATAAACAGTTAAGCCCAGCACCACAATCAGGCTCTGTTCCTGTTGGTGAACCACTATTATTCGAATCATTGTAAGCATGAACGTTATTACCACGCATAATGGTATATTCAGCACCAATGCTGGCATCAAGATCATGCCACTGCCATGGTGAACCAGGGCTGGCTGCTGGGTTAGTGAGCACTTGACGGCTATTTAGCGGCGTAGCATGGTTTGGCGATTCAACCGGAATGGGGAACGCCTCATAACTATCGCTGTCTACTTGATCAAAGAATGCCAATACATCACCATTTTGAGCATCCACCAGCATTTGGTAAACATGGCGTTGATCGTGGGTAAATAAAATAAAACTCCACGCAAGACGTAATTGATCACCTTTGACAGGAAAATAGACCAATGTAGCCTCGATCGGCTCTTTAGAGGCTGTTGTTGCCGTTAGCGTCGTTTTTTGATCGTCACGACTAAGATCTTCGCTGTCGATCTTTGGTTGATGAGTCAGGTTGATCCCGACTTTTCGAGCACCATTAATGATCGCCTGTTGCACAGACACCGCCGGGGTTGCTTTATTAACAATGACTTGATCAACCGCGGGTGAAAAACCATTGTTAACACTTAAAATACGCCCATCACGATTAACATTTACCTGTAGTAAGGCATTAAAAATATCACGCCCATAACGTTGTTGTTGAAAGTAATAGCGTTGTGAACCCGTCGCTTGTGTTTGACGAACTTGTTGACTGACATTCGCCAAATCGGTGTCAGATAACCGTAGTAAACCACGTTGTTGATTAAGAAACTCCATCACGACCACTGCTGTCGATTTGGTCGGATCAGCTTCGGTTAAATAACCGGTTTGATTATAGATAACCCGCGCAACACCGGTTTTTTTATCGTAATCGACATTCAACGTCGGTAGTCGCTGCGCCAATGTTGTTTGTGCATTTAGCTGTGTCGTGGTGGGAGTAATATTAACATTGGCCGTTGCTGCAACTCGCATATCATAATTGGCCGTTTCAAGATGATCGGTTGTATCTTGGCGTTGTGATAAATATAAATCAACGTTATTAATACTTAATGGTGCCGCAGTCACGGCTTTTTGAGCCGTAAATCCAATTGCTTGCGCTTTAATATCATGCGCCCCAACAGTAGCCATAAAGACCAATGCTCCGTCAGTGGTAAAGGCATCTTCGCCTGTAATACCTATCGGTGTTGGCGCGTCATCAATATAAACTTCAGCGCCTTTGATCGGGTTACCATTAGCGTCATAGACATTCACCACAAATTGCGCATTTAATGCCGTCACTACATCAACCTCAGAATCATTAAAGGTCACTTGGCAACCCAAGGTTTTATCTTGTTTGGCTAAAATAAAGTTATCTGAGGTACAACTAGCAAAAGCACTCACCGACTGATTACTTTCATCAAAAAACTTAAGGGTTAAATAAAGCGCGTCGCTATTAGCATCTGCAAAACTGAGATTCAGTGGTATCGTCGCTTGGTAGGCCGTATTTGGGCTTGTCGCTGGCGTTAGCGTAATCGCATTATCAAATACAATCATGCTATCAGGGTTGATCACTTTTAGTTGAGTACGTAAATGATTAAGGCCATTGACATGATCAACAATATTACTTGGAATCTCGATAGTTAAGTTGGTGCTATCTCCCTGAGCGTCAAAGTTAAACACAGCAATAGCCATTAAAGGAATAATATCGTACTGAATATCTGTCGTTGTTGCGTCAATCACTAATGCTGAATTAGGTAAAGCCAGTTTGCCTATATGTTGGTTATCATCATAAAAATTAACCCCGAGATCGTAATTACCAAAGGCAATATTAAAATAGAGATTGGAACGTGAAGTGGCAGGATTAATCGCAAATTTCATCTCTGCGGCATTATCAATCGCAATTCCAACAATAGGGTTATTCAATGCCAATAGGTTTAATTGCGCCGCATCAACATTAAAAAATAATTTCGCCATTTCAGGATTAACCGATATTTGAGTATCAATATTGCCTAAAACTGGCGTTATAACCATATCAATTAACGCATTGCCGTTCGTGACTGCTGTTGTCAACTCACCATAATAAGCTTGTTGATTATGCTGTAAATTAAGCACGAAATGATAATTAGCAGGGGCTAAGCCCAAAGTGGTTGCAGATGATATGGCAAAACTGTCGACATCTAAATAGGCTTTCCAATCAAAATCTTCAGTGGTATTTTCATCGAGATTCGTTACCGTTAGTTTTCCCGCAATTAAAATAGGTGCTTGAACATTTTTGGCCGTTGTTTGATTGTTATTATTTAATACTTGAAATGCACTAAATTTAGGCGAAAAATCGACCTTTACAGTATCAACCTTGGCGCTATTCTCATTACACCCAATGAGTGAGAGTAAGACACCCAGTAATATTCCATACCAATAGTGCAATCCTTTCATAATACAACCTTCTATAATTTTAAATTATAAAGTCAGCATTCCTGACACAATTTAAAACTATAGTAATAACCTATAATTGCTTATGTCTTATTATAAAGAATGCCTTTATACCCCATAACAATGAATCCTTTTTCCCATCTTCAAAATGATGCAGATCGCATTCAAACATATCTAGCGTTTATTGGTTGTTTTACGGCAGCTTTTAGCTAGTTCATCATCTTAAAATCACCGACTATGACCACCAACGCATAGCATGTTGCTAGCAATTGCTCCAGCCTCTTAAACAATAAGGAAAGAGTAATGCAAACAGGTTATTGGGCAGTTGATGCTTTTATTCTTGCCAATATCATATTGTGGATCATTGTCTGCGGTATTTTTATCTATCAGCAGCATACCCACGGTGGATCATTGGTTAGCCAATCAAAGAGTACCTCTTTAAGGAGTAGAAAATGACCCCTAAGACACTTGGTTATACCACGATGATTGTTTCAGCGACCCTTATGGGCTGCGTTGGCTTATTTTCTCGTAATATTAATACCAGTGGTGATGTGATTGCTTTTACGCGGATGATTGTTGGCGCTATCTGTATTTTGGCGATTATGTTGTATCAAGGCAAAGCTCAGCAAATAAAAAACGTTAAATTAACTCCGGCAGTAATAACCAGCGGTATTTGTTTAGGATTATGTTTGGCCGCTTATGTTTCTGCGACCCAATATACCACCCTAGCCAATGCGGTATTTTTAATTTATACCGGCCCTGTTTTTTCCACTATTCTCGCTGCAATTTTCCTAAAAGAAAAAATTTCTGCCTTAACAGCATCGATGTTAACCGCGGTTTTTATTGGATGTTTATTTATTATCGGCATTATTAGCTACCAGCCTCAAACTGGACTGACATTATCACTGTCGTTTTCTAAACAAAATATGGTGGGAGATATTCTTGGATTAATGTCTGGCATCGGTTATGGCCTGTATTTATTCTTTAGCCGCTATAGAACCGATATTAGCTCTGATTCACGCTCTCTGTTTAACTTTTCATTTGGTGCAATCGCGATTGCAATCTGCTTTATGGTTAACCCACCCTCACTGGCTGCCATGGATAGCACGTCATGGATATGGTTAATTTCAATGGGGTTCTTTATTGGTTTTGGCGCATTGTCATTATTAACCATTGCCGCTAAACATTTAAAAGCGGCTGAACTGGCCTGTATTTCTTATTTAGAAACCGTGGTTGGCGCAGGATTAGGTATTTTGGTCTTTAGTGAATCATTAACCGTCTTGCAAGCAATTGGTGGTGTATTGGTTATTGGCGGTGGTATGGGAGAGATTGTGATTAATATCATCAAAAAACGGGCATTAACTCAGAAGCCGCAATCTCACCAACCCCATCCGCAACCATAAGGTGACACGGTATGAATACCTCACTCAATTGGAGCTTGCTATTAGTGACTGTTGCTATCATGGTCGGTTTAGCTCTATACAGTAATAAAGTAATGCATAGCAACAAGGGTGAGAGTGGTTTTTTATTAGCCGCCAATTGTTTAGGTCCCTTTATTGGGGCCTCAACCATCGTTGCCACCGCATTTTCTGGTTGGGGGTTTATGGGATCCCCTGGCGTTGCATATAAATATGGTGTGATTGAACTGTTAGGCAATTTTTTCTTTGCGCCAGCGATGATTTTTGCAGTGCTCTTTTGTGCGCGATTCTTACATCAAAAAGCCCAAACAATGGGAACACTCACGATTGCTGAATATATTGCTGTCAGCCACGATGGCCCAGAGTTCATCAAACGTATTACTCAAGCATTCAGTGCGATTATCACCATCGTGTTGTTGCTTATTTTTCTTGTCGGTCAAATCAAAGCATTAGGGCTATTAGCTGGACAATGGCTCGGTATCAGCCAAACCACTGCCTCATTTATTATGGTGGCTATTATTATTGTTTACACATCTATTGGTGGTCTAGCAGCGGTCGCTTTTACAGATACCTTTATGGTGCTCGGCATGTGTTTATCCGCGATTATTATTATGGTGACCATTTTTACAGATCTACCGCCGCAACTATTAATTGAACAACTCAATACTATCGATAAAAACCTATTAGCGCCGCAAGACTCTGGCCCCTATGGTAGCAGCCGTTGGCATGTTCTAATGGTGCTACCCTATGCGTTTATTTACAGCGCGACCCTGCCCTATATGTCAGTACGATTTATGGCATTTGCCAATACCACTAAATTACATCATGTCGCCGCTTATATGACCCCAATGGCGTGCTTATTAAGTTTAGTGCCTATTGTCGGTTGCTATATTCGTGTCAAAGTTCCCACCTTAACCAATCCTGATGATGCGATGCCAGTGTTTCTGACCCAATTTTTATCACCCTATTTATCCGCAATTGTTACTTTATTTATATTATTTGCAATGAAATCAACCGCTAACTCAGTATTACATGCTATTTCAGGTGCAGTATCTCACGATTTACGTCAGGCTCTGTGGCCACATTCATCACTGACACCAAAGCAGCTATTATTGTTAAATCGTGGTGCAGTATTTGGATTAGGTGGAATTGGATTTATTATTATGCTGTTTGCACCACCGTTTATGTTATCGATGTTAGCTATTTTAGGCTCGGGAACATTAATGGCTGCGCTGGTCGCACCAACCTTATTGGCACATTGGCTACCGAGTAATATTTATGCAGCATTGAGCGCATTAGTGATAGGTTTTTTTAGTGGCTGCTTATTGTTTGTAGAATTTAACTTAGGGTGGGTTGAAGCACCACTGTATGCGTCACTATTAGCGTGTTGTAGTTATGCGCTGGTGGCAAAGTGTAGCCAACATCAATTCATTGCTGAGTATTTACGTTTATCGTAATCACGGCCCATAAAACACAACAACAGCATTATGTCACCGTTATGCTGTTGTTGTTATTGTTGTTAGTGATGATGATTGTGCCATTTAAACCTGCCACTGATGAAATTGTTTTTGTAACTGCCCTTGGATTGATTGTGAGTTACCAATATTTTCCCGTAACGCCACATGATTAGCGCGATAACATCGAGGGGTTACCTGTAATAGTGTTTTAAACTTTTCATTGAAGTTTGATAATGATGAAAAACCCACTTCAGCCCCAATATGAGCAATACTCCAATCTGTTGAAACTAAGTACCTTGCTGCTTGCTTTACTCGCTGCTCAATCAAATATTGACGAAATGTTATCCCTAGATGGGTATGAAAAAAGCGTGAAAATGTACTTTCTGCCATATGCAATTGCTGAGCAACAATGGTCACTGTCAGTGGTTCAGCTAAGTTATTGGCAATATATTGCAGCACGCTACCAACACGGTTTTCAGTTCTTTTGGTGGTAGAAAATGCAAGTTGATGAGTTTCTAGTATTTTACTTGGTGAGGTTTTTGTTAATTGATCAAGTAACATTAATATATTGAGCAATTGTTTAAAGTCAAAGGTGTTCTCTATGTTATCCATGATCTCAAACAGGGGTTCTAGCCACTCACTTTCAAATAATAATCCTTGCTTTGCATGATCTAACATATTTTTTATATTACTAAACTGGACACTATCAATAAATGTTTGCCCTAACGCATTTAAACGAAAATGCAATATATCACCGACACTCTCCTTGTTATTATCAATACTCATTTTAAACGGATGAAAAGGTGCTAATAAAACTAATTGCCCTACCACTAGCGGCATTTGAGTTGATGATAAATGTAATATGCAGCCATTTTGTTTAGGGCGTATTAATATATAATCAGCACCAAAGATAAAATGCTTATTTTCAGTCAGTGGTTGTAAATCAAACATCAAAAATTTAGGCGTATTTGCTATAATTTTCTGATACATAACCGTCTCCCCCTTTTATAACCTCCATTATTACTACTTTATACTGCAGTGCTAGATACTTTGATTGAAAATGAGCGATTATTCACTGACACGATATCTTCTTTTTTTAGATATGTGATATTCCATCGAGCTTTATAAGTAATAATTGAAATTAGCATACCAAGAATGCCATAAATATCATTTATGCAATTATCTTTTATTCTTAAAAATAAGCAGTTGTAATAACCGCTATAAATACCATTCTCAGCATATAATCGACATTTATCAGCAGAACTTCGCTATAAAATGAATTTTAAAAGCGCATTATTAAGTCATTGAAGAGCACAACACATCGCCTTCAACAGCAAGAAGCAGTTATATAACACATTGTTAAATAACAATAATAAATGCCTGTTATCAAATATCTATCAGCAATGTGCCAATAAATACTGTTTCAATACAACTATTCGTTCTCATGGAGAATTAGCAATGAGTATTTCTAACGACCTTTATCCAAATGCTTCGTTACCTCTTGAGCGTAAAGAATCAGGTGTACCGTATGTTCGACCAGGGCTACACGTTGAATCTTATAACGATTTTGATCCTCTTCGCCATGTAATTGTAGGTATTGCTGATAACCAACATATTCCAGAAGCTTGCCCAGCAAGTAATGAAAAAATACCAGCAGATTCGCCAATGCGTGGCAGTAAAGCAGGTCGTCGTACTCAAGAATCTATTGATCGTGCTAATGAGTGTTTAAATGGCTTTGCGCAAATTCTAGAAAATCGCGGTATTATTGTTGATCGCCCAGGGGCTGTTGATTGGCATGATCGTATCAATACCCCTGACTTTTCAATTAGCTCAGGTTTTGGTTGCATGCCACCTCGTGACTGCTTACTCACCATGGGTAAAAGTATCCTTATGGCACCAATGAGCTTCCGTAGTCGTTATTTTGAATATTTAGCATATACCGATCTTCTTCGTGAATATTTTGAATCAGATCAACAATGTATGATTGAACAAGCGCCACGTCCACGCTTATCTGACGATAGTTTCCGTATGGATTATGTTGCAGCCTACGAGTATTTATCCGATGAAGAAACAATGGCGCGTTCATTAAATAAAGAATACAGCACCAAAGAAACAGATATTCTGTTTGATGCCGCTGATGTGATGCGTCTAGGTAAAGATATTTTTGTTCAGCATGGTCTGACTACCAACTTAGCCGGTATTCGCTGGATCAAGCGTAAATATGAGCCAATGGGTTACCGTATTCACACGTTAAGTTTTGCCGATAACCATCCGATTCATATTGATGCAACATTCTGTCCACTACGTCCAGGATTAATGCTACTTAACCCACATCGACCGCTGTTTGCCGGCCAGCGTGAAATATTTGAAAAGAATGATTGGCAAATTGTTGAAGCGGTTAAACCGGCATGGGATAACCCACCACCACTTTGTTATTCAAGCACATGGCTATCAATGAATACACTGATCATTGATCATAAAACCGTCTGTGTTGAAGCCAGTGAAAAAGCTCAAATGGAACAGTTTGATAAGTTAGGCTTTAACGTCATTCCAGTTGATTTACGTGATGCTTATGCATTTGGAGGTGGTTTACATTGCGCAACTGCCGATGTATGGCGTGAAGGGACACGTGAAGACTATTTCCCAAATCAGTTTAGTGGTTCACACAATATTGAGCACTGGGAATACTGATCAATAAACCGTTTATATTCGCCCTTTAATAAGCAAATATTAAAGGGCTTTTTTATTGCAATAATCATTTGATTCAGCATAAAAAAAGAGCCCATAAGGGCTCAAAAAAAATCATATCATACTTTTAAATGTCGCATTATTGTTCCTTTTGTATCCTTACAAACGAAAAATATACATTCAAAAGCAAAAAGGTTATATCGCTGATAATTATCAACCAAAATAAATTTCTTTTGTCAGTATCAAGTAAAGTATTAATTTAATTAACACTTATAAATACATGTTAAATATAGACAAATAGCGAAATATCCATATTTATAATGTTCCACCTAATGACAGATAAAATGAACTTTCACCAGTCGATGTTTGACCATAACTTAAATATACTGGCCCTAAAATAGAATCAACAGCAACATAAACACTACCAGCAGTCGTTGCAGTATTCCAACTCATTGCGGATGAAAGATCCCATACACCGCCTCTTTCTAATGAGCCACCAACATAAACCGGAATTTTAATCGCCCCAAAATTATTATCAATAACACGGTAGCGATACACTAAACTTGTCAGTGCACTGTAACGACCATTTAATTCATAACGATGATAGCCTGATAAATTAAACAAGCCGCCCAGATCTTGTGCATAAATAGGTAACAAATCATCAGCATCTGAACCTGCCGTTTTAATTGAAGCAACTAAAGTATGTCTATCATATGTAAACGGTTTTATTAGCGATAAACTGTAATATATCGTATCGCCACTCATTTTTTCACCAGAATCAGGGAAGCGCAGAGTATTACTATAGCCAACTTCACTATTTAAATAAGAGCCATGGGTGGGAAAAAAGAAACTATCTAAATCATCATAGGTAAAATTAAGATAAGGTCCGTATAGATCATATTTTTCTTTTCGATCAATTGAAGCCACACTAATGCTGCCTGATTGCCCTTGATAACCTAGCGTAAGAGCTGCCCAAGGCTTAATGTTCCACCCCATTTCAACATAAGCATGGGTCTGATTATATTTAGCATCAATATTTTTTAATTCTGTCTGGATAATATTATTATAATTAA
This sequence comes from Photobacterium malacitanum, assembly GCF_900185615.1. GTDB lineage: Bacteria > Pseudomonadota > Gammaproteobacteria > Enterobacterales > Vibrionaceae > Photobacterium > Photobacterium malacitanum. The sequence continues at coordinate 84,071 of NZ_FYAK01000010.1, forward strand.
AATGATCAAAACGGCGAATTTCATTACTGGTTTCGGCACCAAATGCGGTGAAATAGTGTTGCTGATAATCTATAGGAAAATAAAATTCAGTGGTGATTTTTTTCCAGCTACCTAATTGCCATTCAAGTAACCACTCACCGCCTTTCTCTGTCAGATCTGTATAAATATATTGTGCACCAAAAGAAAAGTCAGAGCGACTTTCAAAGTCATCTTCAAATGCCAATGTAAAGTTTAAATATCCAGGCCCCCAAGACTTTTCATTGATATCCATCACTAGAATATTTTTATTATTTTTTTGTTTTATTGAATAATTTATTCGCCCATAAATATCTTCACTTTGAAGTCGTTTAACGGCTTGCTCTAATTCATCATTAGAGATTACTTTTCCGGTTTTCAACTCTAATTGTGCTAATAATGTTTTATCAGGTAAATTAGTATTATTTACAATTTCAATATCATCAATAAAATAAGAGTCATGTGCAGAGAGATGTACTCGACGGTTATTTTTTTGTTTATTATATGCCGCATACTCTGTTGGCGTTAACTGGTAACGTAATAACCGTGGTAATGATGCAATCGCTATTTTTCGACCTGCTTGATAGGCTTTATCTAATTTATCAAAATCAGCAGCCGTCATAAAAGAAACATTTGGCTGTAAATAAATATCGGTTGGTTTCATTAAGCTTTTTTGATAATCAGCACTGGCATTGGTCATGTAAGTTGTTAACTGCGACACAATATTTAAAGCACTGTCCAAATCTTTTTTAGGCATTAAGCTATCACGAAGATCTACTGCAATAATAACATTAGCACCTAGCTGTTTAGCGACATCAACGGGCATATTATTCACCACACCGCCATCAACCAATAATTTATTATCTAGATGCACCGGTTTTAATACGCCGGGTACTGTCATTGACGCTTGCATTGCAGTCGCTAAGTGACCAGAGCCTATTACAACAGGCGTCACCTTAGTAATATCAGTCGCAACACTACGATAAGGAATTGCTAAACGATCAAAGGTACTTAATGCGGGTAAATTATTGGTAAGTTGACGTAAAAGTACCGCTAAACCTTGGCCTTGAAAAGCCCCTGGACGAGATTTAAATTCACCGTCAATATCTAAGCCTAAATCGGTATGTAACTGATAAGTATCATTTTGTTTTTTTCTACGTAGCGATAAGTCATTACGACTAGCACGATCTATATAACCCGTATTCCAATTGGTTTCAAAAGTACGTTGTTTAACTTCTTGTGCCGAGAGCCCCATCGCATACATACCACCGACATAGGCTCCCATACTAGTACCAGTTACGATATCAACGGGAATGCGATTTTCTTCTAGAACTTCAAGTACCCCGATATGAGCGGCACCTTTCGCTCCCCCTCCACTGAGCACTACCCCAATTTTAGGACGTTCGATAACGGGACGATCTGCCGCTGCAGCATAGACATTAGCAGCTGGTGTACTAATAATAATACAAAATAAAATCCTGCTAAAATCCTTTTTACTGAACAACATCGTCTAACTCCGCTAACAATAATACCTATATCACATAATACATCGCTAATATCATGCGCTAACTAACTGATATTTATTAAAGCAAAAAGAGCGCCTATAAGCACTCTCTTTGTTAATACTCTTTTGTAACTACAAATTAAATCCCTTTAGCTACATCGTCTAATGCACTTAAAACTTGTTCGGTAATATGGCCTTCATGGACGAGCTTACATACTTTGCGGCGAACAGCTAATCCTGAAATTAAACGTTCAATGGACAAATGACGTTCATCTTGGCGACTGTTATACAATTCAACCGTTTTACTTAAGGTTTCATAACTCACACGTTCTCCTGCCACATGCAGCCAATCCAGCTTCTCTAAATAGCCCTGACACTCTTCTGTAATTGTCGTGGCTGGATGACCAGTCATTGCAGACAAAGCGGTTATACTACGCTGTAGCGCTTCAGAAGAAGTATATTTAGATAATACGATAGTTAATTCATCTGCATTGATTTCAACTAGATGCTTACGCAACTTAATCCGGCGACCTAAACGACCACGAGGACGTGGTTCTTTACGCTGAATGGGTTCAAATTCACCATCAATGATCGCTGAAAGTTGATCCAATGCTTGTTTCGGCATAATTTCATTACGTAATGGGTTCGGCATTGTTGGTGCCATATTACGTTTGCCTTCGTTGGTTGTTTTCGCGCGAGAATAACGAATAACTTCTTCAGCATCCGATTTAATATCAATACGGTAATCAGTGTAGCGTTTATCCATTTCTTCTGCAGAAATCGTTAAGTGATAACCCCATAGATTTACCGCAAACATGGTTTCTGTCACTTTGCCTTCAGCCAGTTTTTTTAATTCTCGTATAATATCTGAAGAGAAGCGACGCCATTCTATGTTTCTAGCAAGCTTTTGATTTAGTTCACTTAAAAGCATTGAATCGACCACTCGTCGAGACATACGACTTCTGAAAAAAGTGTATAACTGAAACACTAAAGTATGTTGACGTAAAATCTCAGGCGGAAACAAAAAGAAATAATCACGGGTTAACAGTTCATCAAAAAAAGAAGGTTCCCACACCAAAATATACAGATTAGGTTTGATGCGAATTTCACCATCTTCACCTTCTTGAGGTGCTTCTTCTGATGCGGTAATAGTACGTGCTATAAACCTAAATCGATCACTTTTAAAACCTTCTGGCATGTTTTCACTCAACCAACGGCCAGTTAATTCATGTAATTGAAAGTCTGTAAATTCAATCCGATCAATACTTTCACGAATAGAATCACGTGCAGGACCACTGTCTTTTTTACCTCGTAATGCCAAAATATCAGTAATATATACTGGTGTTTTATTCGCCATTGAACGTAGCTGGATTTCATAATCTGCGAGATGATGATCATGGTATTGTACGGTTAATGTAAATAACGCAAACAATGTCATAAGATCATCAACAGTCATGATCGACTTTGAAGATCGTGTTTCGATGATCGCTTTAGTGCCGCTGATCGCAACCATGGCTTTTTGATAATTTTTCTTTGTTCGTGGTGGTGCTAAAGCTTGATCAATAATTCCCGCCCAACTTGTCGGTGATACTACGATTTGATCAGCTTCATCTGGCATTGAGGGAGGTGTACCTAAACCGTATTCGGTTAGTAGACGCCGATTAACATGATTTTGCGCAAGGGCTTTAGAGCGTTTTTGTTTTTCATGCTGTTTAAATTGCTCTGAGAGTAAACTTCCGGTTCCAAGCTGAGAAATCAGTAAAGCAGGATTGATAAAGTGATGAAGCATCGTCTTACCTGCAAGACCTTCTTCAAAACGTACTGGTTGTTGATTAAATAAACCAACTGCAACCGCTGCTCGTAAACGCTGTTGAATTGCCGCTCGTGTTAACTGCCCTTCCGTTGCTTCAATAAGCTCCGTTGTAGAGACCATACCATCTTGGCTTGATAAGCCACGTAATGAAATGATGTTCAATAGCTCAATAATACTTTTGGTTACGCCTTTAAAATGCTGATACTGAGGTAGCCAATCAACTAAATTTGCTGGGATCACAAATAGATGACCATCTTTGTGTGATCTTGGCGCTTCGATCAATATTTTATCAATCGGATTTTTTTTTGTATTTCGAGCGGAATTCATTTGTCATTAGCCGTAGAAGCATCATCTTTCCGTAAAGATTAATAGAAAAAGATCAAGAAAGAAAGTTTTTTATTTAAAGTATTTAAAACTGATCTTTATGATTAATTCTGATCTTATTGATTACATGATCTAATGATCCAGTGATTTTTCCAGACATAAGTTATTGTTTATAGTATTAATTATTTTATAGTGTCTTGGAACGATGATCAAAGCAAATACAGAAACATGATCATATAGTGCTTGAAAGCATGATCATCATCACGCTGGAAAGATGATCATATAGAACTTGAAAACATGATCATAATAAAATCGAAAGCATGATCATCAGCCGTATTCACCTTTTCCACAATGTTATCCACAGGGAGATTAAATATAAGATTATTTGAAGCCTCAAAAGCCGTTATTTTGGTGCTAGCTGCGATTTTTAGGGCTGGAAAGATGATCACCATGGCGTATTTTCAAGTTTTAAGTCGTTATCTGATGCTCAAATATTCAATCTGTGTCGAATTTTAAGTTGAATTGACACTTAATTGAAATGACATTCAACGTAAAAAGTCGACCAAACATCATCAATCCGTTGTTGGATCAATGATCATCACTGATTCAGTGTATTTCAATCTTGGTTTGATGCTTCAATCTGATGCTCATTTTATCATTTTAACGTTATCTTTATCCGCTCTAACCCCTTATTGAATCAGCACTCTCCGTAGTTCGCCTGATATTTTACATGCTTCCGTATTGTTTGCTCTCGATGGTCGATCTTGATTACTGCTCTTGATCATTTTTCCGTTACTAATACGGCCAAAATACACTGTAAATAATGGTTTTTTAATGATTAGCAGTGCTTGATCATCGTTTCATATTTGGTTGATTTTCTATGGAACAATGATCAAGTGTTGAGCCATTTTTTTAAAAGACTTTGGCTAAATTTCAGATTGTTTTTTAGATAGTTAGCCGTAATTTTCTATTTTAGCCTGATTTGCTAATGAAATTGAGTCATTTCATTAGTATTACGCTATTATAGGTATGAAACATGCTTTTGATGTTGAAATGACATATCCCGTAAATTATCGCTTATTTTCCATTGTTCCGATAAAAATAGCCTAAAGTCTGATTTACATTGTAAACTTGTGACACTGTAACACTTTTATGAAAATGTTTTTAATGGGGAATTAGTAAGATAATAAAGCCATATTTAAGTCTAAAAAATATGAAATTTTATGCTTTTTGCATTAAATCATGTTTTTATGTGAGAATAATATCACATGGTTTTGTTCAGCTTTTTATTGTTTCTGCTGTTATTTATTGTACAATATATTCAGTCAATCATCATGGCATAGAGTAATAATGAATAGGGAACAGACGATACAAAATTTGCTCAATATTGCAGAGCAAACTAAACAAGTACAAGCTGATCGTATTGAAATTGTTTTAGAAGAGCGTCGTGACGAGGTTTTTCCACCAATGTCAAAAGCTTTAATGGAAACACGTTCAGGTTTAACACGTCGAAAGTTGGATGATGCTATTTCACGGATGGAGGCAACGGGTCATCAATTTACTAAAAATAAAGCAAACCATTATTCAATAACACTTGAAGAAGCTCACCAATTAATGGTGTCAGCGAAAAAACCTGCTTTTTATGAGCGCGAAGGTGCCGGACGAAAACCTTGGGTTGTGAATGTTCAAAACCAAAAAGGTGGTACTGGTAAATCAATGACAGCGGTACATCTTGCTGCATGTTTGGCGTTAGATCTAGATAAACGTTACCGAATTTGTCTTATTGACCTTGATCCTCAAGGATCATTACGTTTATTTCTTAACCCTTTGATTAGTATTGGTAAGCAAGAAACGATCTATTCCGCTGTTGATGTCATGTTAGACAACGTGCCTGAAGGCGTACTAACTGATAAACATTTTGTAATGGATAATGTGGTGATGCCGACCCAATATCCTAATCTTAAAACAATCGCAGCTTTTCCTGAAGATGCGATGTTCAACGCTGATGCATGGCAAGATCTTGCTGTAAATCAAGACCTTGATATTGTTCGGTTGCTAAAAGAGAAAGTGATAGATCCTATCGCTGATGAGTTCGATATCATTATGATAGATACCGGCCCTCATATCGATCCTTTAGTGTGGAATGCAATGTATGCGTCTAATGCGTTAATTATTCCATGTGCTGCAAAACGTTTAGACTGGGCATCAACTGTTAACTTTTTCCAACATTTACCGACCGTTTATGAGATGTTCCCAGAAGATTGGCATGGATTAGAGTTTATTCGTTTAATGCCAACTATGTTTGAAGATGATAATAAAAAGCAGGTTTCGGTATTAACGGAAATGAATTATTTGCTGCGAGAGCAAGTAATGATGGCTACAGTGCCACGTAGTCGTGCTTTTGAAACCTGTGCCGATACTTATAGCACTGTTTTTGATCTTACTGCTGCTGAATTTGAAGGGGGTAAAAAGACCCTTTCAACGGCTCAGGAAGCGATTCAGCGGGTTGGTTTAGAGTTAGAACGTGTTATGCACAGCCACTGGGCAAACTTGAACGAGGAGTAATTGACAGATGGCAATTAAAACTACAGATCTTAATGCACGTTTATTTGGTAAAGCTGATAAACGTCGCGCTACTAACGTTACAGAAGCACAAACTGCAGCGCGTGATAAAGCTGCAGTTATTGAATTAGCTGTTGCGGGTGAAGATACTGTTGCGTTTGAATTAGTAAAAGTAAATGCAGATGATGTTAGTACTCAAACAATCGTTTTTGCTGAAAATGCCCGTGAGCAAGCTTTCCTAAATGAGCATGCGCTAGCTGATATTTTAGTGACATTAAAAGACCGTGGTCAGCAATATCCAGCGGTAGGTCGTTGGCTTGATGATGGTCGTATTGAAGTATTAGACGGTAGTCGCCGTCGTATGTCTTGTATTATTGCTCATAAAGATTTTCTTATTTATGTTGCAAAGGGTATTAATACCGAACACGCTAAGTTTCTATCAGATGTTGCAAATGCGCACAAACCGCTATCGCTGTTTGAACGTGGTAAAGAAATGCAGTCACTATTAGATTCAGGAAAAGTAGCGGATCAGAAAGAGCTCGCGAAGTACTTACAATGCAGTGAAGCTTTGGTGAGTGGGGCATTAAAAGCGGCCAGTTTACCGATGGAATTACTGATGGCTTATCCTAGTGTTGGTGAGCTTGGACGTCCAACAATTGTTAAACTTCATCGTATTTTCTTTGGCTTAAACCATGAACAGCAGCAGCATATGATTGCTGATTTAAGTGGTGAAAATACGGCATTATGGAAAACAATTAATGCGCAAGGTATTAGCCGTATTACTCGTGAAGTGACGGGAAAATTAGAGCAATTAGGGGAGCAATTACATCCTAAAGCTGTGGTTGAGAAGCCGACTTCACAAGATCTAATTAAGGGTAAAGTATCTTATACTCGTGATGGTGATAAGTTACAGCTTAAACTGAAAAAGATGAGCGACCGTCAGATCAATGATGTACTTGCCTATTTAAATGATTATCTAAAGTAATCGTCGATTTTACTTAATATAAACCACGCAATTATGCGTGGTTTTTTTATGCCTGTTGGAGCTGTGATATGATCAGTTTGTCATTTATTTTTGGATCTATTTATGTCGATGCAGTTAGAGACATTATTTGCTCAACTTCAACAGCAGCTATCACAATATTTTTGTCGTCAATTGGTGGTATTAGAAGGTGATATTGAATGGGCTGCAGCCAGTGCAACGACGATTGGGAACTACTTTCCACAACGTTTATGGGCTGGTGATAATGCACCAATGTCTTTTATTTCATCCTCGTTTAAACAGTCTAAGCAGTGGCTTGGACAAGAGTTTGATTTGGTGGTTATCAATGCCCTTGATGGTATTAATGCCGATACCTTAGGTGCACTTTCTGGCACTATAAGAGGAGGTGGATTATGCATTATTATTGCTCCACCAACATGGCGCTCACACCATACTTCAACACCATTTTATCAACGTTTAGGGCGATTGTTTTTAGAGCCTGAGGTAATGCTGATTCAGCAATCACAACCGTTGCCACACTCTGATTTAATATCATTTTTTAATGGTATAACGCCGCCAATAATATTTACGGATACTAATACTCAGCGTGGTTGTTTGACTCGTGGTCAATGCGAAGCTGTTGATGCCATCATTAAAGTAATGACAGGGCATCGCAAACGGCCATTAGTGTTATCAGCGGATCGTGGTCGTGGAAAGTCGGCTGCATTAGGTATTGCTGCTGCGGAGTTATTGCTTACTCGAACAGTGAATATTGCGGTAACTGCGCCTTCATTTGCTTGTGCTGCAACCGTGTTTAAACATGCTAAGTTGCGGCTACAGGTAGCCAATCAATCCCATCCTCATCAATTAATTATTGGCGCGAGCCGACTTGAGTTTGTGGCTGCCGATAAGATAGTTAATGATGCTTCCAATTATGATTTTATTATTGTTGACGAAGCTGCCGCTATTCCTGCATCGACATTAACTGATCTACTTGGGCGTCATAATCGTTTGGTCTTTGCGACCACAATTCATGGCTATGAAGGCACAGGCCGTGGTTTTGAAATTAAGTTTAAGCAGCGATTAACCGAGAAAATGCCGCAATGGCGAAGCTATCATTTGGAACAACCAATAAGATGGGCTACTGGTGATCCATTAGAAGCGTGGATTTTTAAATCCTTATTACTGACAGCGCAAGCTCCTGATTGCGGTCAATGTGGAATGAATTCAGCCGTTGTTGCTATTGACTATTGCGTGTTAGAACCCGCACAGCTCGCGCATGATGAGGTATTGTTGAACCAGCTTTTTGGTTTATTAGTTAACGCACATTACCAAACCTCTCCTAATGATATTCAACAATTGTTAGACGATCCTAATTTATCTGTTGTTGTTGCATTACAAGCTGGCGTCATTATTGGCTGTTGTGTGGTATCGAAAGAAGGCGGCTTTGATGCACAGTTAGCTAAGTTAGTGATGCAAGGCAAGCGACGTCCACAGGGACATTTGTTAGCACAATCTTTAGCGGCACATCTTGGCTATTCAGTGGCGGCAGAGCAGCATTGTTATCGTATATTACGCATTGCTGTTGCTGATGGTTTTCAGCAGCAAGGTATTGGTACTCAACTTGTGAATGCGGTATTACGCCAGGCGCTTAATAATAATATTGATTATGTCGGTACAAGTTTTGGTGCTGTCAGCGAACTTGTGGATTTTTGGTCTCAGTGTTTATTCCATCCATTGCGATTAGGAATGACAAAAGATGTTGCCAGTGGTCACCATTCTTTATTGTGTGTTAAGCCATTATCCACTGCAGCTAAATCATGGTTTGATGATGCTCAATCTTTGTTTAGCGCTTCTTTTTGTTGTCAGCGAGTTGAACAATTTAGTCAATTGGATAGCCAATTATTTTTTAAATTATATGCTGCAAATGTTCAGCAGCCGCTAAATTACGGGTTATCACCACAGCAAATCAATCATCAATTGGATACTTTTATAAATGGTGGCCTTGGTTACGACATCGTGGTCGCGAGCCTTGAAAGTTGGTTATCACAGTTTTTATTATGCGGTGATTGCTGTTGGGATGACGATTTAGGTTTTTTGATTGCAAAAATTTTACAGAAACAATCTTGGTCAGTGATGGTTGAACGCTATCATTTATCAAGTCGAAAGTTAGCCCAGCAACATTTACGCGATGTTGTTGCTCGCTACTATTCTTTACCTTCTTCAGTTCACTAGAGGTTTATATTATGCAGATTCAAGTTGATACTCATACCCACACATTATCAAGTGGCCATGCTTACAGTACAATAATTGAAAACTCTCAAGCAGCTGCGGCGAAGGGGTTAAAAATGTTTTGTAATACTGACCATGCATCCTTAATGCCTGGCGCGCCTCATTTTTGGTATTTTGCAAATCAACGGGTATTGCCGCGTTTTCTAAATGGTGTGGCAGTATTACGTGGCGTTGAAGCGAACATCGTTAACACTGATGGTGACGTTGATTTGGATAAGACGGTATTAGCTAAATTAGATTGGGTGATTGCGAGTTTGCATGAGCCAGTATTTAAACCGATGACTGCTAAAGAGCATACTGAGGCGTTGATTAATACTATTAAATCTGGGGTTGTTGATGCGATTGGGCATCCTGGAAATCCTAATTATGATTTCGATTTTGAAAAAGTGATCCGCATTGCTGCTGAACACAACGTATTAGTTGAAATCAATAATTCATCATTAGGACGCTCTCGTGTTGGTAGTGCACCAAGATGTGAAGAGATTGCGATGATGGCTAAAGAAGTAGGGGCTAGAATCACAACAGGTTCAGATGCGCACTTCGCTGCTGATGTGGGTAATTTTTCCAGTATTCAGACGTTATTAGCGCATGTTAATTTTCCTCAAGAATTGATTACGACTCAGCATCCTCAAACCTTGTTAGACTTTTTAACTGAGCGTGGAAAATCAGTTGCCGAGCAATATCAAGGTCACCAATGGTAGTTGGCTAGAGCTTCGGTTTACACTGTAAACTGACTATATATTAAATTTACAGTGTAAATTAGAGAGCTTGATTTACACTGTAAATAATACAAACACCACAGCTAAACACCACAGCTAAACACCACAGCTAAACACCACAGCTAAACACCACAGCTAAACTCCACAGCTAAACTCTACAGCTAAACTCCACAGCTAAACTCCACAGCTAAACTCCACAGCTAAACTCCACAGCTAAACTCCACAGCTAAACTCCACAGCTAAACTCCACAGCTAAACTCCACAGCTAAACTCCACAGCTAAACTCCACAGCTAAACTCCACAGCTAAACTCCACAGCTAAACTCCACAGCTAAACTCCACAGCTAAAC
>NZ_FYAK01000009.1:0-69215 GCF_900185615.1 Photobacterium malacitanum
TGCCTGGTGATAACATCTCTATGACTGTTACTCTAATCGCACCTATCGCGATGGACGAAGGTCTACGTTTTGCTATCCGTGAAGGTGGCCGTACAGTTGGTGCTGGTGTTGTTGCAACTATCGTTGCATAAGTTACGCTAACATCGTTGAATTAAATTTGACGATAGAGCACTAAAAAGGGCATCATTTGATGCCCTTTTTCTACACTTTAACTTTAAATTGAATGTTTTTTGTTCAAAGTGTAGAGGTAAAATTTCGTAAAGATGAAGTTTTTATTAATGTTATTAAAGGTTTAGGCCTTTTCCTTCATCCTAGACCTCGCTCAAGCGGGGTTATTTTCGTCTAGATGATTAACACTAGTTACAGGTTGGTTGTATGAAAGCGAATGCCGAAAACCAAGAAAGCGAAAGCAAAATGGATGGCCTTAAGTGGGTCGTGGTTTTTGCTTTGCTAGCTGCTGCTGTGGTTGGTAATTACCTATACAGTGATGTTTCTGTTGTTCTGCGCTCTTCTGCTGTAGTAGCCCTTGTGGTTGTTGCTGGTATTTTTGCGGCATTAACAGCAAAAGGTAAATCCGTGGTTACGTTTGCACGTGAATCACGCATGGAAGTCCGCAAAGTAGTGTGGCCTACTCGTCAGGAAGCTACGCAGACAACCTTTATCGTTCTAGCAGTCACTGTCGTGATGGCATTAGCCCTTTGGGGTATCGATGGCATTATGGTCCGTTTAGTGCGCCTAGTTACTGGCGCGTGAGGTAAGAATTCATGAGCGAAGCTCCAAAAAAACGTTGGTATGTAGTACAGGCTTTTTCAGGTTTTGAAGGCCGTGTAGCGCAATCACTACGTGAACATATCAAAATTCATGGTATGGAAGAGCACTTTGACGAGGTTTTAGTACCGACGGAAGAAGTGGTAGAAATGCGTGCTGGTCAACGCCGTAAGAGTGAGCGTAAGTTCTTCCCTGGCTATGTGCTTGTACAAATGGTGATGAACGATGAAACATGGCACCTTGTACGTAGCATTCCTCGTGTAATGGGGTTCATTGGTGGTACGTCTGATCGTCCAGCACCGATTTCTGATAAAGAAGCTGATGCGATTCTAAACCGTCTACAGCAAGCTAGTGAATCTCCTGTACATAAAACAGTATTTGAACCTGGTGAAGTGGTACGTGTGACTGATGGTCCATTTGCTGACTTTAATGGTACGATTGAATCTGTAGATTATGATAAGAGCCGTGTGAAGGTTTCTGTATCAATCTTCGGTCGTGCAACACCAGTAGAACTTGAGTTTGGTCAAATCGAAAAGAACTGATCAAATTCTGTTCAACTCGTATTGTCAGGGGTGTGGAATTAGGCTATAATTTCGCGCCCTTTCGTTAGACGGGGAGTCTATTTGTTTAAAAATAGACGTTTGAACCCAAAATTAGGTATATAGCAATGGCTAAAAAAGTAGAAGCTTACATCAAGCTGCAAGTTGCAGCTGGTGCAGCAAACCCAAGTCCACCAGTTGGTCCAGCTCTTGGTCAACATGGTGTAAACATCATGGAATTCTGTAAGGCGTTTAACGCTAAGACTGACTCAATCGAGAAAGGTCTTCCGACTCCAGTTGTTATCACTGTTTACAGTGACCGTTCTTTCACGTTCATCACTAAGACACCACCTGCTGCAGTTCTTCTGCTTAAAGCTGCTGGTCTTAAGTCTGGTTCTGGCCGTCCGAACACTGACAAAGTGGGTACTGTAACTGACGCTCAGATCCAAGAGATCGCTGAGACTAAAGCTGCAGACATGACTGGTGCTGACATTGAAGCTATGAAGCGTTCAATTGCTGGTACTGCTCGTTCAATGGGCCTAGTGGTAGAGGGTTAAGATAATGGCTAAACTGACTAAGCGCATGCGCGTTATCCGTGACAAAGTTGACTCTACTCGTGAGTACGAAATTAACGAAGCTGTTGCACTTCTTAAAGAACTAGCTACTGCTAAATTCGTAGAAAGTGTTGACGTTGCTGTTAATCTTGGTATCGATGCACGTAAATCTGACCAAAACGTTCGTGGTGCAACTGTACTACCTAACGGTACTGGCCGTGACATCCGTGTTGCTGTATTTACACAAGGCGCAAACGCTGAAGCTGCTAAAGAAGCTGGCGCTGAGCTTGTAGGTATGGAAGATCTAGCTGCTCTTGTTAAGAAAGGCGAAATGAACTTTGACGTTGTTATCGCATCTCCTGATGCAATGCGCGTTGTAGGTCAACTTGGTACCATCCTTGGTCCACGTGGTCTTATGCCAAACCCTAAAGTTGGTACTGTAACTCCTAACGTTGCTGAAGCAGTTAAAAATGCTAAAGCTGGTCAGGTTCGTTACCGTAACGACAAAAATGGTATCATTCACACTACTATCGGTAAGGTGAACTTTGATGCCGCTCAACTACAAGAGAACTTAGAAGCTCTTCTAGTTGCACTGAAGCGTGCTAAGCCGTCTTCAGCGAAAGGTACTTTCATTAAGAAAGTAAGCATCTCTACCACTATGGGTGCAGGTGTAGCGTTAGATCAGAACTCTCTGAAAACTAACGTAGCGTAAACTAATTTGCAGAAGCGATAAGTTAGTGTATAATTTGTCGCTTCCGAATTCGTGGCTGGGGCTAATTGCTTGCAGTTAGCCTCCGTCAAAGACCGTAGGTGTTCTTCGGAACTTAATAATTCACCTACGTAGACGGTGCCAGAACATGATTGATGTATGTCTTTCTTGGATCTGCGCCGTAAGACTCTCCTGCTATTTGGGCAGTGAGTGGTGTAAAACAATCCAGGAGCAAATCCAATGGCATTAAATCTTCAAGACAAAAAAGCAATTGTTGCTGAAGTCAACGAAGCTGCCAACGGTGCACTTTCTGCTGTTGTTGCTGACTCTCGTGGTGTTAGTGTGTGTGCAATGACGACTCTACGTAAGCAAGCTCGTGAAGCTGGCGTATACGTAAAAGTTGTTCGTAACACACTAGCACGCCGTGCAGTTGAAGGTACTGATTTCGAATGTCTTAAAGACGTTTTCGTTGGTCCTTCACTAATCGGTTTCTCTAACGAGCACCCAGGTGCTGCAGCGCGTCTTTTCAAAGACTTCGCTAAAGAGAACAAATCTTTCGAGATCAAAGCAGCTGCATTTGAAGGCGCTGTTGCAAACGTTGAAGTACTAGCAACTCTACCAACTTATGACGAAGCTATCGCACGCCTAATGATGTGCATGAAAGAAGCGTCTGCTGGTAAACTTGTACGTACTATCGCGGCTGTACGTGATCAGAAAGAAGAAGCTGCTGCTTAATTGCCGCGCTTTATCTGAACACTATTTAAACTTATTGTTGACTTTAAAAGAGAATTGTTATGTCTATCACTAACGAGCAAATCCTAGACGCAGTTGCAGAAATGTCTGTAATGCAAGTTGTTGAGCTTATCGAAGCTATGGAAGAGAAATTCGGTGTTTCTGCTGCTGCTGCAGTAGTTGCAGGCGGCGCAGCTGCAGACGCAGCTGAAGAGCAAACTGAATTTGACGTAATCCTAACAGCTGCTGGCGCTAACAAAGTACAAGTTATCAAAGCTGTACGTGGCGCAACTGGTCTTGGTCTTAAAGAAGCTAAAGCTGTAGTTGACGGCGCACCTGCTGCTGTTAAAGAAGGCGTAGATAAAGCTGAAGCTGAAGCTCTTAAAGCTCAATTAGAAGAAGCTGGTGCTTCTGTTGAAGTTAAATAATAATTATTTGATTTCATAGCCATTTATGGCTATTGGCTGGTGGCAAAAATGCCACCGGCCTTTTTGCGCTATAGACCGGTGGTATTTTTACCTTGTTTTGTATCCACTGTCTGCGTAAAAAATATTTCAGTTTCATTGGAATATTCCTACTACAAAAAACAACGATTAGTCACTACCCCCGCATGTGATATGGGGTAGTTTGGATCACTTATCAGCGATCTGAGGAACCTATGGTTTACTCTTATACCGAGAAAAAGCGTATCCGTAAGGATTTTGGTAAGCGTCCACAAGTGTTGGATGCACCATACTTGCTATCGATCCAGCTTGATTCTTTCCAAAAATTTATCGAGCAGGATCCTGAAGGGCATTACGGTCTAGAAGCTGCCTTTCGCTCTGTTTTTCCAATCCAGAGCTATAATGGCAATTCCGAGCTGCAATACGTTAGCTATCGTCTCGGTGAGCCGGTCTTCGATGTCAAAGAATGTCAAATTCGTGGCGTAACTTATTCTGCTCCACTACGCGTGAAGCTACGTCTGGTCATGTATGATCGTGACGCGCCGGCTGGCACCGTAAAAGACATTAAAGAACAAGAAGTTTACATGGGCGAAATTCCGCTCATGACAGATAACGGTACATTCGTTATTAACGGTACCGAGAGGGTTATCGTATCTCAGCTGCACCGTAGTCCTGGTGTATTCTTTGACAGCGATAAGGGTAAAACCCACTCCTCAGGTAAAGTGTTATATAACGCTCGTGTTATTCCTTACCGTGGTTCATGGTTGGATTTCGAGTTCGATCCTAAGGATAATGTTTTCGTACGTATCGACCGTCGTCGTAAACTACCTGCGTCTATTATCCTTCGCGCACTTAACTACACAACTGAACAGATTCTTGACATGTTCTTCGATAAGATTAATTTCGAAGTACGCGGCAAATCTCTAGTTATGGAGTTGGTACCTGATCGTCTACGTGGCGAAACTGCAAGCTTTGATATCGAAGCAAACGGCACAGTTTACGTAGAGCAAGGTCGTCGTATCACTGCTCGTCATATTCGTCAATTGGCGAAAGATGGCATTGATAGCATCGAAGTACCTGTTGAATATATCGTTGGCAAGATTGCATCTCGTGATTACATCAACGAAGAAACTGGCGAACTGATTGTTACGGCTAACCAAGAATTAAGCTTGGAAGCATTAGCTCTTCTATCTCAGGCTGGTCATAAGTCTATTGAAGTTCTATTTACGAACGATTTAGATCACGGCCCGTACATGTCAGAAACACTACGTGTTGATAACAGTACAGACCGTCTAAGTGCATTGGTAGAAATCTACCGTATGATGCGCCCTGGCGAGCCACCAACACGCGAAGCAGCAGAGCAACTTTTCGAAAGCTTGTTCTTCTCAGAAGATCGTTACGATCTTTCTGCTGTTGGTCGTATGAAGTTCAACAGTTCTCTTCTTCGTGAAGAAATAACTGGTCCTGGTATTCTGAGCAACGACGACATCATTGAAGTGATGAAGAAGTTGATCGATATCCGTAACGGTAAAGGTGAAGTTGATGATATCGACCACCTTGGTAACCGTCGTATTCGCTCTGTGGGCGAAATGGCTGAAAACCAATTCCGTGTAGGTCTAGTTCGTGTTGAGCGTGCTGTTAAAGAGCGTCTAAGTTTAGGCGATCTTGATGCAATCATGCCTCAAGACTTAATCAACGCGAAGCCTATTTCTGCGGCAGTGAAAGAGTTCTTTGGCTCTTCTCAGTTGTCACAGTTTATGGACCAGAACAACCCGTTGTCAGAAGTTACTCACAAACGTCGTATCTCGGCGCTTGGTCCAGGTGGTCTGACTCGTGAACGTGCTGGCTTTGAGGTTCGAGACGTACACGCGACTCACTACGGTCGTCTATGTCCTATCGAAACTCCTGAAGGTCCAAACATCGGTCTAATCAACTCGCTATCTGTATTTGCGCGTTGTAACCCTTACGGTTTCTTGGAAACACCTTACCGTAAAGTTGTAGACGGAAAAGTTTCGGATCACATCGAATACCTATCAGCAATTGAAGAAGGTCTATACGTTATTGCACAGGCAAACGCCGCGCTTAACGAAGATGGTTCTTTTGCTGACGAATTGATCACTGCTCGTCAGAAAGGCGATTCAGGTCTGCACCCACGTGACCATGTTCAATACATGGACGTTGCAACCAACCAGGTTGTATCTGTGGCTGCATCCCTAATCCCGTTCCTAGAACACGATGATGCTAACCGTGCCCTTATGGGTGCGAACATGCAACGTCAGGCAGTTCCAACTATTCGTGCTGATAAGCCGTTAGTCGGTACTGGTATTGAGCGTCAGATCGGTGTTGACTCAGGTGTAACTGCTGTTGCTAAACGTGGCGGTCAAGTTCAGTCTGTAGATGCTTCTCGTATCGTTATCAAAGTTAACGAAGACGAATTGATCCCTGGTGAAGCAGGTATCGATATCTACAACCTAACTAAGTACACCCGTTCTAACCAGAACACATGTATTAACCAGCGTCCTACCGTACTACCTGGCGAGCCAGTAGCACGTGGTGATGTTCTTGCTGATGGTCCTTCAACAGACCTTGGTGAGCTAGCGCTTGGTCAAAACATGCGTATCGCGTTCATGCCTTGGAACGGTTACAACTTCGAAGACTCCATCTTAGTTTCTGAGCGTGTAGTTCAGGAAGATCGTTTCACAACTATCCACATTCAAGAGCTTTCTTGTGTGGCGCGTGATACGAAGCTGGGTTCTGAAGAAATCACTGCCGATATCCCTAACGTGGGTGAAGCAGCGCTTTCTAAGTTGGACGAATCAGGTATCGTTTACATCGGTGCAGAAGTGAAGGGTGGTGACATCCTAGTTGGTAAAGTGACACCTAAGGGTGAAACACAACTAACACCTGAAGAGAAGCTTCTACGAGCTATCTTTGGTGAAAAAGCTTCTGACGTTAAAGATTCATCTCTACGTGTTCCTGGTAGTGTTACTGGTACGATCATTGACGTACAAGTATTTACTCGTGATGGCGTTGAGAAAGACAAGCGTGCTCTTGAAATTGAAGAGATGCAGCTGAAAGAAGCGAAGAAAGACATCACAGAAGAATTCCAGATCCTTGAGGGTGGTCTTCTTGCTCGTGTTCGTACGCTTCTACTATCTGCAGGTTACGGCGAAGAGAAAATCTCTACAATGAACCGCGATACGTTGTTTGCACAAACGCTTGACGACGAATCTTTACAGAACCAATTGGAACAGCTTGCAGAACAGTATGATGAACTGAAAGCTGAGTTCGATAAGAAGTTTGAAACTAAGCGTCGTAAAATCACTCAGGGTGATGACTTAGCGCCTGGCGTACTTAAGATTGTTAAAGTATACCTAGCTGTTCGTCGTCGTATCCAACCTGGTGATAAGATGGCAGGTCGTCACGGTAACAAGGGTGTAATCTCTAAGATCAACCCTGTTGAAGACATGCCATACGATGAAAAAGGTCAAACGGTTGATATCGTACTAAACCCATTGGGTGTACCGTCACGTATGAACATCGGTCAGATCCTTGAGACTCACTTAGGTCTTGCGGCGAAAGGTATCGGTGACAAACTTAACGATATGCTGAAAGAACAGCAGGAGTTACATAAGTTCCGTAACTTCCTACAACGTGTTTACAATCTAGGTGATACTCGCCAGAAAGTTGACATTGCTGAACTATCAGACGACGAAGTACGTACACTTGTACAAAACCTTCGTAAAGGTCTACCAATTGCAACGCCTGTATTTGATGGTTGTCCTGAATCATCTATCAAAGAGTTGCTACAACTTGGTGATCTACCTGCGTCTGGCCAGCTGAAGTTGTTTGATGGTCGTACTGGTGATGCATTTGAGCGTCCTGTAACTGTTGGTTACATGTACATGCTTAAACTGAACCACTTGGTTGATGACAAGATGCACGCCCGTTCTACCGGTTCTTACAGCCTAGTTACTCAGCAGCCGCTGGGTGGTAAAGCTCAGTTCGGTGGTCAGCGTTTCGGTGAGATGGAAGTGTGGGCGCTTGAAGCATATGGCGCAGCATACACCCTTCAAGAAATGCTAACCGTTAAGTCAGATGACGTTAACGGCCGTACTAAGATGTATAAGAACATCGTAGACGGTGATCATCGTATGGAACCTGGTATGCCGGAATCATTCAACGTATTGTTGAAAGAAATCCGCTCGTTGGGTATCAACATCGAGCTGGAAGACGAATAAGATTGGGTTAGTCACCTATACTTATTAGTTACTCCGGTATAAATATGAAGGCGCCAGTAGACTGGCGCCTTTATGGGTCAACTCCTCACAGGAGCCGAATGTGAAAGACTTACTTAAGTTTCTGAAAGCACAACATAAGACCGAAGAATTTGATGCTATCAAAATCGGTCTAGCTTCACCTGACATGATTCGTTCATGGTCTTTTGGTGAAGTTAAAAAGCCAGAAACAATCAACTATCGTACCTTCAAGCCTGAGCGTGACGGTCTTTTCTGTGCACGTATCTTTGGCCCGGTAAAAGACTACGAGTGTCTTTGTGGCAAGTACAAGCGCCTGAAGCACCGTGGTGTGATCTGTGAAAAATGTGGTGTTGAAGTTACTCAGACTAAAGTACGCCGTGAGCGTATGGGTCACATTGAGCTTGCTTCACCTGTTGCCCACATCTGGTTCTTAAAGTCACTACCATCTCGTATCGGTCTGTTAATGGACATGCCTCTACGTGATATCGAACGTGTACTTTACTTTGAATCATACGTAGTTATCGAACCTGGTATGACCAACCTTGAGCGTAGCCAGCTGCTTTCTGAAGAGCAGTACTTGGATGCACTTGAAGAGTGGGGCGATGAGTTCGACGCGAAGATGGGCGCAGAAGCGGTTAAAGCACTTTTAGGCAATATGGACCTAAATGCTGAAATCGAAAATATGCGTGAAGAGTTAGAAGAAACTAACTCTGAAACTAAGCGTAAGAAGCTAACTAAGCGTCTTAAGCTAGTTGAAGCTTTCCTACAGTCTGGAAACAACCCTGAGTGGATGATCCTGTCTGTATTGCCAGTATTACCGCCGGATCTACGTCCGTTGGTACCACTAGACGGCGGCCGTTTCGCGACGTCAGATCTGAACGATCTTTACCGTCGTGTAATCAACCGTAACAACCGTCTAAAGCGTCTTTTAGACCTGGCTGCTCCTGATATCATCGTACGTAACGAAAAGCGTATGCTTCAGGAATCTGTTGATGCATTGCTAGATAACGGTCGTCGTGGCCGCGCTATCACAGGCTCTAACAAGCGTCCTCTGAAATCTTTGGCTGACATGATCAAAGGTAAGCAGGGTCGTTTCCGTCAGAACTTGCTTGGTAAGCGTGTAGACTACTCAGGTCGTTCTGTTATCACCGTAGGCCCATACCTACGTTTGCACCAGTGTGGTCTTCCTAAGAAGATGGCACTAGAGCTATTTAAGCCATTCATCTATGGCAAGCTAGAGACTCGTGGTCTTGCGACGACTATCAAAGCTGCTAAGAAGATGGTTGAGCGCGAAGAAGCGATCGTTTGGGATATCCTAGACGAAGTCATTCGTGAGCACCCAGTAATGCTTAACCGTGCACCAACATTGCACCGTTTAGGTATTCAAGCATTTGAACCAACACTAATCGAAGGTAAAGCGATTCAGCTTCACCCACTAGTTTGTGCGGCATACAACGCCGACTTCGATGGTGACCAGATGGCGGTTCACTTGCCATTGACTCTTGAAGCACAGCTTGAAGCACGTGCTCTAATGATGTCTACCAACAACATCCTTTCACCAGCATCTGGTGATCCGATCATCGTACCTTCTCAGGACGTTGTATTGGGTCTTTACTACATGACGCGTGAGAAAATCAACGCGAAGGGTGAAGGTATGTACCTTGCTGGACCAGCAGAAGCTGAGAAAGCATACCGTACTAAGAGTGCAGAGCTTCACGCTCGCGTTAAAGTACGTATTACTGAATTTGTGAAAGATGAGCAGGGTAACTTTGTTGAGAATACTCAACTTGTTGATACCACTGTTGGTCGTGCAATGCTATGGCCTATCGTTCCTAAAGGTCTGCCATACAGCCTTGTAAACACTGAAGCACTTGGTAAGAAGCAAATTTCTAAGCTTCTTAACACTTGTTACCGTAAGTTGGGCATGAAAGATACTGTTATCTTTGCTGACCAAATTATGTACACAGGTTTTGCTTACGCAGCACTTTCTGGTGTGTCTGTTGGTATCGACGATATGGTTGTACCTGCGGCTAAGTACACTAAGATCGCTGAAGCTGAAGCAGAAGTTGCTGAAATTCAAGAACAGTTCCAGTCAGGTCTTGTTACTGCTGGTGAACGTTACAACAAAGTTATCGATATCTGGGCTACAGCCAACGAACAAGTTGCTAAAGCGATGATGGATAACTTGTCTTTCGATACCGTGATTAACCGTGACGGTGTTGAAGAACAACAGAAATCGTTCAACAGTGTATACATGATGGCCGACTCTGGTGCGCGTGGTTCTGCTGCACAGATTCGTCAGTTGGCGGGTATGCGTGGTCTGATGGCTAAGCCGGATGGTTCAATCATCGAAACGCCGATCACTGCGAACTTCCGTGAAGGTCTAAACGTACTTCAGTACTTTATTTCTACGCACGGTGCTCGTAAGGGTCTTGCGGATACCGCACTTAAGACAGCGAACTCAGGTTACCTAACGCGTCGTCTAGTAGACGTTGCACAAGACGTGGTAATCACAGCTGATGACTGTGGTACTCACGCTGGTATTACCATGATGCCTCTTATCGAGGGTGGTGATGTTAAGGAACAACTAGGTGATCGCGTTCTTGGTCGTGTTGTTGCTGAAGATGTCTTTATTCCTGGTACAGAAGAAGTTCTAGCACCACGTAATACACTTCTTGATGAGAAGTGGTGTGAGATCCTAGAAGCGAACTCTGTAGACCAAGTTAAAGTACGTTCTGTTGTAACGTGTGAGAATGACTTCGGTTGTTGTAAGTTCTGTTACGGTCGTGACCTTGCTCGTGGTCACCTGATCAACTCAGGTGAAGCAGTGGGTGTTGTTGCTGCGCAGTCTATCGGTGAACCTGGTACACAGCTAACAATGCGTACGTTCCACATCGGTGGTGCGGCATCAGCAGCTGCAGCAGATAATAAGATCGTAGTGAAAACTACTGGTTCTATGAAGCTGCACAATGCGAAGTTCGTAACTAACAGTGCTGGTAAGCTTGTTATTACTTCTCGTGCATCTGAGCTAAGCATCATTGATAAGCTTGGTCGTACGAAAGAGAACTACAAACTGTCTTACGGTACGTTGCTAACTAAAGGTGATGGCGCTGAGGTTGTTGCTGGTGAAACAGTAGCAAACTGGGAAGCTCACACCATGCCAATCATCACTGAAGTGGCTGGTCGTATCCAGTTCGTTGACATGATCGATGGCGTAACAGTTTCTCGTCAAACAGATGATCTAACCGGTCTATCTTCAAGCGAAGTAACTGATCCAGCAGCACGCCCAGCAGCAGGTAAAGATATGCGTCCAGCTATCAAACTTGTTGATGCTGATGGTAACGATGTAATGATCCCTGGTACTGAAATGCCAGCTCAATACTTCCTACCAGGTAAGGCGATTGTTCAGCTTGACGACGGCGCTATGGTTGGCATTGGTGATACGCTTGCACGTATTCCACAAAAATCTGGCGGTAACAAAGATATCACGGGTGGTCTACCACGCGTTGCTGACTTGTTTGAAGCTCGTAAGCCAAAAGAACCAGCTATCTTGGCAGAAATTACCGGTACAGTATCGTTCGGTAAAGAAACTAAAGGTAAGCGTCGCTTGATCATCACTCCAAGTGAAGGTCAACCGTACGAAGAGATGATCCTGAAGCATCGCCAACTTAACGTTTTCGAAGGTGAAAAAGTTGAGAAGGGTGACGTAATTGCTGATGGTCCAGAAACTCCGCACGATATTCTACGTCTACGTGGTGTACACGCAGTTGCAGAATACATCGTTAACGAAGTTCAGGAAGTTTACCGTCTACAAGGCGTTAAGATTAACGATAAGCACATTGAGACTATCGTTCGTCAAATGCTACGTAAGGTAACTATCACTGCAGCTGGTGACTCTGACTTCTTAGAAGGCGAGCAAGTTGAATTCTCTCGTGTAACGATTGCTAACCGTCAGCTTGAAGCTGAAGGTAAGACACCAGTAAGTTTCTCACGTGACTTACTAGGTATCACTAAAGCATCGCTTGCGACTGAGTCATTCATCTCAGCAGCATCGTTCCAGGAAACAACGCGCGTACTAACAGAAGCAGCTGTTTCTGGTAAGCGTGATGAGCTTCGTGGTCTGAAAGAGAACGTAATCGTGGGTCGTCTGATCCCAGCGGGTACTGGTTTCTCTTACCACCAACGTCGCCAGAATCAACGTAATGTTGAACTGGAGCCAGTAGCACCACAAGTTGATGCAGAGCAAGCCTCTCAAGACTTAGCGGCACTATTGAATGCAGGTCTTAACGACGAGAATTAATTCTTGGCGTGACTGATTCTAAAAGGCATCCTTCGGGGTGCCTTTTTTATTGGCTGCTATTTGGGATTTGAGAATAATATTAAGGTGCGAGGTGCGAGGTGCGAGGTGCGAGGTGCGAGGTGCGAGGTGCGAGGTGCGAGGTGCGAGGTGCACAAAAACAGGTGGCAGCACTGAACTGCCACTATAATGAGTGAGTTGCTATTGCTGGTGGTGATTTAAGCACCTGGTGGACAAGCTAGACTATCACTGATTAATTCAATTAACTTATCTTCTAATGCAAAGCGCGATTCCATCTGTTCACCAATCAGTGATAAATCATCATCAAGGGTTTCTAATGGATCATTATCATTGATGGCACCATAGCGATCATTGAAGTTTAATAATGGTTCAGTCGTTAGGGTGATTTTTGCATAGAGGGCAGACATTTCTTCTGTGGGTGAAAAGCCTGTTTGATGCCAGCGCGCCATTACGTTATCGTAAATCTTAAAGTGACCCGCTGAAATATAATCAACGAGATCTTCACTAAATAAACACAGTTTGGACGCGGTAGGTAGATGACGATGATCATCGTTGGGAGTGATACCGACTAATTTACAATAATCGATCAGTAGTTGTTGGCGCATCATTAGCCATTGATCAATAACATCGTTATGGCCGCCCCATTCTTTTTTAACTTGTTCAAATTTACTAAGCATGAGCACATCCTCATGATATATCAGCATCTTAACTGGATGCTTGTGCGATCCGGCTCTTGATATAAGAGATATGGTTTCGAATAAATATTCCATTCAAGATTAGATTGCCAGTAAATTTACGCCGCTGCAAGGATGAAAGTAATAAAAATGTTAAAAAATGAGAATATGGCTTATTGGTGTGTGATTAGAAATGGCAAGCTGTTGTTACAAAACGGCCGTTTACCGTTGTGTTCGCCTGAAGAGCTTATTTGTAGCACTACCAGTAAGCGTTTTATCGGTGATTTTGATTCGATACCTGTGTATTGGTTAGTTGAAGAAAGTGGTTTTAGTGATAGTGATTTTTTTAATTTAAGAGAACTGCTTGGCTGTGATAGTCAGTTATTTGCATTAGCAGGTAGAGCGATTCAATTAAACTATATGATTCAAAGTCAGCGCTTTTGTTGTCATTGTGGCGATTTGATGCAGTTAGATACCCAAGTACTAGCAATGCATTGTGCTGGGTGTCATAGCATGCATTATCCACGAGTATCACCGTGTGTCATCGTCGCGGTACGTAAAAATAATCAATTGTTGCTCGCACAACATCCACGTCATAAAACCGGAATGTATACTGTGATTGCCGGGTTTATTGAACCTGGTGAAACTGCAGAGCAATGCGTCGCACGCGAAGTCTTAGAAGAAACGGGTATTATAGTAAAAAATATTCGTTATTTTGATAGTCAGCCATGGGCGTTTCCATCTAATTTGATGCTTGGTTTTACTGCTGATTATGCGAGTGGCGACATCAAACCTGATTATGAAGAATTAACCGATGCAATGTGGGCGACGGCAGAGCAACTCCCTGAGGTTGCCCCACTAGGGACGATAGCGCGACGGTTAATAGACCATACGCTGTCTATTGTTAGTACTCGTTTATAATCAATAACAATCATATTAAACGTGTTATCGTATCGTTATTGCCTATTGATAGAATAAGATATGCTCTGTTTTGTTCTGAGTAATGAATGATACAATAAATGCAGAATTTACCCATGGAGTCTCAAATGAGCGAATTAAAGAATGACCGCTACCTACGTGCGCTATTAAAGCAGCCTGTAGATTGCACACCTGTATGGATGATGCGTCAGGCTGGCCGTTACCTACCTGAGTATCGTGCGACACGTGGTGTTGCTGGTGACTTCATGTCGCTATGTAAAAATGCTGAATTAGCCAGTGAAGTCACACTTCAACCGCTTAAGCGTTTCCCGCTTGATGCTGCCATTTTATTTTCTGATATTTTAACTATTCCTGATGCAATGGGTCTTGGTCTGTATTTTGAAGCAGGTGAAGGGCCTAAATTTAGTCATCCGATCACCTGTAAAGCAGACGTGGAGCGTATTGGTATTCCCGATCCAGAAGGTGAGTTGCAATATGTGATGAATGCGGTTCGCCAAATCCGTCATGATCTTCAGGGTGAAGTACCATTGATTGGTTTCTCTGGTAGTCCATGGACACTAGCGACTTACATGGTTGAAGGTGGTAGCTCTAAGGCATTCACTAAAATCAAAAAGATGATGTATGCCGAACCGCAAACACTACATCTATTATTAGACAAGCTAGCAGATAGTGTTATCGAATACTTAAATGCACAGATTAAAGCGGGTGCGCAGGCTGTGATGGTATTTGATACATGGGGCGGTGTATTAACCCCACGTGATTACAACGAGTTCTCGCTACGTTACATGCATAAGATTGTTGATGGCTTAATTCGCGAAAATGATGGTCGTCGCGTACCTGTGACGTTATTTACTAAAAATGGCGGCATGTGGTTAGAGCAAATTGCAGCGACAGGTTGTGATGCTGTTGGCCTTGATTGGACGATTGATATTGCAGAAGCAAAACGTCGTATCGGCGATAAGGTAGCGCTACAAGGTAATATGGATCCATCGGTGTTATATGCTCAGCCTGAACGTATTCGTCAAGAAGTGGCTTCTATTTTAGAAGGCTTTGGTAATGGTGGTACTGGCCATGTGTTTAACTTAGGTCATGGTATTCACCTTGATGTGCCGCCTGAAAACGCCGGTGTGTTTGTGGATGCTGTGCATGAGCTTTCAAAGCCATACCATAAATAATAAGCGCTTAATTATCAGTTCAGCAGTATAAATTGTTCGTTAGCGTAATAACAAAAACCCATGCCTTATTCGGTGTGGGTTTTTTGTTATTGGAATACAGTCATGATTTTATTTAGTGAACTACTTCGATTATTTAATAGCAGCTATTTGTTAGTTAGATGTTTTCCCTAGATGCTGGTGGACATAGTGACGAATATACGGCACGACTTCAGCTTCAAACCACGGATTTTTTTTGAGCCAGATACTATTGCGTGGCGATGGATGAGGTAAAGGAATAAACCGAGGGGCCCATTGCTGCCAAGCTGCAACCGTTGCGGTTAAGGTGGCAGGTTTATCTGCTAAATAAAAATTTTGGGCGTATTGGCCGATAAGCAACGTCATACCGATATTGGGTAATTGCGGTAATAATTGTGGGTGCCAATGCGGAGCACATGCTTTTCGAGGTGGTAGATCACCAGATTTTGCTTTGCCAGGATAACAAAGCCCCATTGGGATTATAGCTATCTGGGTTGGGTCATAAAATGTCTTGTCATCTAGATCAAGCCAGCGTCGTAACCGTTCACCACTGGCATCATTCCAAGGAATACCACTTTGATGAACTTTGATGCCAGGAGCTTGGCCGATGATAAGTAGCTTAGCTTGTTGATGTGCTTGAATAATAGGCCGCTGACCGAGTGGAAGATCTTGGCAGATCTTACATTGGCGAGCGCGATCTAAAATGTTACTTAAATGTAGTTTTGACATATTGGTAATACTTAGTTGTCTAAACGTTTAATGTTAAATTTTAATATCCACGTTTAAAATCAATGGCATACATCAACTCCCGCTGTTGTGTGAAGCGTAAGTAATTGTCTTTAAAGACTGTAAAAACTTGCTCAGGAAAGCTTTCTGCTGCGATATGTGGCGTAATAGTGATTTGTGGATGGTGCCAAAATGGATGATCTGTTGCTAATGGTTCGTGCTTAAAAACATCTAAAAATGCATGCTGTAGGTAATGTTGTTCAAGTGCATTCACTAAATCTGTTTCATTGACGCTATTGCCTCGACCAACGTTGAAAAAAAGCGCGTTTTTGCAATGTTTTAGATGGTGTTGATCAAAAAGATCATCGGTTTGTGACGTCGCAGGTAAGATAGATACCACATAGTCGGCTTGGGTTAGTGCGCTATCGAGATCACTGATAGCATAAGTATGATTAAAATCACAACTGGCACTAATACCACTGCGATTAACGCCAATGATATGGCAACCAAATGCAGCGGCAACCTTAGCAAGGTGTTGGCCTATGGTACCTGTACCAACAATGACCATGGTTTTAGTTGCCATTGATTGATAACGAATCGGTTGCCATTGTTGTTGCTGTTGCTGGAAAGTATAGCGACAAAAATGGCGCTGGTAGTTAAGGATATGGCCAATAACATACTCAGCGATCAATGGCCCAAAGATACCGCGAATATTCGTCAGTTGATAATCTTGCCTGAGTTGTGGCTTGATCAGCGTGTCAATACCAGCATAAGTGGATTGTAGCCACTGGAGATGTGGGTAGTTATTTAAGCTGGTAGCGATCAACGGCGGATCTGCGAGAAGTACTGTTGCTTGGTCAGGATCTTCGGTGATAACCAACTGTGGCAGTTTGGCGGCAGTCAGTAATTGTACATAACGCTGCTGTTGACGAGAGACTATCTTAATTTTGATCATGCTTTTCCTTTTGTAGCCTTCGTTTATCAAGTAAACTTCAATCTAAATCACTACCGTAGATTATCCCATGCTTAAGAATCCAATCCAGTTACGTTTAGAAAAATTAGAACCTTGGCAACATCTTACCTTTATGGTGTCGTTGTGTGAGCGTATGTATCCTAACTATGCTTTTTTCTGTGCTGAAACACAGTTTACTGATGGCCAGCGTTACCGAGTGATCTTAGACAGTATTTGGGAGATCCTGACGGTTAAAAATGCCAAGATTAACTTTGAAAGCCAACTTGAAAAGTTAGAAGATATGGTACCAAGTGAAAACGATTACGATCTATATGCAGTACGTCCAGCGATTGATGCGTGTGTTGCATTAGCTGATCTTCTGCATGCAATGTTGGATCGCGATTTGATGATGGAAACTGTTATTAAATTAAGTGCATTATCTGCAGAAACTGTGGCTGACTTAGAGTTTGCACAAACAGGCATTGAAATTACTAACGATAATCAAAAACAAAATGAAGCTGTATGTGCTGAGTGGGATACTCAGTGGGAAATTTTCCGCGCGCTCAAAGAAGCAGAACGCCGTGATATTGATTTGATTAAAGATTTACGTGCAGAATTACGTGATGAACCAGTTAGTAATATTGGTATTGCATTGTAATTAATCGCTAGCAATAACATAAAGAAGAAGCCTTTTGGCTTCTTTTTTTATTGCTATTATTTATGAAAATGTTGCCATATTGTCGTTTGAACTGTAACGAATAAATGACACAAGTGCGGAAATAATTAGATACTAGGTATTTTTTGTTAATAGATTGTTTTATTTTTTGCAGTCGTTTATTCTGATTTTTAAGTTTAAAAGCAGTGAATATGACTGGTTACTGAGTTAAGTCTACGCCATTCGACTTATTTTATTTTGGCGCTTGTAATTGTATCCCTTCAGCGTTTATAACATAACCACTGCGTAGCATCTAAGCTACGCCATTCGTGGTCTGTTGGTTTGAAGGGGGCAAATATGAAATATTGTATCGTAAACACTATTGTATCTTGCCGCATTTCATCAATAGTTGCTGATAGCACAACATTGATTGCTACTTCAAAGCTCTTGCTCTCTCTGAATCTTATTCAGGGCTGACAGGCCATACCTATTTTTCTGTCAGCTTGTGAGCAAGCTGGCAGGATAGACACCATCTCTTTTCCCACCTCGCTTTCTCCAAGCTCCAAGTAACGACCAAGGAATACTATGTTAAGTGCACGCAATATCGCCGCCTTAGGCTTCATGACATTCGCCATGTACTTAGGTGCTGGCAATTTAATTTTCCCTCCCTACTTAGGTTATCAAGCTGGAGATAATTTTCTTAGTGGTATGGCGGGTTTCTTATTAACTGGCGTTGGTCTGCCTGCAATAGCATTAGTGATTGTCGCTTGGGTGCGAGGTTCTGATAATTTAACTGCGGCATTACCTAAACCATTGGCGACAGGCTTTTGGGTGATGTTGTTTATTGTTATTGGTCCAGCCTTTATCATTCCACGTACGATTACCGTTGCTTACCAATTTAGTTTGGCACCGTTTATCGGTGATAGTGGTTTGATCCCATTCTCGGCGCTGTTCTGTTTAGCGGCTATTTTGTTCTCATTATATCCAGGTAAGTTAGTTGATACGCTTGGAAAATGGTTAACGCCAGTGTTATTAACGATTTTAACCATTATGGCTGTGGTGGCATTGTTATATCCATCTGGTCAGGTTGAAGTTGCCTCAGGACCTTATGCGACAGGTGCAATGGCTGAAGGTATGACTCAGGGCTACATGACCATGGATGCATTAGGCTCGATTGGCTTTGGGTGGGTGATTTTCAGAGCGATTGAGGGTATGGGGGTTAAATGCTCGAAAGCGATTGCCAAATATACATTTATAGCGGCTCTAATGTATGCCACAGCGATGGCGTTAGTATATTTATCATTGGCATATATTGGAGTAACCAGTGCCAATTTAGGTTCAAGCTTTGCTAATGGTGGTGAAATTCTTACTGCGTTTACCAATGCTCATTTTGGTGCCTTTGGAACCATTATTTTAGGTTCGGTGTTAGTGTTAGCATGTTTGACTACCGCGATTGGGGTTACAACCGCCGGTAGTGAGTTTTATAGCCGTAGCTTTAGTAAAATAACTTACCCTAAAAGTGTGTGGGTGATCATGGTGTTATCTGGCTTGATTGCGAATGTTGGGTTGGCGCAGTTATTAGAAGTAACTTTACCTGTCGTGGTAGCGTTGCATCCGATTGCAATTGCGCTGTTAATGATCGCACCACTGCGTCACCAATTATCTCAAGTTGCAGTATTGGCTGTTGTTGCAACTGCAGCTGTATTTGGTTGTATTGATGCCGCACATATTTTAGGCGCAATGCCAGCAACGGTTGATAATGCATTAACAGCAAATTTACCGTTATATCATTACTATGCGGGTTGGATTTTACCAACGGTAGCGGTATTGGTGGTTGGCTTGCTTGTCAGTCGTATTGCTGGTCGATGTTATTGTGTTGATAACAGTGCGTCAGTGAATCGCAGCTAGCGTTAAATAATACCAATAAAAAAGGGACCGAGAGGTCCCTTTTTTAGATTCTACTTAGTATAAAGCAGTTATAAACGACGTTAATTAAATATCGTCATCATTATTTTCAATCATCTTATGCTTTTTCTTCCACTTATCCCAGCGCTGATAAGCCAGTTGCTGCATGTCAGTATTTTTATCTGCTTCATCGACAATCTCTTCGCCAACTAAGCTTTCAAAAATATCTTCCAGTGTTACTAAGCCTTGTACGGTACCGTATTCATCAACAATTAGAATAAGCTGTGAACGCTCTTGCATTAAACGTTCAAATGCTTTGGGTACGCTAACGTTGTTCATGATCACTGGCAGTGGGCGCATGAGTGTGCCTAGCTCCTGACCACCTTTGCCTGCTTGGCTTTCTGCAAACAGTTCTAAGCGGTGTACAAAGCCAACAATATTATCGCTTTGCTCACTGAACACTAATGGGCGTGAGAATGGACTACTTTTGTATTTTGCTAAAAATTCGTTGATGGTTTGTTCTGCATTAACGCGGAATAACACCGGTCGTGGCGTCATGATTTTAGTCACGCTCACGTCTTTAAATTGCAGTAGATTCGTCAGAATTTTTGATTCACCTGCGCCTAATTCACCTGACTCATGAGCCAGCATTGCCATTGCTGATAATTCATCGCGCAATTTAGGTTGTACGTGACCGTGGGCTAAACGACGGGTAATCTGTTCTGAGATCCACACTAGTGGCATTAATATAACTACCATCCAGCGTAATAAAATTGCACTTGTTGGCGCTAATTGACGCCAGTAAGTTGCACCAATCGTTTTGGGAATGATTTCTGACAGTAATAAAATACCGACGGTTAATGCACCTGAGAAAACACCCAACCACTCACTACCGAAGACCACGGTAGCTTGTGCACCAGCTGTTGCTGCACCAACGGTATGGGCGACGGTATTTAGGGTTAGAATTGAGGCTAAGGGTCGATCTATATTATCTTTGAGCGCAGCAAGTTTAGCTGCTGCTGGGTGGTTTTGTTGACGTAAAGTGCCGATATATCCCGGCGAAATACTCAATAAAACCGCTTCTAAAACGGAACAAATAAACGACACCCCTATAGCTACAGAGATGTAAATCGTAAGCAGTACCATATCAACCTGTCAATTAATCAGCGAATTTCGGCTATATTAATCGGGGCGAGTGGAAATAAAAACAACTCTTTTTTGAATGTTATTAGTAACATTTTGTGAACTTTAGCTCAGTTTATGGTTAAAGAGTCTCCATTTAGATAGATAAAAGCTGACAAACCTTTGCCACACAGGCTTCTTTTGAATTAGAGTTGGGCGGTATTAAGCCCAAAACCTTAGAAGGGAAACCTAATGAACAAGACCCAACTGATTGACCTGATCGCAGAAAAAGCAGATTTGTCTAAAGCACAAGCAAAATTAGCATTGGAAGCTACTCTTGAAGGCGTTACTGATGCGCTTAAAGATGGTGACCAGGTTCAACTAATTGGCTTTGGTACATTTAAAGTGAATCATCGTGCAGCTCGCACTGGCCGTAACCCACAAACAGGTGCGGAAATTCAAATTGCTGCTGCTAACGTTCCTGCGTTCGTATCTGGCAAAGCACTTAAAGACGCATTAAAGTAATTTTAAATAACGCCAGAATGCCTCCACTGCATCTGGCGATTTTTATGGTACGCATAACGCTTTCTCTGGTGGTTGCATTTTTACTTACAGGCTGTGCGGCAAGCGACATGGCTGAGAATGCAGTAATTACGCCCAAAACTGTCACGGTTGCTGAAGCTGCAACTGACGGGCCTCATTTTTATTGGTATACCTTCCGTCCTAATCAACCTATAACCCTCAATGAGCGTGTATTTACCTCTAAGCTAGGACAATATCAAGCTAGCTATCGTTGGCGCTCAGGAAAGCTGTTTGAGCTCTATCAGCAAGGCCAACAGCGCATTGCTGGCTCTGTTACTCCATTTACATTGCAATTACGGTTTGATAGTGATGGTTTAGCGGTGTTTCAGCGTTATCAGCAAGGGCAAACCATTGTGCCATTAACCAATGTCGACATAGCGAAACTACATCGTCAAGCATTAAGGTTAGCGGTTAAAGTTAAGCAACTCAGCCAACAGCAGTATTCGTGGGTGCAAGGGCACTGGCAACAACAGCAGTTTATTCCTTGCCAGCAGCAACAACCCGTTGACGTTATTGCTCAATCAAGTGCTGAAAAGTTATCGGGTCAAGGGTATATGGCAGTAAGAGGACAGTTGCAGCAAGGGCAATTAAACGTTGATGATATTTTATTGCAGCGACCACAATTACAATGTTTGGTAGCACCTAATTTATTAAAGCTGTAATTATTAACGATAGATCAAAAAACGCGCTGATTAAGCGCGTTTTTTAGGTTATGAAGAAGCGGTGTGATTACTGTTGTTCGCGAGCAATAGCACGGTAACCAATATCGTCACGGTGGAACATACCATTCCACGAAATTTGCTTGGCTAACGCATAAGCGCGTTGTTGTGCTTCAAGGACTGAATTGCCCATTGCGGTTGCGCATAATACTCGGCCCCCGTTTGTTACCACATCGCCATGAGCATTATGGGTAGTACCGGCATGGAATACTTTTTCGCCCGCAGGCTCTGGCTGAGATAGACCACTGATAATATCACCTTTGTGATAGTCTCCAGGATAGCCGCCAGCCGCGAGTACGATACCGATAGCGGCCCGTGGATCCCACTTAGATTCGACACTATCGAGCTTCTCATCAATTGCGGCTAAACACAGTTCTACTAAATCAGATTGCATTCGTAGCATGATCGGTTGAGTTTCTGGATCACCAAAACGGCAATTATATTCAATCACTTTAGGGGTGCCGTCAGCCATTACCATTAAGCCTGCATAGAGGAATCCGGTATACGGTGCGCCTTCTGCAGCCATGCCTTCGACGGTTGGATAGATCACTTCTTTCATTACGCGATCGTGAATGTCTTGGGTGACGACTGGCGCAGGTGAATATGCTCCCATACCACCCGTATTGAGGCCGGTATCGCCGTTGCCAACACGTTTATGATCTTGGCTGGTGGCCATTGGTAGGACGTTTTTACCATCAACCATCACGATGAAACTGGCTTCTTCACCGTCTAAAAATTCTTCGATAACCACACGGTGACCGGCTTCACCAAAGGCATTGCCAGCAAGCATATCGCGCACAGCATCTTCGGCTTCTTGCTCTGTCATTGCGACAATTACGCCTTTACCTGCCGCTAAACCATCGGCTTTGACCACAATCGGTGCGCCTTTTTGCTTTAAGTAAGCAAGAGCAGGTTCAATTTCAGTAAAGTTTTGATATTCCGCCGTTGGAATATTGTGGCGAGCAAGGAAGTCTTTAGTGAAAGCTTTAGAACCTTCAAGTTGTGCTGCGGCTTCTGTTGGACCAAAGATGGGCAGTTTAGCGGCGCGGAACGCATCAACCACACCAATAACCAGTGGCGCTTCTGGGCCGACAATGGTTAAGCCAATGTGATTATTTTGCGCAAATTCGACTAATGCTGCGATGTCTTCAACACCAATCTCAACATTTTCCAGTTTTGGTTCAAGTGCTGTACCTGCATTACCAGGAGCAATAAATACGGTTTCTACTTGTGGGTTTTGTGCTGCTTTCCAACCTAATGCGTGTTCACGGCCGCCGTTACCAATGATCAGTACTTTCATCGTTAATCCTTATTGCTTTGCGCTAAATACTTAAAAATCTCTACTCTTTAAAAAAGAGCAGAGACTAAATCGATAGTGTTTATTCACTTAAGTTTGTGATGACAACTTAGTGGCGGAAGTGACGCATACCGGTAAATACCATCGCCATGCCATGCTCGTCAGCGGCAGCAATGACTTCATCATCACGCATTGAACCACCTGGTTGAATAACACAAGTAATGCCAGCTTCTGCTGCTGCATCAATACCATCACGGAACGGGAAGAAGGCATCAGAGGCCATAACGCTACCAGCCACTTCTAGGTTTTCGTCAGCGGCTTTAATACCGGCAATTTTGGCAGAGTAAACACGGCTCATTTGACCGGCGCCGACACCGATAGTCATATTGCCTTTGGCGTAAACAATTGCGTTCGATTTGACGTATTTAGCGACTTTCCAACAAAATAGTGCATCGCGTAATTCGTCAGCTGTTGGTTGGCGCTTTGATACCACAGTCAGATCATCAATCGATACCATGCCTTGGTCGCGATCTTGAACCAATAACCCACCATTGACACGCTTAACATCAAAACCTGTGGTTTTAGTCGACCATTGGCCACATTCAAGCAAACGTAAGTTTTTCTTGGTAGCGATAATAGCTGTTGCTTGTGGTGAGACTTTAGGCGCAATGATCACTTCAACAAATTGGCGATCAACGATAGCTTGAGCCGTTGCAGCATCAAGTTCACGGTTAAAAGCAATAATGCCGCCAAAGGCAGAGGTAGGATCGGTTTTATAAGCGCGATCGTAAGCTTCAAGCAGATTATCACCTAGTGCAACACCACATGGGTTAGCATGCTTTACAATCACACAAGCAGGAAGATCGAATTCTTTGACACATTCAAGCGCTGCATCGGTATCAGCGATGTTGTTATAAGACAGTGCTTTGCCTTGTAGCTGAGTTGCGGTTGCCACAGACGCTTCTTGTGGGTTGGCTTCAACATAGAATGCCGCAGCTTGGTGACTGTTTTCACCGTAGCGCATGTCTTGCTTTTTCTCGAACTGTTGATTGAAAGTGCGTGGAAACTTCGATTCCTCATCACCTTCTTTGTTGTCGCCGTAAGAAGGCACCATAGTACCGAAGTAGTTAGCAATCATACCGTCGTAAGCTGCAGTATGTTCAAAAGCCGAAATAGCAAGATCAAAACGCGTTGCCTGGGTTAGTGAGCCATCATTAGCACTCATTTCGGTAAGGACGCGATCATAATCGTCAGCATTGACCACAATCGTTACGTCTTTATGGTTTTTAGCCGCTGAGCGCACCATGGTTGGTCCGCCGATATCAATATTTTCGACTGCGTCTTCTAAGCTACAGTTTGGATTAGCAACGGTTGCAGCAAAGGGGTAGAGGTTAACGACAACCATATCAATAGGGTTGATACCGTGTTGTGCCATCACTGTATCATCGATGCCGCGACGGCCTAAAACACCACCATGTACTTTAGGGTGAAGGGTTTTTACGCGGCCATCCATCATTTCAGGAAAACCGGTGTAGTCGGAAACTTCAGTGACTTGAATGTTCTGCTCTGCAAGTAAACGCGCGGTACCACCTGTAGATAAAATTTCTACGCCGCGATTGGCAAGGGCGTGAGCGAATTCAACAATACCTGTTTTGTCTGATACGCTTAGCAGCGCGCGGCGAATAGGACGAACGTTTTCCATTGCTACCATCTCTCTAATACACAGTGAATAGGATATTTTCCAACGCCAATCTCAGCCTGATTAGATTGGCGTTGGGAAATATCCTCGGCTAAAATCGAGCAAAGCCAAGAATTAGTGAACGATATGTATCAATCTGATGCCTATTCTACATGAATATTCACGTTGCGCAAACGTTTGCTATTTGAGGGTGATCACTGATATATCGAGCAAGTGAAAGGACGTAATAATGTATTTAATTGGGCAGTTAGCAAAATTATGTAATGTCAGTAGTGATACATTACGTTTTTATGAAAAGAATGGTTTGATTGAACCTGCGGGTCGCAGTGACAGTGGTTATCGGCTCTATAGTGAAGGTAATTTATCACGGGTTAAATTTATCTTACGCGCAAAAGCGATAGGGTTAAGTTTAGGTGAAATTTGTGAATTGCTTGATATTCGGCTTGAAGCTAGTCAACACAGTTGCGCTGAAGTAAAAGCAATCACTCAAGCTAAATTAAATGAAGTTGATAGTAAAATCGCTGAACTACAACGGATTCGAGATGCATTAAAAAAGATCAATGACGCCTGTTGTGGTCATCGTAATGATGATGCTAGCCATTGTTCTATTCTGGGGGCATTAAATGACAGCGATGATATGGCCAACCCTGCAGTCATACCAGAGCCGTGTAGTTCAGGACAATGCCATTGTGATCATTAATCATTGGTGGCTTGTTTGACATTTTCAATGACATCTTTAGTGGTATCACGAAAGAAATGACCGGTTGCTTTGGTTGCGTCACGCGTTGCATGACCCACTTCAGTTAAGCCTTGTTTTATGTCTTGTTTGTTTTGAGTTGAGCACCCAGCTACGGCAATGATGCTAAAAACGATGGCGGCGATAGTGATTTTTTTCAATGTCATTGAC
The DNA here is from genome assembly GCF_900185615.1 of Photobacterium malacitanum. Lineage (GTDB taxonomy): Bacteria > Pseudomonadota > Gammaproteobacteria > Enterobacterales > Vibrionaceae > Photobacterium > Photobacterium malacitanum. The sequence goes on from NZ_FYAK01000009.1 coordinate 25,690, forward strand.
TCCACAAATAATAATGATTGCTAGTGTAGCGTTTTTTCGTGCTGAACCAAGTCAAAATCCGGTTAGTTCGTTATATTGTTGACGAGTATTTTTCGTTAGGGGTTCATTTAAATTTGTGATAGTTTCAGGGCTTCGAAAATTTGCTTTACCCGTTTAGCGATAAGGAAATTCAATGTTAAAAGTGAATGAATATTTTGATGGCCAAGTAAAATCAGTTGGCTTTGAATCTGCAGGTGATCATGCCAGTGTTGGTGTAATGGTTGCGGGTGAATATACTTTTTCGACGGCTGCCCCTGAGCGTATGACGGTAGTGAAAGGCGAACTTACCGTAAAATTACCGGGCCATGTTGATTGGGAAACCTATGGTGCAGGTGATGATTTTGAAGTCCCAGGTGATAGTGCATTCCATGTCAAAGTGACCAAGACTACAGCTTACTTATGTGACTACCTATAAGTTACTTTGAGTTGGTTTGATTGTAAAAAAAGCTTCGTTATTGACGAAGCTTTTTTTATGGGGTGTTTACGCTGAGTCGCGACAAATAAGCTGTGGCGCAAGTATCAAACGTTGAGTTACACCATCATCGTTTTTCATACGTGTCAGTAAACGTTGGCCTGCTTGTTGGCCGATTTCTCTGATTGGTGAGCTGACAACGGTCAGTGACGGTTGGCTCAATGTAGCTTCGGCAATATCATCAAAGCTAATAATCGCCACCTGTTGATCAATATAATTATCTTTACCCACACTTTTTCCACTGCGCTTAACACCGTATATCGCTCCAAGTGCAATAGTAGGGTTATGGCACAGAATCGCGGTTATCTTAGGGTGTTGGGTCAACAGTTGCTGTACCGTTGCGGCAGCATGGATTTGGTTATTATCACCTTCGACTATCCATTCATTTTTAAACGGTAATCCATATTGCATCAGGGTGCTACCAAAGCCGCCAAGCCGTTCTGCGCGAGTTAAAGATTCGCCGGAACCACCGACATAGGCAATATGGCGATGACCTTGTTCAATCAGATATTTACTCGCCACTACCGCCGCTTGATGGTTATCTGGGCCGATATAATCCACCTCATTATTTACCGTCGCTCGTGCCAAACAAACTGCAGGGATCCCTGCTTGCTGTGCCATTGCAATCACTGTTGCTGTGGCTTCTCTTACGGGACTAAAGGCAATACCTGCAACACCTTGTTGAATCATTGATTGTACACATTGAATTAATTTGTGTGGGTTGCGATTAGATTGCGCTAAAAATAACAAATAGCCTTGTTGTTCTAGCTGTTCACTGATACCAGCGGTAATTTCAGTATAAAAAGGATCGGTAATATCAGTTAATACCAAGCCAATTAAATTGGAATGGGAAGTGCGTAAATTAGCTGCGGCGGTATTACGAACATAACCCAGAGCAGTAACAGCTTGGTTTACTTTATCAATGGTTGCGGTAGATATACGGCCTTTGTTACTGAGCACTAACGAGACAGTAGAGACAGATACATCAGCATAGGCTGCGACATCAGTTATTTTTATTTTGGGTGTCTTACTCGCCATAGAAGATGGATCCTATTCATTGAGTTGCATTTAAAACGTTATGCTGATTGCAATAATTCTAACAGCATCACAAATTTGGAAATGGGTGCTAACACACTATATTTCCGTGATCTTGTTAGCGATAAAGTTAGGTAAAACGTTTTATCATTTGTTATGTAATTTATCAAAAGCGTTGGCAGAAGTCTTGAGCTCATCTTTGTCGACGTTTTTTTTCAATAAAGAGCTAAAACGTTTTACCTCTTTATTATTAACGTTGAATGTCTCGTTAGTGAGTGACTCATTATGGCTAAATCTGCACTAAAATCCGCACCTAAGACGACTTTGTGGGAGTTTTTTCAAAGTTTAGGCAAAACCTTCATGCTTCCAGTTGCGCTGCTAGCATTCTCGGGCATTTTATTGGGGATCGGTAGTTCATTATCGAGTGCTGCAGTAAAAGAAAGCATGCCATTTTTAGATAATACCCTGTTGCAATTGCTGTTTATGTGGATGACTAAAATTGGTTTAGTCGCCTTTATTTATTTACCAATAATGTTTGCTGTTGCGATTCCACTAGGATTGGCGCGTGAAGAAAAAGGGGTGGCAGCGTTTGCAGGTTTTGTCGGTTATTCAGCTCTAAATCTCTCGATCAATTTCTATTTAACCGTTGCTGGAGTGATTGGTAACCCAATCGAAGAGAAGGCTTATGGGGTTAAGTCAATCCTTGGAGTTGAATCAATTGACACGGGTATTTTAGGCGCAGTCATTGTAGGTATTATTGTCGCTAAACTGCATGCACGTTTTTATACCTATAAGATGCCAGATGCGTTAGCTTTCTTTGGTGGAGCGCGTTTTGTACCGATTATTTCAACCTTGGTTTTGGGTGTGGTGGGCTTGATCGTACCGCTAGTATGGCCTTATTTTGCGATGGGTATTGCTGGAATTGGTAACTTAATCTCGCATGCAGGTCCGTTTGGTCCATTCTTATTTGGTACTGGCGAGCGCTTATTATTACCGTTTGGCTTACATCATGTCTTAGTTGCTTTGGTGCGTTTTACTGAGGCTGGTGGTTCGTTAGAAGTGTGTGGAAAAACAGTCAGTGGCGCACTGAATATTTTCTATTCTGAGTTGGCTTGTCCAACATCTCAAGGCTTTTCTGGCTCTGCAACTGCCTTTTTATCCCAAGGTAAAATGCCTGTGTTCTTAGGTGGTTTACCAGGGGCTGCGCTAGCGATGTACCATTGTGCACGTATTGAAAATCGTGGCAAAGTGAAAGCGTTATTATTATCAGGCGTGATCGCTTGTATTATTGGTGGCATTACCGAGCCGTTAGAGTTCTTGTTCTTGTTTGTTGCACCAGCACTATATGTTGTGCATGCCATTTTAACGGGCCTTGGTTTTATGGTGATGGGTTTATTGGGCGTGACGATTGGTAATACAGACGGCAATATTATCGACTTCTTAATTTTTGGTGTGCTGCAAGGTACGGCAACAAAATGGTATTTAGTGCCACTCGTCGCTGCAATTTGGTTTGTGGTTTATTACAGTGTGTTCCGGTTTGCAATTACTCGTTTTAACCTTAAAACCCCTGGCCGTGAGGTTGAAACTAAAGATGCACTGGCGTTTGCGGTTACAGGAGAAAAAACCACCGGTTATAAAGGTGATATTATTTTAGCGGCATTAGGTGGCGCGAATAATTTAGTGTCACTTGATAACTGTATTACCCGTTTACGTTTGTCAGTTAATGATATGAGTCTAGTTAACGATGCGGTGTTAAAGGCTAATGGTGCTTTAGGAGTAGTTAAACTTGATGATCATAATCTGCAAGTGGTGATTGGGCCTCAGGTTCATATGGTGAAAAACGAAATTCAAGGGTTACTACCCGCTAGCGCATAACAAAATGGGCGGAGCTTAGGGCTCCGCTTTTTTTGATGTTTATATTGTTCTGACTTGGTTGCTTTTGAGGTTGTTATGTTTGATTTTTCTAAGCCTGTTAACCGTTATGGCACTTATTGTACTCAATGGGATTATGTTGCAGATCGGTTCGGCTGTGATGATTTATTACCGTTTACGATTTCAGATATGGATTTTGCGGTAGCTCCTTGTATTCAACAGGCACTATCAACACGATTAGATCATGCAGTGTTTGGCTATAGCCGTTGGAATCATACAGATTTTAAAGATGCAATTAGTGGTTGGTTCTTACGTCGTTATCACAGCAATATTGATCCTAATAGCATTGTTTACGGGCCGTCTGTGATTTATATCATTTCGCAGTTGGTGCAGTTATGGACGGAAGTGGGTGATGGAGTATTGGTTCATACGCCGGCTTATGATGCGTTTGCCAATATGCTCAGGGCTAACCAGCGCCAGATGTTAACCAGTCCATTATTGAAAACCACAGCTGGTAGCTATGAGATTGATTGGCCACAGTTTGAGGCACAAGCAGCGCGATCTGAGTGTAAGGTGTTGTTATTATGCAGCCCTCAAAACCCAACTGGACGGGTATGGACGCGTGATGAATTAGCACGTATGGCACAGATTTGTCACCAATATGGCGTGAAGGTGATTTCTGACGATATTCATATGGATATTGCCTTTAGTGATTATATTCCATGGTCACAAGTTGCCGTTGATCAGCAGTGGGCTTTAGTTTCTTCAGCGTCTAAATCTTTTAATATTCCCGCACTGACAGGTGCGTATGCAGTGATTGCTGAGCAATGTACTCAGCAAGGGTATTTAACCCAACTTAAAGCTGCTCATGGGCTGTCATCACCTTCTATTCTCGGCGTTATCGGTCATATTGCAGCTTATAATGACGGTGAAGCGTGGCTAGTGAGTCTTAAGGATTATCTGTATGGTAATTTAGAGTATGTGGCTGAACAATTAAATCAGGCTTTTCCCGAATTGAATTACCAAGTGCCGCAAGGAACCTATTTAGCTTGGATTGACTTAAATCCACTGCAGATTGATATGGATGCATTACAGCAATTATTGATAAATGATCATCGTGTCGCCATCATGCGTGGAGATACATATGGTGTTGAGGGCACAGGCTATGTGCGTTTAAATGTAGGCTGTCCACGCAGTAAGGTTGAGATTGGTATTGCGGCATTGATAGCGGCATTGCACCAATTAATTGAGAGCAATAAGTAAATAAATAGCGGAATTAATGCTATTTATTAAGATTGCGTGCCAACTATTCCTTTTTGGTATTTTGTTATATGGTTGTTATCGTTACTTGAGTATGATTAGTGCATTGTTAACTCAGTAGAGAGCTTGCCACATGCCTAAGTGCGATAACTGTCAATCTTATGATATAGAAAGAATACATCGAAAATTTTACCAACGTTTATTGATTAAACGAGTAAAGATCTGTAACGAATGCGGTCATATACATAAACATTTTAAGTATACGTTTTTAAATAAATCAGAACGTTAATTTTTCTGATGTACTTCAAGCCGTAAACATATTCATTAGTATTGAACTGTAATGGTGATTGAAATCATCATTTAGCAATAAAGAAAAAAGCCCATTTCATCGTGATGATGAAATGGGCTTTTTTTACAATCATTAAACCAATATAGTTTAGTTCATGCCGTATTTCTTTAGTTTCTTACGTAGCGTACCACGGTTGATACCCATCATGGTTGCAGCGCGAGTTTGGTTACCGCGAGTGTACTGCATGATAGTGTCTAGTAGTGGTTGTTCAACTTCTGCAAGCACAAGCTCGTACAGATCGTCGACTTCCTGACCATTTAATTGAGCAAGGTAGTTTTTAAGGGATGCCTTCACTGAATCACGTAATGGTTTCTGTGTGATTTGGTCTTGTGAAGTTACAGTTGTTACTGTTAACGCTTCGGAAGTCAGATTTTGTTCGAACATAATTCTGTAAGCTCTTCTAGTATTTATGCAACGTTTTCGAAGTAGCCTTGCAGCGCATCGATTTGCTGTTGAGCATCCTCGAGTGCGTTGAAGGTCCGGCGGAAATCACCAGCTGGTGCATGTTCTTTCAAATACCAAGACACGTGTTTACGTGCAATGCGTAATCCTAGGTAATCACCATAAAATTGGTGAAGTGCCTTAACATGTCCCAACATAATTTCACTGATTTCGTCAATTGACGGTGCAGCGAGGTGTTCACCGGTTGTTAAGTAATGGTGGATTTCTCTAAAAATCCACGGCTTTCCTTGTGCAGGTCGGCCAATCATCAGAGCGTCGGCACCGGTGTAATCCAATACAAAGCGTGCTTTCTCCGGGCTATCGATATCACCGTTAGCGATAACTGGGATTGAGATGGCTTGTTTCACCGCTCTAATGTAGTCATATTCCGCTTCACCTTTGTACATGCAAGCCTTGGTACGTCCATGAAGGGCGAGGGCCTGTATGCCACATTGTTCGGCGAGTTTGGCTATGTTGACACAATTCCTGTTGTCCAGATCCCAGCCTGTACGGGTTTTAAGCGTAACAGGCACATCTACTGCGTCCACCACTGTACGAAGAATCTCTTCGACCAGATTGGGATACTGCAATAGCGCAGAACCGGCTAATCGTTTATTTACTTTCTTAGCTGGGCATCCCATGTTGATATCGATGATTTGCGCACCGTTTTCAACACTGAATTGCGCCGCTTCGGCCATCAATTTTGGATCAGCACCTGCTATCTGAACCGAACGAATCCCTGATTCACCTTCGTGAACCATGCGATTGAGCGATTTAGACGTCTTCCAGAGATCTGGATTTGACGACATCATCTCGCTAACAGCCATGCCCGCACCGTAGCGAAGGCATAATTCACGAAATGGCCGATCGGTCACACCCGCCATTGGCGCGACTATCAGTTGGTTTTTAAGTTGATATGGACCGATATGCAAAATGTCTCTACCTGACTGTGCCAGTAAGGGCGCGCATTTTACGCATTTTTTACGCCGCTGAAAAGGCCAATAATTGAGCATGATGATTTTGTTTGTCAAAACAGCATGATTTTCAATCAATTGACCTATTAAATTAATTAAAAATAATCAACAGCAGCAACCAATTACCGTAAATATTATGCTTTATGACCCGAGATACGACACCACTCTTCGCGTGCCATTACTGGATCTAATGTGATTTCATCGCTGTAGTAAGTTGCAACATCTTCAGCTTGGCTTTCAAGCACACCAGAGATTGCTAAGTCGCCACCCTTTTTAACTAGACTCTTAATCACTGGTGATAATTCGCGCAGTGGGCCGGCTAGAATGTTAGCAACTACCACGTCAGCTTGAATACCTTGTGGTTGATCTTGAGGTAGATATAGCTCGAGATTATCTGAAACGCCATTGCGCTCAGCATTATCACGAGAAGCTAAAATAGCCTGTGGATCGATATCAATACCAATCACTTTTTCAGCACCTAATTTAAGCGCAGCAATGGCTAAAATACCTGAACCACATCCAAAATCGATAACCGTTTTACCACTAAGATCTTGGCCGTCTAGCCACTCAAGACATAATGATGTGGTTGGGTGTGTACCAGTGCCAAATGCCAAACCTGGGTCTAGCAATACATTAACTGCATTCGGTTCTGGTGCTTCACGCCAGCTTGGGCAAATCCATAAACGACGACCAAAACGCATTGGGTGGAAGTTATCCATCCATTCACGTTCCCAGTCTTTATCTTCTAACTGCTCAACTTTGTAAGCAAAATCATCAGCAATTAGTGGGCTGTTTTTAAGCATGTTCAGCACGAAATCCATGTCGGCTTCAGCATCATACAAACCAATAACATCAGTATCACCCCATAAACGGGTTTCACCTGGCATAGGCTCGAAAACTGGCGTGTCTTGTGCATCAAGGAAAGTGACGGATAGAGCACCAGTCTCTTCCATGAGCATGTCGCCAATTGCTTCTGCGTTCTCTGCAGTAGCGTTCAGTTTAATTTGAATCCAAGGCATGGTTTATTCGCTTATTTTGTGACTACTTGAACATAGGGGGCGCAGTTTAGCATGAAATTTCACCAATCCCCATTAGCAGATGCTAAACAATAGATAAAAAAAGAGCGCATCGTTAGACACGCTCTTGGTTGTATTGGTGAAATCAACAATTCACTATTCGTTAGCTGCAGCGATTTTTGGCTGGTTAGGGCGCACATAGCTACCAATAATAAAGGCAATCAAACCAATGACTAATGTTGGTACAATCGCGTGCATACCGCCCATGTCTGGTTTACCTAATGACAGTCCTAAATAGGTGGTTAGGCCAACAATCATTGAGGCAAATGCACCCGTTGCTGAAGCTTTTTTCCAATATAACCCTAATACTAATGGCCATAGGAATACCGCTTGTAAGCTACCAAAGGCTAATAAATTAAGCCAAATAATCATATTTGGTGGATTCATTGCCGCGACAAACACTAATGCTGAAAAAATACCTGTTACCCATAGTGATAGTTTTGGCAACTTGGTTTCAGCGGCATCACCCTCTGCGATTTTAGGATTGATATAATTGATATATAAATCTTTGAGTAAGGTTGCAGATGCTTGAATTAACTGGGAATCAATGGTCGACATGATAGCTGCCATTGGACCGGCTAAGAAGATTCCAGCAACGACTGGTGGCAATACCGTTACCATTAAAGTCGGCATGATTTGGTCTGGGCTGGCAATATCAGGCACGATAGCGCGGCCTAATGCACCTGCTAAATGCATACCGAACATCAGCAGTGCCACCATAATGGTGCTAATGACCATGCCTTTATGCAATGAACGGCTGTCTTTATATGACATACAGCGTACTGCTGCATGGGGTAAACCGATTACGCCAAAACAGACCAGAATCCAAAAGCTGAGCATAAAAGGTTGGCTTAAAAAGTGATTGGGACCATAAGGTGAAATCAAAGCCGGATCAATATCATGCAGCTTGGTTACCAGTGCACCAATGCTACCGCCAGTATGTACGATCCCAACTAATAGCGCGATCGTACCAATGATCATCATGATCCCTTGAATGGTATCAGTCATCACGACCGCACGAAAGCCACCGATAGTGGTATACAGCCCAACCGTGATTGCAAACAACATCAGCCCGTGAGTATAAGACAGGCCAGTGACGGTTTGCAGTAATCGAGCACCACCGACAAATTGCACTACCATGGTACCAAAGAAGGCTAACAGTAGTGATAGAGAAGCAAAGATCACTACGCCTTTATTTTGGTAGCGAGCATATAAAATATCATTAAGAGTTAATGCATTATGACGCCGAGATTCAATCGCAAACTTTTTGCCGAGCACGCCTAATGTTAGCCATGCTGCTGGCAGTTGAATCATGGCAAGCAATACCCAGCCAAGTCCCATTTTATAAGCGGCTCCCGGGCCACCAATAAAGGTGCTGGCACTGGCATAAGTCGCAGCCAGAGTCATCGCAAGGACAAAGCCACCCATGCTACGACCACCGACAAGATATTCAGTTAAGAAATTACCTTTACCCTGAAAACGGCGAGTATAGAGTGCCACGCCAAAAACGGCGGCTAAATAGAGCACCAAAGGAATGATTAGTTGGCTATTCATGTGGTTTATCGTCTGTTATTTCAAGAGGAAGATCGTGGTAAATAAATTTGACCATAAGGGCACAAAGTATTGTAAAAACAATTGGGCCAATAATGCATGACAGCAAAAACCATAATGGGAAACCAAAATAGAGGGTTGGCATACTGAGGTCATTAATCGCGGGGGCAAACCCATAGGCGGAAACATACCACCAAAGAAAATAAGCTAACGCGAGTCCTATTGCCCAGCGCGCTTCTTTATGCGCTTGGCGATAGCGGGCAGAAAGCGTTTTCATGCGGTTTCTCCAGTTGTGATTGGTCTGAGGCTTATCAGAGGCGTGAGAGCATTACTGATAGCGGTTAAAAAAGAGCGCTATTGTGGCAAAAGATAGGGGTTTATGCCATGTCTCGTATCCAGATCAGATCTGTTGGCGCTAACAATAAAAAAGGCCACCTTCAGGCAGCCTTTTTAACGTTAGATAACGTTATTACTGTAAACCAAGCTTCTTTTCAAGGTAGTGAATATTCGCACCACCTTTTTGGAAGTTTTCATCAGCCATAATTTGCTGCTGAAGAGGAATATTGGTTTTAATACCATCAATGATCATTTCACTTAGGGCATTACGCATACGTGAGATGGCAACATCACGGTTTTCACCGTAAGCAATCAACTTACCAATCATTGAATCATAGTAAGGCGGTACAGTGTAGCCTGTGTAGATATGCGACTCCCAGCGAATACCCATACCACCTGGTGAGTGGAAACGAGTGATCGTGCCTGGGCACGGAAGGAAACGCTCTGGATCTTCAGCATTGATACGACATTCGATAGCGTGGCCACGAATTTGAATATCACTTTGGCTGAAAGACAGTGGTTGGCCTGCCGCAATACGTAATTGCTCTTTGATCAAATCAACGCCAGTTACCATTTCTGTTACTGGGTGTTCAACCTGAATACGGGTGTTCATTTCAATGAAGTAGAACTCACCGTTTTCGTATAGGAACTCAAACGTACCCGCACCACGGTAACCGATTTCGATACATGCACGCGTACAACGCTCACCGATGTACTTACGCATTTCTTCCGTAATACCAGGTGCTGGCGCTTCTTCTACTACTTTTTGGTGGCGACGTTGCATTGAACAATCACGCTCACCTAAATGAATTGCACCACCTTGGCCATCAGCAAGTACTTGTACTTCGATGTGACGTGGGTTTTCAAGGTATTTCTCCATGTAAACCATGTCGTTGTCAAAGCAAGATTTAGCTTCTGCTCGAGTCATCGCGATTGCTTCTGTTAGTTCGTTTTCGCCACGAACAACACGCATACCACGACCACCGCCGCCACCAGAGGCTTTAATGATAACTGGGTAACCAATACGCTTAGCAAAAGATTTATTTTTTGCTTCATCGTCATCAAGTGGGCCATCAGAGCCCGGAACACAAGGAACACCAGCTTTTTTCATCGCACTGATTGCAGAAACTTTATCGCCCATTAGACGAATTGTTTCAGCTTTAGGTCCTACAAAAATAAAGCCTGAACGCTCTACTTGTTCCGCAAAATCAGCATTTTCAGATAGGAAACCGTAGCCTGGGTGAATTGCTACTGCGCCAGTGATCTCTGCTGCACTAATGATACGAGGAATATTAAGGTAGCTATCGATACCGCGCGCGGGACCAATACAGACGGATTCATCTGCCAATAATACGTGCTTAAGATCGCGGTCTGCTGTTGAGTGAACAGCGACCGTTTTAATGCCTAATTCTTTACATGCGCGAAGAATTCGAAGTGCAATTTCACCTCGGTTCGCAATTACTAATTTATCTAACATAGCCAGGAGCCTCGATTACTCGATGATTACAAGCGGTTGGTCGAATTCAATTGCGTCGCCATCAACTGCAAGAATTGCTACGATCTTACCTGCTTTGTCTGCTTGAATTTGGTTCATCATCTTCATTGCTTCAACGATACATAGGGTATCGCCAATGTTGACTGATTGACCTACTTCAGCAAAGTTTTTCGCTTCTGGACTTGGCGCACGGTAGAAGGTACCTACCATTGGTGACAGAACTTGATGACCAGCTGCAACAACTGGCGCCTCAGGTGCTTGGAATGATGTTGCTTCTGTTGCTACAACAGGTGCCGCTGCTTGAGTTGGTGCTGCTTGAACAGGTGCAACCATAGGAGCTGCAGCATATTGTTGTGGCATCGCTGTTGTGGGTACATTACGACTGATTCGAACTGACTCTTCACCTTCAGAAATTTCTAGCTCTGCAATACCAGATTCTTCAACCAGTTCAATTAGCTTCTTAATTTTACGAATGTCCATTATTTTTCTCTTTATATATTGTTCAGTTAGCTATCTGCATGCAGGCGATTAACCGCTGCCTGTAGGGCGAATTCATAACCGTCAGGGCCGAGACCACAAATCACTCCTACCGCTTTATCCGATAAGTAAGAGTGATGACGAAAAGGTTCACGTGCGTGAACGTTAGATAAATGTACTTCAATAAACGGAATAGCAACGCCGAGTAAGGCGTCGCGAATAGCAACACTTGTGTGAGTGAAAGCTGCTGGGTTTATTATAATGAAATCCACCTTAGTATGGGCTTGGTGAATTGCATCAATTAACTCATGCTCCGCATTTGATTGAATATGTTCTAATACCACGCCTAAATCGACGGCTTTAGTTGTTAATTTTTGAACCAGTTGCGTAAGTGTTTGCTGGCCATAATGATCAGGCTCACGCAGACCCAGTAAATTTAGGTTAGGTCCATTAATCAGTAAAATTCGTTTAACGGTCGGCATCTTGACGTCTCATCACTTGTTTATGAGGGTAAACTCGCACAACTTGTGGTTATCTACAAGTTGACTTCCATGTGTCCGTTTTTTTACTACCAAACATTAATTGTGAACCAATTATAGAGAATTCAACGCAAATCGCAGCAAAATACTGGTCTAATCACCACATTTTGTGCGAACAGCTGTAAGCTGTTGTAAGAATGTTAGTAGATGTGAATACGTTCATCTTACGTCAATGTAACGTAACTAAGTGCAAGAATTTAGTAATAAATATAGTTTTTTGTCGGTTATTACTAAGCAGTGATAATTGCGCTTAAAAAAGATGTTTTAAAGGCATATTTAATAATGCTATTTCAATAAATATGTTCAATATTAAACAGGTTAACGCGACATTTTAGTATTAGGTAGCTTATCCTAAGCTGAATTAGTTCTAAATTATCATTAATAATTGGATAAAAAAAGACCACTGCAGTGGTCTTTTGAGGTTCGGTTAATGAATTTTTTAGTTATGAGTGAGAGTTAAAGTAATTGCTGTTTTTCTGCAATCAGTTTCTCAACCACACTTGGGTCTGCTAGTGTTGAAGTATCACCAAGAGATTCAGTATCACCGGTGGCAATTTTACGCAAAATACGCCGCATAATTTTGCCTGAACGGGTTTTAGGTAATGCATTCGTCCAGTGAAGAAAATCTGGGGTGGCAATCGGGCCTATTTCTTTACGTACCCAATCTTTGACCTGCTTATGTAACTCGGCGCTAGGGTATTCACCATCATTTAGGGTGATATAAGCATAAATCGCTTGGCCTTTAATTGCATGGGGTACACCAACAATGGCTGCCTCTGCTATTTTATCAAATGCCACCAGTGCCGATTCAATTTCGGCAGTTCCCATACGGTGACCTGAAATATTTAATACGTCATCGACTCGGCCTGTGATCCAGTAGTATCCATCTTCATCACGACGTGCACCATCACCAGTGAAATACATGCCTTTAAAGGTGGAGAAGTAGGTTTGCTCAAAACGTTCGTGATCACCCCAAAGGGTACGCATCTGACCTGGCCATGAATCTGTCATGACTAAGTTACCATCAGTTGCACCTTCTAAAAGATTACCCACATTATCAACCAGTGCCGGTTGAACACCAAAAAACGGTCGCGTTGCAGACCCCGGTTTGAGTGCAGTCGCACCTGGTAGTGGCGTAATTAAAATACCGCCGGTTTCTGTTTGCCACCAGGTATCAACAATTGGACAGCGGCTATCACCAATCGTACGGTGGTACCATTGCCATGCTTCAGGGTTAATTGGTTCACCAACAGAGCCCATGATCCGTAACGATGAACGGTTGGTGCCAGCAATGGCTTCTTCGCCTTTGGCCATTAAGGCACGAATTGCGGTTGGCGCAGTATAAAGAATATTAACTTGATGTTTATCGATCACTTCACTCATGCGACTGGTTGATGGATAGTTAGGTACACCTTCAAAGAGTACTGTGGTTGCGCCATTAGCTAACGGTCCATAGACTAAATAGCTGTGACCTGTGATCCAGCCGACATCAGCGGTACACCAATAGATATCACCTTCTTGATAATCAAACACATATTTAAAAGTCATCGCGGCATAAACCAGATAACCACCGGTGGTATGTAATACGCCTTTAGGTTTACCTGTCGAGCCGGAGGTGTAGAGAATAAACAGTGGATCTTCTGCATTCATTGGCTCTGGCGCACAATGGTTAGAAGCGACTGCGGTTAATTGATGCCACCACACATCACGTTCACTATGCCATTCAACATTGCCACCTGTACGCTGAAATACCACGACTTTTTCAATACTCGTCACCAGCGGATTAGCTAACGCATCATCAACATTTTGCTTTAAAGGGACAGCACGGCCACCACGAACACCTTCATCTGCTGTGATCACGACTTTTGCATTGGAATCAATAATTCGTCCAGCAAGGGCTTCTGGGGAGAAGCCACCAAATACAATTGTATGTACCGCACCGATGCGAGTACATGCCAGCATTGCTATTGCCGCTTCTGCGACCATTGGCATGTAAAGACATACCACATCTCCTTTACGTACTCCTTGGCTTTTAAGCGCATTAGCAAATTGACACACTTGTTGATAAAGATCGTTATAGGTTAAGGTTGCATCATCAATGGGATCATCTCCCTCCCAGATGATCGCTGCTTGATCGCCACGATCCGCAAGGTGGCGGTCGATACAATTTGCTGAGACATTGAGTTCACCATCTTCAAACCACTTAATACTGACATGTCCGCTATCAAATGAGGTGTTTTTAACTTTGGTATAAGGGGTGATCCAATCAAGAATTTGCCCATGTTGACGCCAGAAACCTTGAGGATTTATGGTTGATTGTTGGTACATCTCGCGATATTGGTCATCATTAATATGGGCATTACTGGCAATGGTACTATCGACCGGATAAATATGAACCTCACTCATCCCTGTTCTCCTTGAGTTGTTCCCTTTGTAGGGCTGATGTTTGTAATATTTAACAAACAATGGCTTAGGCAGCATTAGTCATTAAAGTGAACGATTATATGGCTGACAACAATTAGACTTTAGGATGAGATTGAGGCGCAGAGTGGTGAATTGTTAATGTTGCATCAATGTTACATTTTGTTTTGTGCACTGTCTTAATTATGCCGCGTACTTACTCTCTAAAAAGAAGTGTGACAATGGTCGCAATTAGATTGCAAAGGTAGATTCTTTACGAGTAAAAATGACCTATTCATTACGATTGGGTGGTTGATTTACGGCATAATAGCTTAGTTTTTCATCTACCACATTTTTGAGATCGATTATGTTTAAAAGTAAGCCTTACGGCTGGACATCCCAATATCTATTGGGATTTTTCTTTTCTTACGGGGTGTATTTACCCTTTTGGGCGATTTGGTTTAAACATATAGGGGTTGATGACTCTGATATCGGCTTATTATTAGGGTTAGGTTTCGCAGTGCGTTGTATTGCCAATTTGGTGATCACGCCTCGAATCCATAAAGTTGAACATCTCATTCCTGCACTGCGTGGTTTTACCTTACTGGGGCTGGTGGCATGTATTATTTATATTGTCTGTGGTGGTAATCTCTGGGCGCTAGCCGCAGTCACAGTGTTATTTAACCTATCTGCTGGGCCGATAGTACCGATTTCAGATGCGATAACGAATCATTATGCCAAAGAAGGCCACTTAGATTATGGTCGTACTCGTTTATGGGGTTCGATTGCTTTTATTGCAGGTTCTACCGTGGTGGGTTTATGTGCCCAGCGTTACGGGGCAGATATTATTCCATGGGTTGCGTTAGCGGGCTTAGGCTTTGCACAAATAATGGCGGCGCGTAACCCTGTTGTTATGCCTGTTGATGTTAATAGTCATCAGCAGACCCGTCCTGCGTTAATGCATATTTTGCGTGATAGCTCAGTGGTTAAATTGATGTTGATTACTGCGTTGTTGCAGGGCAGTCATGCGGCTTATTATGGTTTCAGTTCGATTTATTGGCAAAAAATTGGCTTTGATGAATCAGTGATTGGTTATCTATGGAGTTTCAGTGTTGCTGCAGAAGTAGGGATGTTCCTTATAAGTAAGCGCTTATTTGCCAATTGGTCGATTAACAATATGTTCCGATTAGCAGCCGTTGGAGTATTGGTACGCTGGGGGTTAACTGCCACTATTACCGATCAGTGGGCAATGTTTGCGGTACAGTCATTGCACAGTGTGACTTTTGCTGCGGCCCATTTAGCTGCTATTCGTTACATTGAGCGTTCACCTTCAAACCACATGGTTGCATTGCAGTCGTTATATAATGCGATTCCATTAGGGGCGGTGATGGCAATTTTGACCTCTATTAGTGGTTGGATTTACGGAGATTGGAGCGCAAATGTATTTTGGGTGATGGCTGCAATGGCGATTCCGGTTTTCTTTATTCGACTCCCCTTACCACATAAGCAACCTCAGTCATTAACACCACAGGTAAATTGAGGCTGAAATAAACCACAATCGTAATCATGAGAAGCGCTTCCATTGTCGAGTCATCGATTGATGGTGGCGCTTTTTTTGATCGTTATGCAAGTAGAGTAACTGTATCAATAACAGCACTATTAATAACGACAACATTAACATTACCCTGATATTTGTGATCAGTATCGATTGAGCCAAAGTGAATAACTCCGTTACAGTGAGGTAGGGCTTTATCACAAGGATGGTTGATGACACAGGGCTGGCTAGTAATCACTGCATTAGTGGTTTATATCGGAGTTTTAGTGGCGATTGCATGGTATGGCGATAAAAAACCACAATGGTTAGCGTCAAAAAGGTCATGGATTTATAGCTTATCAATTGCCGTTTATTGTAGTTCGTGGACATTTTACGGCACTGTCGGCCAGGCCAGTGCTAATATTTGGTCGTTTTTACCAATCTATTTAGCCCCGATAATTATGTTTACTTTTGGGTGGCGAATATGGGCACGATTAATCGTGATTGCCAAACGTGAACACATTACTTCAATCGCCGATTTTATTGCTGTTCGTTATGGTAAATCATCAGGCTTGGCGGTGTGTGTCACTTTAATCGCAGTTGTTGGTGTGCTGCCTTATATTGCATTGCAACTTCGCGGAATAACCATTGGGGTGGAATACATTGCCCCTGAATTACAGCATCAGTTTGGGCTTAGCTCAGTCAATATTGCCTTGATGATTGCATGTGGATTAGCCATTTTTACGATCTTTTGTGGTACGCGTCATATTGATTCAACCGAGCATCACCGCGGTATGATGATGGCGATTGCTTTTGAATCAGTGGTTAAGCTGGTGGCTTTTTTAGTGATCGGTGTTTTTGCGTTAATGTTACTAAAAGAACAGCCACAGCAGGCAGCTTCAGGTTTGCAAGCACTTGCATCTAAGCCGTTCAATGGCGGTAGCTTTAGTATCCACCTGCTCCTGACAATGGCCGCTATTTTATGTTTGCCACGTCAATTTCATACTATTGTGGTTGAGAATAATCACCCCAGTGACTTACATCGAGCGCGATGGATATTTCCGTTATATTTATTGTTTATGGCCTGCCTAGTGGTGCCGTTAGCTGTTGCGGGACAGCAATGGCTCGAGGGATTTCCTGCTGAAAGTTATGTGATTAATTTACCATTACAACAAGGTATTGCTCCATTAGCACTCTTGGCTTTTATTGGTGGCACATCGGCAGCAATGGCAATGGTTATTGTGTCAACAGTGGCACTGGCCAGTATGATTTCTAACGATGTGGTATTGCCATTATTGCTGCGACGTTTAAAAGTGACTAATAGACATTTTGATGCCTTCTCTGGGCTGTTACTGACAATTCGTCGAGTGTTAATTGGCGGGTTGTTGGTCGCAGCTTGGGGAGTTTATATTGTTGTCACTAATGTTGAATCGCTATCTAGAATAGGGCTGTTATCTTTTGCCGCTATCGCGCAATTTGCTCCTGCTTTATTAGGTGGGCTCTATTGGCACAGCGGTAATAAAAAAGGTGTTTATTGCGGCTTGTTTGGTGGCATCACGGTGTGGTTATTGGTGATGTTTAACCAAGCTGATATTTTAACTGGCAGTGTAATAAGCAAGGTGATCGTTGAAATATTAACCCCACCACAATACACATTTTTAGCACAATTAAATCGCGCTGACTGGGGAATGTTACTAAGTTTATTGGTTAACTTAAGCTTATATATCGGCGTGTCACTTGCAACCCGCTCTTCATTGACCGAACGTATGCAAGCCGCCACTTTTGTTGGCATTCCTTTAATTACAGCAGAAAATGAGCAGCTATATCAAACCCGGGTAACAGTCGTTGAATTAGAAATGTTAGCTGCAAAATTTGTTGGTCAACAGCGAGTGCGGCAAGCATTTTTACAGTTTTCGGTTCAGCAACAATGTCAGTTAATGCCACATCAGCAAGCATCTCCGGCGATGATTTTACATACTGAACGCGTATTAGCGGGGGTATTTGGTAGCTCTTCAGCAAGGTTAGTACTCACTTCCGCATTGCAAGGACGACACATGCAATTAGAAGATGTTGCGACGATTGTCGATGAAGCGTCAGAGATGTTTGATTTTAGTCGCGGTTTATTACAAGGAGCGATTGAACATATTAGCCAGGGGATTGCTGTGGTTGATAAACAATTGCGGCTGGTGGCGTGGAATCAACGTTATTTAGAATTATTTACCTTTCCAGCAGGATTAATTCAAGTTGGACGCCCTATTGCTGAAGTTATTCGTTATAACGCTCAGCAAGGATTGTGCGGCGAGGGCGATCCTGAGCAGCATGTGGCTAAACGGATACAACATCTACAGCAAGGAACTCCTCACACTTCATCACGAGTACGTGCTGATGGTCAGGTGATTGAGGTTCAAGGTAACCCCATGCCCGGCGGTGGGTTTGTGATGAGTTTTAGTAATATTACCGTTTTTCGCCAAGCTGAAGCGGCTTTAAAAGAGTCCAATGAAAACTTAGAAGCGCGAGTTAAAAAACGGACTCAGCAGTTAGAGCAACTTAATCAGCAATTGGTCGTCGCAACGCAACAAGCTGAATCACAAGCGCGTTCTAAAAGCCGATTTTTAGCAGCTGTGAGCCATGATTTAATGCAACCGCTTAATGCTGCAAGGTTATTCTCATCATCATTAGTAGAAGTCAGTGAGGGCCAGCAAAGTGCGCGTTTAGCATCTCATATCACCAGTGCATTAAGTGCCGCCGAGGATCTGATTGGTGATTTACTTGATGTATCACGTTTAGAGGCCGGAAAGTTGGCAGCGCATATTGTGCCGTTACGAGTAAGTGATGTATTGAGTGTTTTACAGGCTGAGTTTGGAGTATTGGCACGACAGCAGCAAATTGATTTTAAAGTGGTCATGAGTGATGCAGTGATCCTTTCTGATAGTAAGTTATTGCGACGGGCATTGCAGAACTTTTTAACCAATGCTTTTCGCTATAACCCTAAAGGACGGGTGTTATTGGGGGTACGACGCCGTGGTGATCGACTGTTAATTGAAGTTTGGGATAACGGGCCAGGCATTCCTGTTGAGAAACAAGCGGATATTTTTGATGAATTTACCCGTATGGATCAAACCGGCGCCGATCATGGATTGGGCTTAGGGTTGGCAATCGCACGTGGGATCTCACGGGTGTTAGATCATCCGTTAGGATTGCGATCATGGCCTCAACATGGCACCGTATTTTCATTAGCGGTTGGACGTTGTTCGCCTTCGATGTTGGCGTTAAAAACCTCGCCATCACCAAACACGAATGGAGTTTCATTAGCGGGATTAAAAGTGCTTTGTATTGATAATGAAGCGCATATTTTAGTTGCAATGACGACTTTGTTAAAACAATGGCATTGTGAGGTGCGGATTGCAGAGAATAAACCGCAAGCCTTACAACAATTGGCGGATGGCTGGCAACCAGATGCGATATTAAGTGACTATCATCTTGCTAAACAACAAACCGGGTTGGATATTTTATTGTGGTGTCGAAGCCAATTAGGGGCGCATTTTAAAGGGGTGGTGATCAGTGCTGATCGGTTAACTGAGCATCAGCAACTGATGCGCCAACATGGGTTTAGTTTTTTAGCAAAGCCAGTTAAACCACTAAAATTGCGCGCCATATTAAACCACTGTTTAACCACAATAAAGTAATATTATGACGCTCTGATTGAGCGTCATTGGTGGTTACTATGCTCATTTTAGTTTAATGCTGGTGTGCTTCTTCTGCCCCTTGTGGGTAGCGAATCGTCGAGCGCAGTAACGCAAAAACGCCTATTAATGAGGCGTTTTTGAGATCTACATCGAGTTATATTAGCGATGGCGTAGGCAAGAGGTAGGCTAAGGTCTAAGGGAGTGTTGCGGATTAATTAATTTCTAACTGCTGTAATAATATTACTGCTTGAGTGCGGTTTTTAACTTCTAATTTTCGAAAAATAGCGGTCATATGTGCTTTGATTGTTGCTTCAGAAACATTGAGTTCATAAGCGATTTGTTTATTGAGTAAGCCTTCGGTCAACATGGTTAACACTTTATATTGTTGCGGTGTTAATGCTGCGATTTTGGTGGCTAATTGTTGATGATGTGGATTGTGATTGATGGTGCTAGGAAAATAAGGTTCACCATTTAGGATTTGTTTTAATGCGCTTAATAAAACATGCATATCACTGGATTTGGGAATGAATCCAAATGCGCCATGGCTATAAACTTGTTGAACTACAGCGTCTTCTTCGCTGGCTGAAATGACGACAATGGCTAACTCTGGATACTGCTGCCGCAATTGAATCAGCCCTGACATACCATTGGAGCCGGGCATTTTGAGATCAAGGAGTAATAAATCGATATCACCACTTTTATCAAGCAAAGCAAATAATGAATCTTGCGAATCTGCTTCAAGGAGATTTGCGCCGCTGATAGCCATATGAATCGATTGAAACAGAGCATTGCGAAACAGCGGATGATCATCGGCGATAACAATGGTGTAGTGAACGTCCATGGTGATGCCTATTGTCGTGATTGATTTTTTGACGTTAACATTTCACTAACGAAGGTGCAATTTAGTCACTGCAGAGATTGGATCTTGATCGCGGTTGTGATTGTGGTTATGTAATTGTATATGTTATTTGGTGTTAGTTTGTGAGATTGACCGTGGTGCAATAGAGAACATTGGTTGCTGTAGATGGTCACTAAAATTATCGGCATTGATAAAACCACTTATCCTTGCTTGTGGCAAAGGGTGACCTTGAGGATCCCAAAATAATAAGCTTGGAAAACCGATAACGTTAAGATATTGCATTAATGCAATATCAGCAGCAGAGTTGGCCGTTACATCGGCTTTTAAGCGGGTAAAGTTATTAAGTTGGAGAATAACGTTACCCGCTGGAAAGGTTTGTTGCGAGAGGGCCACACAGGGAGTACACCAAGCAGCATAAACATCAAGTATCACTGGGCGTTGCTGTTTCGCTGCAATACTAAGGGCATGTTGTAATTCTGAAATTGAATTAACAGGGGTAAATTTAAGCGCTGTTGGCGTTTTTTTAGCAAGCAAAAAGTAAACACTTACTATCATTGTAAGCGTTACTAATATGCTTATAAATGATGCTTTTTTGTTTATGGTGATCATGACTTGCTATCCTTGCTGTCGTTAAGTTTGCTAAGAGCAGATTTAGAAATAAGATTATATTTAGCTTAGCAATGATTTATCACAACCAAAAAAAAGCTGCTCGAAAGCAGCTTTTGAACACTTAGGGGGAAGTGTAAATTATAGAATAAAGCTACCGAATAAGAAGCCTAATGCGACTGAAGTAGTAATGGTAACTACACCAGGAATAAAGAATGGATGGTTAAAGACCCAGTTACCAATTCGCGTTGAACCAGTGTCATCCATTTCTACCGCAGCTAATAGTGTTGGGTAGGTTGGTAATACGAACAGCGCACTAACAGCAGCAAAAGAAGCCACCATGGTTAGCGGTGCAACACCAATAGCTAATGCTGCTGGCATTAATGCTGTCGTCGTTGCGCCTTGAGAGTAAAGTAGCATAGAAGCAAAGAATAAAATCAGTGCTAGCATCCAAGGGTGGCCACTTAATAATGAACCTGCAATTTCTTTAATGCCATCAACGTGAGCGTTAACGAAAGTCGCCCCTAACCAAGCCACACCAAGGACACAAATACAAGCCGTCATACCTGAGCGGAACGTTGGTGCAGATGGAATTTCAGCAGCATCAATCTTAGTGATCCATACCGTTACTGCTGCAGAGGTAAGCATCACAGCAATGATTGCTTCGTTACGACCTAGTGTTGGATCAGTAATTAAGCCAATAGAATGAGAAATCGCAGCGGCATAACAAACAACCAGTACAATCGCAGTAACGAAAATGTAAGTTGCTTTACGCGCTGTTGGTTTAATATCGCGCTTACCTGTTTGTTCAATATTGACTAAACCTTTGGCTAAACGATCTTGGTAAACTGGATCATCTTTAAGTTCACAACCCATAAAGTTAGCCACAAAAGCACCAACCATACAGGCAATAAATGTAGTTGGAATACAAATAGCAAGCAGCGTAATGTAGCTAACTCCAACCGGTTCAAGAATACCAGAGAAGAACACTACAGCCGCTGAAATAGGTGAGGCAGTTATAGCGATTTGTGATGCAATAACGGCAATGGAAAGTGGGCGAGAAGGGCGAATGCCTTGACCTTTAGCCACTTCAGCAATAACGGGTAAGGTTGAAAACGCAGTATGTCCTGTACCTGCTAATACTGTCATTAAATAAGTGACGATAGGCGCATAAAAGGTAATACGCTTAGGGTGTTTACGAAGGAAGTTTTCTGCAAGCTCTACCAGCCAATCCATACCACCGGCAACTTGCATCGCGGCAATGGCTGTGATCACTGACATAATAATTAAAATAACATCAATAGGGATCAGAGATTCACTGGTGGGAACACCAAAGATCAGTGATAATACTAATACACCCGCACCACCGGCAAAGCCGATACCAATACCGCCAATCCGTGAGCCTAAATAAATAAAGCCCAGAACGACCAAGAGTTCAATTCCAGTCATAGAATTTTTCCTGTCTAAAAGTTTAATGATAAAAATAAAAAATAGGATTTGTTCACAAAAAAAAAGCGGATAATCAAATGACAATCCGCTGGTATTCTCAGACGCTAACGTTTTTAGTTATAACGCTTAGCTTTATATTGAGGATGCATTAAGTTTTCGATGGAGAAGATATCATCTAATTGCTCTTCAGTCAGTAATCCACGCTCAAGTACCACTTCACGGACACTCTTACCGGTTTCTGCACAAATCTTACCAACAATGTCACCTTCATGGTGGCCAATGAATGGGTTTAGATAAGTCACAATACCAATTGAATTAAAGACGTAGCTTTCACACACTTCTTTGTTAACCGTAATACCTTCGATGCATTTTTCACGTAGGTTAATACATGCATTTTTAAGTAGGCTGATTGATTCAAAAATCGCTTGGCCAATCACTGGCTCCATTACGTTGAGCTGTAATTGACCCGCTTCTGCAGCAAAAGTGATGGTGGTGTCGTTACCAATGACTTTAAAGCAAACTTGGTTAACCACTTCAGGGATAACTGGGTTTACTTTCGCAGGCATGATAGAAGAGCCTGCTTGCATTTCAGGTAGGTTAATTTCGTTTAGACCCGTACGTGGACCTGAAGAAAGTAAACGTAAGTCATTACAAATCTTAGATAACTTAACAGCAGTACGTTTTAGCGCACCGTGAACCATTACGTAAGCACCACAATCTGATGTCGCTTCGATTAAATCTTCTGCTGCAACAACAGGTAAACCTGTGATTTCAGCAAGACGTTGAACAGATAACTGTTGGTAACCTGTTGCAGCGTTCAGACCAGTACCGATCGCAGTAGCGCCGAGGTTAACTTCAAGTAGCAGTTGTGCTGTGTATTGAAGATTTTTAATTTCTTCTTTTAACAATACGCCATAGGCATGGAATTCTTGACCAACAGTCATCGGTACTGCGTCTTGAAGCTGAGTACGACCCATTTTAAGAATGTTTGCAAATTCAGTTGCTTTAACATCAAATGCTGTTTTTAAGTAATCCAATGCTTCCAGCATGCTAATAATGCTGTTGTATACCGCTACACGGAAACCAGTTGGGTAAGCACAGTTAGTTGATTGTGATTTGTTTACATGGTCATTTGGGTTAACGATGTCGTAGCGACCTTTTTCTTCACCCATAATTTCAAGTGCAAGGTTAGCAATAACTTCGTTAGTGTTCATGTTAACAGATGTGCCAGCGCCACCTTGGAAAACGTCAGATGGGAATTGATCCATGCAACGGCCGCTTTCAAGAATAAGATCACATGCTTGAACAATGTAATTACCGATGTCAGAAGGAATAGCACCAAGCTCTTTGTTAGCCATTGCTGCTGCTTTTTTGGTAAAGACCATACCACGTACAAATTCAGGAACATCAGAAATTGTTGTATTTGAAATATTGAAGTTTTCAATTGCACGTAGAGTGTGAATGCCCCAATAAGCATCCGCAGGTACATGGCGTTCACCAAGTAGATCTTCTTCGATACGTGTTGCAACATTCAGTGTTGCATTATTTTTTTCAAGATCAATCATCTGAGACATAATATAGCCCTTTGCAAATCTTTATAATTAGAATCAATAAGTAAGCCAACAGTTATAGCGATAATCCATTGTCGCAAAGTTGTGGCTAGATGATCGTACCTGACACCTTAATTGCAGCCGATAATACTCCCCTCAACAGCTAAAAACATAACCCAGATCACTTTTTACGAGAGCTTGTTAATCTTTGCACGGAAACGCGATCTCTTTCACATTTTCTGTTAACAGTAGCACGTTATTTTGCATGTAAAATGAATAAAAATGACAGAATGTGAATGAAATGTAGTGGTGCTAATAATGGTTTTGGGATCAAATTCAAATTGCACTCTTGTCTTATTTGTTAACACTTTTCAGAGTAATAATGAAATTTGTACTGAGTAATTGACGTTATAATCAGGTAATGTTCACTACTGTGCATCAGCATGAAACTATTTAATTAAAGGGGTTGTTTGTGTTTCCACTGTTAATGTTATTGTTTATTGTGGTGCCGATAGTTGAAATTGGCTTATTCATTCAGGTGGGTGGCTTATTAGGTTTGTGGCCAACGATTGCAATTGTATTATTAACTGCAGTTATTGGTGCATCATTAGTGAGAAGTCAAGGTATTGCAACCTTGATCTCGGTGCAAAACAAGCTTCAACAAGGCGAAATGCCAACTCAAGAAATTGTTGAAGGAATGCTACTTGCCGTTGCTGGAGTATTGTTGTTAACGCCAGGATTTATGACAGATGCATTAGGATTGGTATTATTATTACCATCATCGCGAGCTAAAGTAGCACAATTATTAATGCAAAAAGTGACGTTAAAAAGTAATTTTAGTCATTTCGGTGGTGGTTTTTCACAGCATCGTCACTCAGAACATGGCGCCAATGGTGATGTGTTTGATGGTGAATATGAGCGTAAAGATGAGCATAAAAATAACAATTCTAATCATCGATTACCGTAATTGTAACATTTAGCCTATCTATCGATGATGAAAAAAAAAGCAGCGATGGCTGCTTTTTTTTATTCATGCTATTCATATTCTATCGAGTGTAAATAGCAGCTCTTTACGTAGTTTTCGCGCGTAATAATAGGCCCCAATACCACTAATAATATTGGCAACTGCAATGCCAATAAATAGTCCTTCAGTGCCATGAATATAACTGCCGATCCATGCTGCGGGTAGTAATAACACAAATAGCCGTAGTAGATTCCAGCACAATGCATTGATGGTTTTGTGCAATGCATTAAGGGCGCTAATTAACAGCATACAAATTGCTTGTAGCCCATAGCTGGCTGGTACCACTAATAAGTAATGCCATAATTGATTTTGAACGACACTATCTTTGGAAAATAATGCTGCTAATGGCATGCTTAATGGCACCATCGCAATAAAAACCAACAACTGAAAACCAATAGCAAAATGCATAGCAGTAAAAAGTGCGCTAAACGCCCGCTGTGGTTTTTGAGCGCCTAAATTTTGTGCCATAAATGGCATTAATGCCGATCCAAGCGCCATCATTACAATCACTAATAATGACTCGACCCGCATTGCTGCTCCGTAAGCAGCCACTGAGGCGGTACTTTGGCTGGCAAGCATGGCCATTAATAATGCCCCTGATAGTGGGTTGAGTGCCGTCGACAAACCCGCCGGAACGCCAATCTGTAAAATTTGTTGCCAATCTTTTTTTAGTAATTTCCATTGCGGTAATATTAGTAACTTTTCTTTTTTATTTAGCAAATATAAAGAAGCGGTGAGTGCAAATACCCAACTAATGCCACTGGCAATGGCTGCACCTTGAACGCCTAGAGTTGGAACTGGACCATAACCAAAAATCAATAAAGGATCTAACAGGCCGTTGATAACACCAGCGATGACCATGATCTTAGCGGGGCTTTTAGCATCTCCGGTAGCACGAATCGCACTGTTGCCAGCCATTGGGATCACCAGTAATGGAATAGCCACATACCATACCGTCATATATTGTTCGATGATCGGCAATAATTCCTCAGATGCACCCATTAAGGTAAATAAAGGTGTAATCGTCAGTAATCCAATGCTGGCGCCAATGATCATCAATAATAGGCTCAGCAGTAAGCCATGGGTGGTAATACGGGCTGCACTGTGGTTATCACCTTGACCAAGCATGCGTCCGATACTGGTTGATATACCGACGTTCATACCCATAGTGATACAGTTTAAGCCAAAGGTAACCGGAAAGGTAAAGCTGACCGCAGCCAGTGCATTTGTGCCCAAGCGTGAAATAAAGAAAGTATCGACTAAATTAAACATTAAAATTGCGATCATCCCAAACACCATTGGTACGGTTAAACGACGTAAGGCATCTGGTATCGGGGCCGATAATAATCGATGTTTATCTGACTTGAGTAGTGTTGCCATAGTGGTCTCAAAAAAAGGATGCCTGCATACCCTAATGCAAAGTGTGTGATCGGGCAAAATTTCTCAAATAAATAACAAAAAAAAGCCGCTTAAACCTTGGGATTTAGAAATTAGACCCAACATCTTAGTGATATAGAAAGTCATACAAGCACAAGCTTGTCGGCTTAAAATCATGGACATTACCTTAATTATCAGGAGAGACGACCAATGAACATTCGTCCTTTACACGACCGAGTTATCGTTGAACGCCAAGAAGTTGAATCTAAGTCTGCCGGTGGCATCGTGTTAACTGGTTCAGCTGCTGAAAAATCTACTCGCGGTAAAATCCTTGCTGTAGGTAAAGGTCGCATTCTAGAAAATGGCACCGTACAACCACTTGATGTACAAGTAGGCGACGTAGTTATTTTTGCTGAAGGCTACGGCACTAAAACTGAAAAAATTGACGGTAAAGAAGTTCTTATCATGTCTGAAAATGACATTATGGCAATCGTTGAATAATCCGATCACATTAAATTAAGAATTAAGAAAGGAAATCCTAAGATGGCTGCTAAAGACGTTAAGTTTGGTAACGACGCACGAATTAAAATGCTAGAAGGCGTAAATATTCTAGCTGATGCGGTAAAAGTAACATTAGGTCCTAAAGGCCGTAATGTTGTACTAGATAAATCATTTGGTGCACCAACTATCACTAAAGATGGTGTTTCTGTAGCACGTGAAATTGAACTTGAAGATAAGTTCCAAAACATGGGCGCACAAATGGTTAAAGAAGTCGCTTCACAAGCGAATGATGCTGCGGGTGACGGTACAACAACAGCAACTGTACTTGCTCAAGCTATTATCTCTGAAGGCCTAAAAGCGGTTGCTGCAGGCATGAACCCAATGGATCTTAAGCGCGGTATCGACAAAGCTGTTGTTGCTGCAGTAGAAGAGCTAAAAGCACTTTCTGTTCCTTGTGCTGATACAAAAGCTATCGCACAGGTTGGTACTATCTCTGCAAACTCTGACACAACTGTGGGTAACCTTATTGCAGAAGCAATGGAAAAAGTAGGCCGTGATGGTGTTATTACGGTTGAAGAAGGTCAAGCACTTCAAGACGAATTAGACGTTGTTGAAGGTATGCAGTTTGATCGTGGTTACCTATCACCATATTTCATTAACAACCAAGAAGCGGGCTCTGTGGATCTAGAAAGTCCATTTATCCTATTGGTTGATAAGAAAGTTTCAAATATCCGTGAACTTCTTCCTGCACTAGAGGGCGTAGCAAAAGCATCTCGTCCACTACTTATTGTTGCTGAAGATGTTGAAGGTGAAGCACTAGCAACTCTAGTTGTGAACAACATGCGTGGTATCGTTAAAGTTGCAGCTGTTAAAGCACCTGGCTTTGGTGATCGTCGTAAAGCAATGCTACAAGATATCGCAGTACTAACAGCGGGTACTGTTATTTCTGAAGAGATTGGTCTAGAGCTTGAGAAAGTTCAACTAGAAGATCTTGGTCAAGCTAAGCGTGTAACTATCACTAAAGAAACCACCACTATCATTGATGGTGCTGGTGAAGAAACGATGATCCAAGGTCGTGTTGCTCAAATTCGTCAACAAATCGAAGATGCAACCTCTGACTACGATAAAGAAAAACTTCAAGAGCGTGTTGCTAAACTTGCTGGCGGCGTAGCTGTTATCAAAGTTGGTGCGGCAACTGAAGTTGAAATGAAAGAGAAGAAAGATCGCGTAGAAGATGCATTACATGCAACTCGTGCAGCGGTTGAAGAAGGTGTGGTTGCAGGTGGTGGCGTCGCACTGATTCGCGCTGCATCTAAAGTTGTTAACCTTATTGGTGATAACGAAGAGCAAAATGTAGGTATTCGTGTAGCACTTCGTGCAATGGAAGCACCACTACGTCAAATCGTTAAGAACGCAGGTGATGAAGAATCTGTTGTTGCTAATAACGTTCGTGCAGGTGAAGCTAACTACGGTTACAACGCAGCGACTGGCGAATATGGCGATATGATTGAGATGGGTATTCTTGATCCAACCAAAGTAACCCGTTCTGCACTTCAGTTTGCAGCCTCTGTAGCAGGTCTTATGATCACAACAGAAGCGATGATCACAGATAAAGCATCTGATACACCTGCAATGCCTGATATGGGTGGCATGGGCGGTATGGGTGGCATGGGCGGTATGATGTAAGCCCATTTATAACTCTAGAGATTAAGCTCTCTATGTTATAAAACTTATCGTTATAAAAAGTCGAGCTATGCTCGACTTTTTTATTACCTCAAGATAATTGCGCTATGTCGGTTGCAACATAAACTATTATCTCGAACAATGAACACAGTTCACATGGAATATTCCTTGAAAAGCTGTACGTAAATAAAGCTAAATTAAAACAACAACTTATCTACATTTATTGGTAACCGGAACATGACTGGTAATTTGTACACGTTTTTTGTGAACATGTAATAAAAAGCTGAACGCGATTGTGTTGTGAATTTCTCTGTGGAATGAATGGTTAAGTAATCGTAATAGCAGCCATTATTATGAAAAATCAGCAAAGAACAAATTATTGATGTAATAGCATCTAAATCTATATTTTGATGGCAAACAATTTTTTGAGTGTTTTTATTAATTTAATAGGAAAAATACAATAAGCGTTAATTAATGCTTATTATTAAAAATATGCAAATTATTGTTTTTATGCTTTTAGTTGTTAGTACAGCTATTTTGTATTGATAGTGAGCTCTTAAGATCATTAACAATAAACCCTAGAGTATTAAATTATTGCTTCATAACGAGATTGAAGAATTGATTTGATAGGCGCATAGATAATCAGTAAAAACCAATCAGTATAGATTAAATAAAGAGTCGCTTTACGAGGGGGTAAAAAGTGTATTGTGAACTTTAGCTTACAAGGTAAAAAGCTAAAAAAGCTGCACAAGTGAAATGTTATTATTTATCAGTGGTTTAGGTTGTTTTTGTGAAGGGTGTTTTTGGTGGGTGAATTTGTACACCAAAAAGCTTTAATTTTTACCATTAGCTGTACTGGTGGTGAGGGAAATGAAGCCCTGATGCGATGATGACATTAAGGGCTTTGAATTAGTGTGTTGTTAGTTATTCTTTGGCAGGTGTTGTTGGTTGAGTTCTACCCATGCAGCCATAAAGCAAATTACAAACGATTGAATATAGCCACGTAAATCAACCTCACCTTGCACGAGTACATCATCAGCATTTGGCTCCATATTAAATGAGACTTTACTTTCTTTGATGCTAAAGAATACTCGGCCAATCAAGACAAAGTTATCGCCATTATCATCTGGGTTATACACCATGCCTGCGCCAATTTGATCATGCTCAGTAATTTGTAATGCACTGAATGCTAATTTTTCTGCGCCTTCAAAACCAAATCCAGCATAACGCTTACCTTGCTCTGGTTGTTGCAGTAATTGTGAAATTAACTGGGTGTAGGTTGTCAATGCTTCACTAGGGATCTCGTTAGTATTTACCTGACCCATACTAAATGGTTTATCGTCTTCTATCATTTCAACGGCATAGCTAAAATCAGTCATTGCTAATCCTTGTTAAGTTTTGTCAGCATTATAATGTTTATACGTTAGCGTAATTTGCTGCTCGTCGGTAGTATTAATCGATGTCTTAATGGCTGAGTGTTTTAAAGCTCACATTTATTATCAATAACCTCCTCTTTTGAAGAAGGGTAGGCATATTTTTGAATAAAATTGCGAACTATTAGTATTTATAGCACTGCAAACCCAAAGCTTTAGTTCGTCATGAAAAAAGCTCAAAAAGCTGCACAATTATTTATCTTTAAATATCAATTAGTTATATTCAGTGTTTGGTGGTGTTGATAGTGTGCTTGTTTTGCGCACCTTTTTGCTGTTTTTACTATAAAAAGATGAACAATATTGACTGGTAATAAAAAAGCAGCCTTCTGTGGCTGCTTGTTAATAATAGCATCATACTCGTTTATTGGTTTTTTAGATGGCGATGGCTTTTGCCTACATTTTTTTCAATATAATCAATGATCATGCCTGCGATATCCTTGCCTGTTGCTGCTTCTATACCTTCTAGACCGGGAGAGGAGTTTACTTCCATGATCAGTGGTCCGCGTTTAGAGCGTAATAAATCAACACCTGCAACACTGAGTCCCATTGCTTTGGCTGCTGCAATCGCTGTTTTACGTTCTTCTGGTGTAATACGAATTAATGAAGCACTACCACCGCGGTGTAAGTTAGAGCGGAATTCCCCTTCTGCAGCTTGGCGTTTCATTGAGGCGATAACTTTATCACCAATTACAAAACAACGAATATCTGCTCCGCCAGCTTCCTCTATATATTCTTGCACCATGATATGAGCTTTAAGCCCCATAAATGCTTCGATAACACTTTCTGCCGCTTTTTGAGTTTCTGCAAGTACAACGCCAATACCTTGCGTGCCTTCTAACAGCTTTATTACCAATGGTGCGCCGCCGACCATTTTAATTAGATCTAATACATCATCAGGTTTACTGGCAAAACCTGTTATTGGCATACCAACCCCTTCGCGGCTCAGTAACTGTAATGAGCGTAGCTTATCGCGAGAGCGTGAGATCGCTATAGATTGATTCACAGAGAAAACATTCATCATTTCAAATTGGCGTAATACGGCACAACCATAGAAAGTAATGTCTGATCCTATACGTGGAATGATGGCATCAAAGCCAATAAGATCAGTACCTTCAAAATGAATAGAAGGTTGTACTGAGTTTATATTCATGTAACAGCGAAGGGCATTGATAATAACCGCTTCATGACCACGTTGATGACAAGCCTCAAGCAGGCGACGGGTTGAATATAAGTTTGCGTCCTGTGACAAAATGCCAATTTTCATTACGGTACTCATGTTAGGGATCGAGTTGGCAGCAGTAGTGACGTTTGGCGAACGCCGATACGAAAAAGGACTGCTGTATGAGGCGCGACTATGCACGTAAACGCTAGAAAAATCGAGATCTGCCACGATGATTTTTTTTAATGGTGAGTAACAACAATACTGCTATAAATTAAAAGTAACATTATGTTCCATTAGCTCTTTAGTTATATAACAGTAAAAGCTGTACGAGCTGTACATTCATTTTAAAACAATGACTTAATTGCAATAATTGATTGGCCCATGATAGGCTTAAAAGTTAGTGTATGTTTTAGGTGTTTTTTTGTTGAAAAGCTGTACGTGAGGTTTTTCTGTTTTTATAACAAAGCCTTACTGGCTCGTGATAACGAGTCAGTATGGTTGTGTGGTGTAGCAACTGGGAATGCGATCGTTAAAATAAAGCTATAAACGTTATTCAAGGTGCAGATCGAGCGGTGTTTTGCTACTTCTACCACCTATTTCACGGGCTAATGTTGGCACAAGGTAGCCTGAAACATTACTAATGACGCCAGCCATTAATGTGCGCGCTTGTTGATCATCAACAAAGAAATGTGCCGCCCCTTGAACGTGATCAAGTACGTGTAAGTAATAAGGCAAGATCCCTGCATCAAAGAGTGCCTCACTGAGCTCTGTAAGCGCTGTGACGGAGTCATTAACTCCTTTAAGGAGCACGCTTTGGTTTAATAATGTGACCTTAGCTAGCTTGAGTTGAGTCATCGCAGTGGTTAATGCTGCATTGATTTCATTAGCATGGTTAATATGGGTCACCATGATAATTTGTAAGCGACTATTGGCAAATAATTCACATAGCGTTGGTGTAATACGATTTGGAATCACAACCGGTAAGCGGCTATGGATTCGTAATCGTTTAATGTGAGGGATCGCAGCAATATGTTCCAGTAGCCATACCAGCTCGTGATCTTTGGCCATTAAAGGATCACCACCGGATAAAATAACTTCGCTAATCTGTGGTTGGGTCGCAATGTAATCAAGACCCTGTTGCCATACCACTTTATTGCCTTTGTTATCTTGGTAAGGGAAATGACGCCGAAAACAGTAACGGCAATTGACCGCACAGCCGCCTTTAACGATCATTAATACGCGGTTGTGGTACTTGTGTAACAGCCCAGGAATAGGGTTATCTTGTTCATCAAGAGGATCGGTTGAATAGCCTTGGTGAACCTCGAATTCTTGCTCTAGTGGCAGGACTTGGCGCAACAATGGATCGTATGGGTTGCCAACTTCCATTCTTTCGACAAAACTTACAGGAACGCGAAGCGCAAATAGTTTTTTAGCGGTGAGGCCTTTTTGCCAAGGTGTTGGATCAATTTTAAGCATATTAAGCAGCTTTAACGGATCAGATATCGCATTAGCTAGATCATTCAGCCAGTTTTGCTCAACAGATGGCACGTTTCGGGGTATGATATGCGACATTAAATACAACTCGAAGATGTTAAGAGGATTAGAATGGCGTCTTTCAGCACCAATGAATTCCGCAGCGGAATGAAAATTATGCTTGATAATGAACCATGTGTCATTATCGAAAACGAATTTGTTAAACCTGGTAAAGGTCAAGCGTTCAACCGTGTTCGTATCCGTAAACTTATTTCAGGTAAAGTTCTTGAAAAAACGTTTAAATCAGGTGAATCAGTTGAAGCTGCGGATGTAATCGATACTGAACTTGATTACCTATACAACGACGGTGAATTTTACCATTTCATGAACAATGAAACCTTTGAGCAAATCGCAGCAGACGTTAAAGCTGTTGGTGATAATGCTAAATGGTTAGTAGAAAACGATGCGTGTACGCTAACGCTTTGGAACGGTAACCCTATCGTTGTTACGCCTCAAAACTTTGTTGAGCTTGAAGTAACAGAGACTGATCCTGGTCTTAAGGGCGACACACAAGGTACTGGTGGTAAGCCTGCAACACTAACTACAGGTGCTGTAGTGCGTGTTCCTTTATTCATCGCAATTGGCGAAGTTATCAAAGTTGATACTCGTTCAGGTGAATACGTAAGCCGTGTGAAGTAATATCATATAAGCTTTAAAAAGGTCGCTTAGGCGGCCTTTTTTGTTGGTTAAAATTTATCGAGACTGATCGCTGATTAAATTACAGCCATAAAAAAAGCACCGCGAAGAGCAGTGCTTGTTTAGATTGCGATTACATGAAAATTAAATCATGAACACAAAGATAATCGATAGTGCAGTTACTAAGAACGCCGCAGCATAGCAGGCAATTTTACCTGCAACACCGGTGTGGAACTTAAGATCATGCATACCATGGTGTAGACGGTGCATACCATGCCACATTGGGAGTGATAACGTTGCAATCACAAATAAGGCACCAATAAAGCTCGTCGCAAAATCTGCTACACGCTCATAGCTAACGGCGTCTGGGCTAATAATACCGAGTGGTACCATAATACCTAGAACTAAAATAGTAACCGGAGAGATCATTGCAAACCATGTACCACCGGCACCAAATAAACTCCACCATACTGGCTCATCGGAACGTTTTGGATGTAAATTAATCACGAGCAGCTCCTTAAACTAGCGCTAAAACAATGGCAGTGATAACAGCAACAACAGCCCACTGTGCAAGAACGATAATCTTCTTATCTAATTTCTTGCCCTTGATGCGAATTGGCACCACTTGCGGCATCATGCTAAAGAAAGTTTGCGCATGGAATAAACTACCCGCTAACGCAATAATATTTAGAATAATAACAATTGGATTAGCCATAAAGTCTAACCAACCTTGCCATGCTTCAGGGCCTTTTACTAAACAGCCTAAGCCAAAAGTTAAGCAGATAGTAAAGAAAATTAGCGGTAATACAGTAGCTTCACGCAGCATGTAAAAACGATAGAAAGAACTGTCTTTCCACCATGTACGCGTCATTTCACGAACGTAAGGTTTACGGTTGCTCATCCTTATGCCTCCTGAGGCTTCAACATTGCAATAACGAAATCTTTAGATGATTCCACTTTGCCTTGGTTTACAGCTGCGGCTGGATCAACGCTCTTTGGACAGACTTCTGAGCAGTAACCCACAAATGTACAGCCCCATGCACCATTTTCACTGTTGATTAATGCCATACGCTCATGTTGACCATGATCACGGCTATCAAGGTTGTAACGGTGTGCCAGTGTTAGTGCCGCAGGACCGATAAATTCAGGGTTTAAACCGAATTGCGGACACGCTGCGTAGCAAAGACCACAGTTAATACAGCCAGCAAATTGCTTGTATTTTGCCATTTGCTCTGGTGTTTGTAGGTTAGTACCATCTTCTGGCTTACGATCGTTACCGATAATGTATGGCTTGATTGCTTCAAGACGCTCAATGAACGGCGTCATATCGACAATTAAGTCTTTTTCAATCGCAAAGTTAGCTAGTGGCTCAATTTTAACGCCATTTGGGTAATCACGAAGGAAGCTCTTACAAGCTAACTTAGGCACACCATTGACCATCATGCCGCATGAACCACAGATTGCCATACGGCAAGACCAGCGGTAGCTTAGGTGCTTATCAAGGTGATCTTTGATGTAACCTAATGCATCAAGCACTGACATGGTTTCATTGAATGGTACTTCAAATGTTTGTAAATACGGTTCCGCATCTGTCGCTGGGTCATAACGCAGAATTTCAACTTTTTGAATGCGATTGTCTGACATTATGCCTTTTCCTCTTGTTTTACTTCAGCAGCTTCCGCGGCAGCGGCTTCTTCAGCTGCAGCACCGTATAAACGTGCTTTTGGCTGTGATTTAGTAATAGTTACATCGCTGTAATCGATGCGTGGTGCAGCACCGTCGTTGTAGAATGCTAAACTGTGCTTAAGGAAGTTAACATCATCACGTTCAGTACAGTTATCATCTAGGCGTTGGTGTGCACCACGAGATTCTGTGCGTAAAATTGCAGAGTGCGCCATTGCTTCAGCAACATCTAAACCGTAACCAACTTCAATCGCATACAGTAGATCAGTGTTAAAGACTTTGCCTTTATCTTGAATACTAATATGTTTGAAACGTTGCTTTAGTTCAGCAAGCTTATCAATTGTCGCTTGCATTAAATCGTGTTGACGATAGATACCACAACCCGCTTCCATGGTATGACCCATTTCGGTACGGATTTGGGCCCAGTTCTCGTCGCCTTCTTGTGCCATTAGGGCATCAATTCGCGCTTGTACTGCATCAATTTGAGTCTTGATCGATGCATCATTCCAGCCTTGGAATGCTTCAGCACGTTTAACGGCGTGTTCACCTGCAACACGACCAAATACTACAAACTCAGCCAGTGAGTTTGAACCTAAACGGTTTGCACCGTGCAGGCCAACAGAAGCACATTCACCAACAGCAAATAGACCCTTAATGCGAGTTTCACATTGACCATTAGTTTCAATACCACCCATGGTGTAGTGTACTGTTGGGCGAATTGGAATCGGCTCTTTAGCGGGATCTACGTTTACATATGCTTTTGCTAGCTCACAGATGAACGGTAGACGCTCATGTAAATATTCTTCACCAAGGTGGCGTAAATCAAGCATTACCACATCACCTAGTGGGTGCTTAATTGTGTTGCCTTTTTGCTGTTCATGCCAGAACGCTTGTGAAACTTTGTCACGAGGACCTAGTTCCATGTATTTATTTTTTGGCTCGCCTACTGGTGTTTCAGGGCCCATGCCATAGTCTTGTAGGTAACGGTAACCGTTTTTATTGACGATAATACCGCCTTCACCACGACAACCTTCGGTCATCAAAATACCAGTACCAGGTAAACCAGTAGGGTGGTATTGAACAAATTCCATGTCACGTAGTGGAATACCATGGCGGAACGCCATTGCCATACCATCGCCAGTCACAATGCCGCCGTTAGTATTGCAGTGGTAAACGCGACCTGCGCCACCTGTTGCTAGAATCACTGATTTGGCTTTAATACAAATCAGTTCACCTTCAGCCATGTGAATCGCAATCAGACCTTGTACTTCGCCGTTCTCAACTAAAAGATCAACCACGAAGTATTCATCGTAACGTTTGATTTGTGAGTATTTGATAGATGTCTGGAATAGGGTGTGTAGCATATGGAAGCCAGTTTTATCTGCCGCAAACCATGTGCGTTCAACTTTCATACCACCAAAACGACGTACGTTTACTTCGCCATTTTCTTTACGGCTCCATGGGCAACCCCATTGTTCCATCTGGATCATTTCACGGGTTGAATTCTCAACGAAATATTCAACCACATCTTGTTCACATAGCCAGTCACCACCACCAACAGTATCGTTGAAGTGATTATCAAAGCTATCTTCGTCTTTGATTACGGCAGCTGATCCACCTTCTGCGGCAACAGTGTGCGAACGCATTGGGTAGACTTTTGAAATAAGTGCAATTTCTAGTTCTGGGTTTGCTTCTGCAGCAGCGATGGCAGAACGTAGGCCTGCACCACCCGCGCCAATTACAGCGATATCTGTGGTAATAGTCTTCACAGCTATCCTCCGAAAGTAAGACGGTAAAAAAATGAAAAGATGCGTCGTGCGCATCTATCCTTGAAATCCTGCGCGTATTTTATGAAACCTCATTAAGATAAAATATGATGTAGACGCGTCTTTTTAACGAAATAATCAAAAAATGTAATCTGATTACAAAAATTGTGATTATTGTCACAAGTTGTCATGTTTTAATGGTGTTAATTAGTTGTTTTGTTTGTGGTGGGTTGTTTGTAGCTTATTAAGGTCGTGTTACATGGGTGAGTTGTAACACATTGTTGTTAAAGATTTAATAAGCTATTCGATGCATCTTTATGAGTGGGTTTGTGATATTTTTTGATGTCTTTGTGTCGCTTTTGTTATTTTTTGTGGGTTTATTTGTTGTGGGTATCGTTGTTAAGCACTGAGATTATGGATGTTATTTTGTTAATGTTATTCATTTTTGTTCATAATTTTAAGGTTATTGTTGGGGAACTATAAATATACTCTGCTCAACATTTGGTTAGGGGGACGGTTTTGCTAGAATGATAACTTAATTTCCTTTCATGTAAGAAGAAACTGTTATGTCTCAGCCTTGGCAGCCTACAGCTGATATTACTCAACTTAAACAACGTGCTGTTTTACTTGCAACAATTCGTCAGTTCTTTGCTGATCGTGATGTTATTGAAGTGGACACGCCAGCCATGAGTCAGGCAACAGTGACAGATGTGCATTTACATGCATTTAAAACCCAGTTTGTCGGTCCAGGCTACGCTAACGGACAAACATTATATTTAATGACTAGCCCTGAATTTCATATGAAGCGGTTATTGGCTGCAGGTAGTGGGGCTATTTATCAGATCTGTAAATCATTTAGAAATGAAGAGTCGGGACGTTATCATAATCCTGAGTTTACAATGTTGGAATGGTATCGACCAGGGTTTGACCATCATCAGCTAATGGCTGAAATGGATGCGTTATTACAGCAAGTATTAGGTTGTGGTACAGCTGAGAAAATGACGTATCAACAAGCATTTATTGATGTATTAGCTGTATGTCCATTAGAAAGTTCGATGACTGAATTAAAAGCGGCGGCAGCTCGGTTAGGATTGGCAGATATTGCTGAGTCAGAGCAAGATCGCGATACCTTATTACAATTGCTATTTAGTGTCGGTGTTGAAGCTAAAATTGGTCAAACAGTCCCTGCGTTTGTGTATGACTTTCCTGCGTCACAAGCAGCTCTGGCTCAAATAAACCCAACTGATCCACGTGTTGCTGAGCGCTTTGAAGTGTATTTTAAAGGGATTGAACTTGCGAATGGTTTTCATGAGCTCGCTAACGGGGATGAGCAATTGCAACGTTTTGAGGATGATAACCACAAGCGCATCAGTATGGGATTACAACCACAACCTATTGACATGCATCTTGTTGAAGCATTACGGGCTGGATTTCCAGATTGTGCTGGGGTCGCATTAGGAATTGATCGCGTGATTATGTTGGCATTAGAGCGCGATCATATTGATCAAGTCACCGCTTTCCCAATTGAAATAGCATAATATTTTGTATGACACCATGATGTAAAAAAGCACGGTTATAATGACCGTGCTTTTTTATTATCAGATTATGGTTATGCGCCCGTTGTTGTTAGTGATGATATATCAGTAACCGTATACGGAGGGAACGCGCAATAACCGTAAATGATATTGGTTGTGCACCATGATTGAGTTAAACGGCAAGTAGGATTTCAAGGCGTTTAAACCGTGAAAAAAGTGTAGCCTGACTCATTCATTAATGCAACTGATTATCATTTGTGATTATGATTAATCAATCACAATTCGTGCATTTAACGGTTGTAATGGACGATTATTATCACCCATCATTTGGTTTAATTGCTCTATTTGAGCTGCAGAACTTGTAAGATGGCTTTGCATCACATACCAACGTACACCCTCTGTACATGGTGGTGTGGTTAATGAACCATTGTAACGGAAATATTGACGTTCACGTGGCAGGAGCGCGCTTGGGGTTAAATCGTCATTAAAATCAATGGTTTCACCTTTTGTTGGGATTTTTTTCAATAAGGTGGTTAATTCATTATTCGCCCGTGGACCATTTTCAAACATTACCGCTATCACAGCAATATGGCCATTTGCATCAACGTTTACGAAATGCGCTTCTAATGGGTATTGCTTGCCGTCAATATAGTTTTCAGATGGAGTGTGGAAATGGAATTGTTTTAGTGTGTAAGTATCGCCATCGATAATGAGTTTATTATCACCGCTAACATTGGCTGAGATAGTATGACCGTTATTAGTCAGACTGGTGATTTTACCTTCATAATCGATCTGTAACGGTTGGGTTTGCGCTTGAATAGGCGACTTGATATCGATTGGGCTCTGATTTTCACCACCACAAGCAGGGTAACTATCAACCCAATGCTCAGTACCTTGTTGATCGCCGTATCCCCATGCCGCATTGGCGTGTGCAGAAAGAGAAAAGCAACTTGCTAAAGCGAGCACTAATACTGATATCGTATTTTTTTTCATTATGATTACCTATAAGTGATAATTATCCCGCGCTAATAATAGCACTTAATACGTGAGATAAAATGCTAACGTTAGCATAGTAATCGTTTGATTTGTTATTGAAAATACGATTAAGGAATAACAAAGATTAGTCGCAGTAATAGTGAATGGGACAAGGAAGAGTAATGAATACCAGCAGGGAGTTAATAAAAAGACGATATGTTTATAAATCAGCGTTAGCAACACGGAGCAATTGCTGCTCCGCGTAAGTATTATTAAACGATTTTATTTAATTAAACTTTCAGCATAAGGTTGTCCCATGCGCGTCACTTGACGTGGTTGCATGCTTTCGACAAAGCGAATGCTATTTTTAGGGAACAAGTTAATTACCGTAGAGCCGAGCTTGAAACGACCCATCTCTTGCCCTTTCTTTAGGCTGATAGCATCTTCACCCGTAGTCGAGTAATTCCAGCGACGGACCTCTGGACCTGTAGGTGGTGTTACTGTTCCTGCCCATACTGTTTCAATGCTACCGACAATGGTGGCACCAACTAATACTTGAGCTAATGGCCCAAACTCTGTTTCAAAGATACATACAACACGTTCATTACGCGCAAATAAGTTGGGTACATTTTCTGCGGTGAGTGGATTAACAGAGAAAAGATCACCAGGAATATAAATCATTTGGCGTAGTACACCATCACATGGCATGTGAACACGGTGGTAGTCACTTGGCGACAGGTATAATGTTGCAAACTCCCCGCCCATAAACTCATCCGCTAAATCGCTATCGCCACCTAATAACTCACAAGCATTAAAATAGTGGCCTTTAGCTTGGAATAGACGTCCTGCTTTAATTGGACCGAATTGGCTTACACAAGCATCTGCTGGATGACTAATGATGTGTTGTTCATTATTGATGGGGCGAGCGCCTTCTACCAATTCACGCACAAAAAAAGCATTAAAAGTAGGGTAGGCTGCAGGATCAGGATTCCGCGCTTCTGCCATATTGACGTTATATTGTTTGATGAACCAGCGAATAATAGTAGTAGTTAGTTTTCCACCTTCATGGGCTGCCAGTTTACCCACTAGACGGGTTAACGCATGCTTTGGCATACAATATTGAAGGCCAATTTTAATCTTATCTAGCACAATCATTCTTCCAGTAAATATTAATTAATCAATAAGTTAGTTATTCTTTGCTTATTTGGAAGAATAACGTCAACCCGTAATAGTACCGAACTATTTAAATAATGTCAGTTATTGTGGTGTTATAGCAGCTGTGGGTAAGTGAAGTTTGTCGGTATTTATTTACATCGTCACAGATAAAAAAATAAGCCTAAGAAAATAGTAAAATTCGCTTAGGCTTGTATTTATTATCAGTTCGGCTTGTTACGTGAAAATTGACGATTTGCCACATTTTCCGACATGCTTTCAATGATTTTATGGTAGCTGTTATAACGTTCACGACTAATATCACCACGTTCAACAGCTTCACGAATGATACAACCAGGATCGTTACCGTGTTTACAGTCACGGAACTTACAGCCACCTAAATATTGACGAAATTCAACAAAAGCTTCGGTAATTTGCTCTGGTTCTAAATGCCACAGACCAAATTCACGTACCCCTGGTGAGTCAATCAAATCACCACCGTCTGCAAAGTGATATAACCTTGCTGCTGTCGTCGTATGTTGACCTAAACCAGAGTTCGTTGAAACATCACCAATATCGGCCTCAACATCGGGCATTAGTGCATTAACCATACTTGATTTACCCACACCTGATTGGCCAGCAAAGATACTAACGTGATCTTTTAAATCAACTTTTAGATCATCAAGACCTTCACCAGTATCGGTACTGACTAAGCGTACGCTGTAACCAATATTTTGGTATTGCGTTAACTTATGTTCAACATCCACCCGTTGTTCTGGTGTCAGTAAGTCAACTTTATTAACCACAATTAATGGCTTAATGCCGATGGTTTCAGCTGCAATAATGTAACGGTCAATAATGTTAAGCGATAGCTCAGGTAGAATTGATGACACAATCACAATTCGATCAACGTTAGCAGCCACCGCTTTTACACCGTCGTAGTAATCAGGACGGGTTAACATTGATTTGCGATCATGCACAGCTTCTACAACACCGGCAATGCCTTGTAAGGCCTCAACGCCAGGACGCCAAACGACACGATCTCCAGAAACAAGGCTCTGAATACTGCGACGTAGGTTACAGCGATGAATAATACCCGTTTGCGGATCTTCAACATCAGCGTGTTGACCGAATCGAGTAATAACCAGCCCTTCGCGAGCATTTTCCAATAAGGCTTCATCCCATTGGACTTCATTTTTAGCGCGATCTAGGCGCTTATTTTGGTTAGAGCGAACACGTCGGCTCTGACCTTGAGTTAATTTTTTCTTTTTTGCCACAAGAATATCGTTCTGTTTGGTTGGCTTTCGGTATTATCATACATGGTTTAGTCACAAAAGAGGCAATATCGAATGACAATCAGCGATCAGAACCTTATTTGGATTGATCTGGAAATGACCGGATTAGATCCAGAAACTCATAAAATCATTGAAATCGCCACAGTTGTAACTGATCCACAGCTTAATGTGTTGGCAGAAGGTCCTGTTCTAGCTATTTATCAGCCAGAAGCTGAATTAGCAAAAATGGATGATTGGTGTACAACCACACACACTAATAGTGGTTTAGTTGAACGTATTCGTCAAAGTACGATCACTGAAGCACAAGCTGTTGCTCAAACTGTGGCTTTTTTAGAGCAGTGGGTGCCTAAAGGTGTATCACCAATTTGTGGTAACAGTATTGGTCAAGATCGTCGTTTCTTATATAAGCACATGCCTGTGCTTGAACAGTATTTCCATTACCGTTATCTTGATGTGAGCACACTTAAAGAATTGACGCGTCGCTGGAAGCCTGAGCTGCTTAATGGCTTTTCTAAACAAGGTAGTCATTTAGCATTGGATGATATTCACGATTCAATTGCTGAGTTACGCTACTATCGTGAGCATATTTTCAATATTTGATGTTAAAATAAGCAGTTAGAAAATAATCTGCGTTTTTTGGTTTAAGAACTATTGCATCCGATAATTTTAGTCGTATAATGCGCAGCCTCGAAAGGAGATAACGAGTTTGTTTTCTTTCGTTGTAAATCGGACGCGGGGTGGAGCAGCTTGGTAGCTCGTCGGGCTCATAACCCGAAGGTCGTTGGTTCAAATCCGGCCCCCGCAACCAAATCTCTTTTTAAGAGATGTGATGCGACACTAGCTCAGCTGGTAGAGCGCAACCTTGCCAAGGTTGAGGTCACGAGTTCGAACCTCGTGTGTC
Organism: Photobacterium malacitanum; assembly: GCF_900185615.1. Taxonomy (GTDB): domain Bacteria; phylum Pseudomonadota; class Gammaproteobacteria; order Enterobacterales; family Vibrionaceae; genus Photobacterium; species Photobacterium malacitanum. The sequence goes on from NZ_FYAK01000009.1 coordinate 68,346, forward strand.
GCTCCAATTTGTAGTTCATGGCGAAAGCGGTGAACGTTAGGTGAAAGACCTAGCTATGCGACACTAGCTCAGCTGGTAGAGCGCAACCTTGCCAAGGTTGAGGTCACGAGTTCGAACCTCGTGTGTCGCTCCAATTTGTAGTTCACGGCGAAAGCGGTGAACGTTAGGTGAAAGACCTAGCTATGCGACACTAGCTCAGCTGGTAGAGCGCAACCTTGCCAAGGTTGAGGTCACGAGTTCGAACCTCGTGTGTCGCTCCAATTTGTAGTTCACGGCGAAAGCGGTGAACGTTAGGTGAAAGACCTAGCTATGCGACACTAGCTCAGCTGGTAGAGCGCAACCTTGCCAAGGTTGAGGTCACGAGTTCGAACCTCGTGTGTCGCTCCAATTTGTAGTTCATGGCGAAAGCGGTGAACGTTAGGTGAAAGACCTAGCTATGCGACACTAGCTCAGCTGGTAGAGCGCAACCTTGCCAAGGTTGAGGTCACGAGTTCGAACCTCGTGTGTCGCTCCAATTTAAATCTTTGCAATGTACACTAGCTCATCTGGTTGTACGCAATATTGCCAAGGTTGAGGTCACGCCTAGTTCCTTGAAGATCGGGAACCTCGTGTGTCGCTCCAAATTATTGTTTATGGCTACGGCGGTAAACGAAAATAGTTGTCACCCAACTTAAACTAGGTGGAAAAATCGGACGCGGGGTGGAGCAGCTTGGTAGCTCGTCGGGCTCATAACCCGAAGGTCGTTGGTTCAAATCCGGCCCCCGCAACCAAATCTCTTTTTAAGAGATGTGATGCGACACTAGCTCAGCTGGTAGAGCGCAACCTTGCCAAGGTTGAGGTCACGAGTTCGAACCTCGTGTGTCGCTCCAA
>NZ_FYAK01000009.1:69364-121224 GCF_900185615.1 Photobacterium malacitanum
GTGAATAAAAATAGTTGTCACCCAACTTAAACTAGGTGGAAAAATCGGACGCGGGGTGGAGCAGCTTGGTAGCTCGTCGGGCTCATAACCCGAAGGTCGTTGGTTCAAATCCGGCCCCCGCAACCAAATCTCTTTTTAAGAGATGTGATGCGACACTAGCTCAGCTGGTAGAGCGCAACCTTGCCAAGGTTGAGGTCACGAGTTCGAACCTCGTGTGTCGCTCCAAATTGATATTCATGGCTACGGCTGTGAATAAAAATAGTTGTCACCCAACTTAAACTAGGTGGAAAAATCGGACGCGGGGTGGAGCAGCTTGGTAGCTCGTCGGGCTCATAACCCGAAGGTCGTTGGTTCAAATCCGGCCCCCGCAACCAAATCTCTTTTTAAGAGATGTGATGCGACACTAGCTCAGCTGGTAGAGCGCAACCTTGCCAAGGTTGAGGTCACGAGTTCGAACCTCGTGTGTCGCTCCAAATTGATATTCATGGCTACGGCTGTGAATAAAAATAGTTGTCACCCAACTTAAACTAGGTGGAAAAATCGGACGCGGGGTGGAGCAGCTTGGTAGCTCGTCGGGCTCATAACCCGAAGGTCGTTGGTTCAAATCCGGCCCCCGCAACCAAATCTCTTTTTAAGAGATGTGATGCGACACTAGCTCAGCTGGTAGAGCGCAACCTTGCCAAGGTTGAGGTCACGCCTAGTTCCTTGAAGATCGGGAACCTCGTGTGTCGCTCCAATTAAGTTATCATCGAACTTATCGGTGAACTACTACTGTGAAGTATTAGTCTTAATGTGGTATTCCTGAGGTATTCGATTACCGATATCATCAGTGTACTGCTTCAAGTGTTTCTAGTTTGACTACGAAGCCCACTTAGAAGCAATCAGCTTCGATTACATCATCTGCTATTGATTATGCAACCTAACGGTTGTTTTTTTCATCTTAGCTATTTGCAAAGATGGTTGTAATATCAATATTGCCACATAAGGCAAACGCTCTTTTCCTAGCATTGATACGTTGGTTCTTACTACTTTATAGCAACATTGTGGTTGATTTTTATTTGTTTATAAAAGATAGAAAACACATGATAAGTTGTTATTTTAGTAAGCGTTTTTAATTTATTACACCGTTAGATCACAGTTAAATTCACAGAGTTATCCACATTAGATATTCTGTGGGTAAGTTGGTTGATTAGATGTGATAGCTAGGTGTGAATAACTTTAGTAGAAGAGCATAACTTAAAACTATTCGCCTTATTAATTGTAAAAAACTAACAGGATAACTGTATGTTTTTTATTGGTTAATTTTGTTTTATCTACAATTTGTACACAGTTCATTTAGTCCTTCCTTTTTTGGGATAACAGTCTTGATTATGTTATCCACTCCCTGTGTTTAATCTTTCTTTCTACTACGATTTTTGATGCCATTAAAAAAGTTTTCCACATATACCCAGCGTGTTATGCGTCTCGAGGTAAACCTTTTTCTATAATTCGTACTAAACGTTTAGTGGCATTAGGTAAAACATCAATAACCATTTGTTGGCGTTTTTGATGTTGCTGCTCTAAAGCCCATTCAATATGAACATCGACAAGTGGGTGCTCACCCTGACGAGCGTTCAATGCCTCGATGATGTCAGTTTGATAAGGCGCATTACCTAATGCAATCGTGATATTACGTAACCATTGGGTATGGCCGATACGACGAATAGCTGAACCTTCGGTATTACGTAAGAATGTGGCTTCATTCCAAGCATAAAGCGTCACCAGATCTTGCTGGAATAGCGTTTCTCGACAATGGTAGTCTGTTTCTGCGGTGATCTCTCCATGACGATTAAATGGACATACTAATTGGCAATCATCACAGCCATAAATTCTATTACCGATTGCCGCCCGATATTGTTCTGGAATGATACCGTCAAACTCAATGGTTAGATAAGAGATACAGCGTCGCGCGTCAACCACTCCAGATTCAATAATTGCTCCGGTTGGGCAACTAGTCATGCAAGCGACACACTTACCACATTGGTTAGTTACTGGTGCGTCAACAGGCAAGGGAAGATCAATTAACAGTTCACCTAAAAAGAACCATGAGCCTGATTGGTCGTTAAGAATTAGCGAGTGTTTTCCTGTCCAGCCTAAGCCAGCTTTTTCAGCTAATGGGCGTTCTAGTACTGGCGCTGAATCGACAAATGGGCGACAGCCAAATTGACCGACAACCGTTTCTATACGTTGCCCCAATTGCTTAAGTCGGTTACGGATTAATTTATGGTAATCTCGGCCAAGAGAGTAGCGACTAATATAGGCTTTTGTTGGTTGCTTAAGCGTTTGAGCAAAACCTGCTCGTGGCGGTAAATAGTTCATTCTGACACTAATTACACGTACTGTTCCTGGTAGTAATTCTTGTGGTCGTGCACGCATCATACCGTGACGTGCCATCCAATCCATATCACCGTGATAATCCGCATCCAACCACCGCTGTAATTGCGTTTCATGCTGCGACAAATCGATATCACTGATCCCTACAGCTTGAAAGCCGAGTTCTTGTCCCCAAGTTTTAATTTGAAGTGCGAGTTGTTGATAATCGATCGTCATAGTGTCTGCTTTATCTTCTAGCCAATAAAAATAAGGGAACGGATTCTAGCACATTCTTATTTTAGAGTAGTCATAAGCTGACACCCCATTGTCAATGGCCGTAATAATTGCTGAGATAATCATGCGAATGTGTAAAGCTGCACCTGTGCTGAATATATGCATGACATAAATTGAATGGCATTGCTTTATTGCGGTAAAATTGCGACGGTCATCGTAGACTGAGATCGTTATTTCACGCCGTATATCGCTTGGTTTTGATTTATCGTAAAGTAGCAGATTTATGTGCGCAGCGCGGCGAGCGTGGTATGCTTGCGGCAGATCTTTTTCCGTTTATTCGTCAATTAGTCAATCCAAGATAAAAATATAATGCAAACATTTGAAACTTCTCTTGCTGATGAGCAGGCAACGGTAGATTTTGGCCTTAAATTGGCTAAAGCCTGCACGCAACAAACAACAATATATCTCCATGGTGATTTAGGCGCAGGTAAAACCACATTCAGCCGTGGCTTTATTCGTGCACTTGGTCATCAAGGAAATGTAAAAAGCCCAACTTATACATTGGTTGAACCCTATGATCTTGCGCCTTGGCAAGTTTATCATTTTGATTTATATCGTCTTGCCGATCCTGAAGAATTAGAATTTATGGGGATTCGAGATTATTTTACCAATGATGCTATTTGTTTAGTTGAATGGCCTGAAAAAGGTATAGGCATGCTACCAGAGCCTGATCTTGAGCTCGAGCTGCGTTATCACGGTGAGCAAAGAATGGTATTAGTGACGTCGAATACGGACTATGGTTCAGCGTTGATCAACCACTTACAGTTAGGTTAATTAGAATGGCGTTACGGACGTATGCAAATCTTTTAATTTTGGGAGTGGGATTAGTGAGTTCTGCTGCTTTTGCAAATGAACTTAAAGGAGTCCGTGTGTGGCCGGCTCCTGACGAAACACGTGTTGTGCTAGATATGCAAAGCAAAGCGGACTATTCGCAGTTTATGCTATCAAACCCATCACGGTTAGTGGTCGACTTAAATAAAACCTCACTCAAAACCAAATTGCCAATCACTGTTGCTAAGAGTGAGATTTTAACTAAAGTTCGCAGCAGTAATGCACCCGAAAAAGGCACGACTCGATTAGTGTTTGAACTTAAGCGTGCCACAACTCCTCAAATTTTCTCATTATCACCGACGCCTGATGGCAGTTATGGCTATCGATTAGTGATGGATTTACCTAATGGTTCTGGTGCCGGTGCTGTTGATAAAGAAGAACAAGCAGAAGAAAAAGCCACTGAAAATAACTTAGCCAAGTTACCATCAGGTACTGCTGATATTGTGGTTGCTGTTGATGCTGGGCATGGTGGTGATGATCCTGGCTCTATTGGTCCTACTCATAAATACGAAAAAAATGTCACTTTGGCGGTTGCACGTAAATTAGCAGCTAAGATCAATGCGACAACCGGTATGCGTGCTGTAATGACTCGCCGTGGCGACTATTATGTAGGATTAAGTAAACGTTCAGAGATTGCGCGTAAAAATAAAGCATTACTGTTAGTTTCCATTCATGCTGATGGTTTTAGTTCACCAAAACCTCGCGGTGCATCTGTATGGGTATTAAATACTCGTCGTGCTAATACTGAGATTGGTCGTTGGTTAGAGCAAAGTGAGAAACAATCAGAATTACTAGGTGGTGGTGATGTACTTTCTAGTAATCCGAAAGATAAATATTTAGGTCGTGCAGTACTTGATCTGCAATTTAGCTATTCGCAGAAGGAAGGTTACGATGTAGCCAAGCGAGTATTAGCGAACCTACGTCATATTGCGCGTTTACACAAAACAGTACCGCAATATGCAAGTTTAGCAGTATTAAAATCACCTGATATTCCATCATTATTAGTTGAAACGGGCTTTATTACTAACCCGATTGAAGAGCGTCAATTAACCTCTAATGCTCATCAAAATCAACTTGCGAATGCGGTTTATAAAGGTATTTTGCAATACTTCACAGCACATCCGCCAGAAGGCACACTCTTTGCCTCGCGTTTGAAAGCCGGCGGTATTAAACATAAGGTGACATCAGGACAAACATTAAGCGGTATTGCTGCTAAATATGGTTCTTCGATGGCGGCCATTAAAGCGGCCAATAACTTGAAATCAAATTCAGTCAATATTGGTCAAGTGTTGGTGATCCCTGGTACTGCGGTGACGACGGCGCCAGCTAAAGCCACGTCAGTAAAGGTAACGTCTAAAGCAACGCCTGCAACCCGTATTGTGTGGCATACCGTGACTCGCGGTGAGTATCTTGGCAAAATTGCGGCTAATTATGGAGTAACCATGAGCAGCATTCGTCGAACTAGTCACCTAAAGTCTGATAATGTCATGGTTGGTCAGAAATTAAAAATTGCGGTTTCTGCCGTGAAAACGGTGCGCCATAAAGTTCGCCGTGGTGAGTTTTTAAGTAAAATTGCGGCAAAATATGGGGTATCAGTAGCAACTATTCGTGATGCGAATAAGCTACGTTCTGATAAACTAGCAGTAGGACAGACGCTAATCATTCCAAGAAGTTAATTATGCCGATTCAGATTTTACCCGCTCGGCTGGCTAACCAGATTGCAGCGGGTGAAGTTGTTGAACGCCCAGCATCGGTAGTCAAAGAGCTTGTTGAAAATAGTATAGATGCCGGCGCCACTCGAATTGATATTGATATCGAAAAAGGTGGCAGTCGGCTGATTCGTATTCGTGATAATGGTAAAGGGATAGCTAAAGATGAACTTGGCTTAGCCCTGAGCCGTCATGCAACCTCCAAAATCGCCTCATTAGATGATCTTGAAGCCATAGTGAGCTTAGGATTTCGTGGTGAAGCACTTGCCAGTATTAGTTCTGTATCGCGGTTAACCCTAACCTCTTGTACTGAAGGTCAAACGGAAGCATGGTCTGCGTATGCGGAAGGTCGTGACATGGATGTGCAGTTAAAACCTGCTGCACACCCTATCGGTACCACCTTAGAAGTATTAGATTTATTTTTTAACACCCCTGCACGACGTAAGTTTTTGCGTACTGAAAAAACAGAATTCACCCATATTGATGAGTTGATTAAGCGCATTGCACTGAGTCGATTTGATGTCGCTATTACCCTGCGCCATAACGGTAAGTTAGTGCGTCAATACCGTATTGCTGATAATCCACTGCAACAGGAGCGACGTTTAGCTGCTGCCTGTGGGCCTGGTTTTTTACAGCACGCATTAGTGGTCGAATTAGCTCATGGTGATTTGAAATTATCTGGCTGGATCTGTAGCCCGCAAGGGGCTCGTAGTCAAAATGATATTCAATATTGCTATGTTAATGGCCGCATGATGAAAGATAAATTAATCAATCATGCAATTCGTCAGGCTTATGAATCAAGCTTACGATCGGAACAATATGCTGCTTATGTGTTGTATATTGAGGTCGATCCGCATCAAGTCGATGTTAATGTCCATCCAGCTAAGCATGAAGTCCGTTTCCATCAAGCGCGATTAGTGCATGATTTTATTTATCAAGCATTACAAAGCGCACTTCAGCAAGGGGCGAGTAGCGATGATGATCATCAATATCAAGCACCTATCAGATCCAGTGCGCACGCGCATACTGAAGTCACCACCGCAGCGATTGATCGTGCTTCTCATACTATTGCTGCGATGCCTGATTATCCGAATAAAGCTCAGCCTGAAAGTTGGTTAACCGCTTCCGATTCAGCCATTGTTGCATCGAGATCTATGCCCGCTGTCGATATAGACTCTCACTCTGACATGAGTAATAACAAAACTTTATTAGCAAATTCAGTTAGTAAAGATGCTCAACAGGGCTATAGTCAAAAGAGTAGCCAAAAATTATCATCGCAATCAACCACGAGAGAGCGTCAGCAAGGTTCAGCATCAGTAGCTCCTGCTAATAGTGCTCCTCGTCATTATGGTGAACCAGGCCCAACAGCGGCGGAGCTAAAGGCCTATCAACAACTTATTTCAACTAATCATTTGGGATCAGCACAAGCGACACCAGTTACAGCACCATTAGATGTTAATACCACTCAGATAGCAGAGCCTCGACGCGAGTGGTCAAGCGAAGCTTCTGCACCGCCGATGAAGCGTATAAGTAGTAAAGACATTGGGTTAGGGAAACCATTAGCTGTTGTTGACGAACAGTTTTTATTGTTAAGTCAGCAATCTGAAATGATGTTATTACATTTAGCGATTGCAGAACATTTACGTTATGTTGGCCAATTGCAGCAGGCTCAAACAGTTGGATTAAAGCCGCAGCCATTATTGATTCCATTATCAGTGCCTGTTGAGGCTGAACTGATTCAATGCGCTGAGCAACATGGGCAATTATTAAAGCAGTTAGGGATACAGCTAAAATCAAAAGGACGTAATAGCATTATCATTCTGTCAGTTTGTATGCCATTAAGGCAGCAAAACTTACAACAGTTAATCCCAAATTTGTTAACCTATCTTCATTCTGTGAGTGATGATCCTGATGCTCAAGGATGGGATAACCTTTTATTCTGGCTCGCTAAACAATGCCATACTCCAGTAACAAGTTACACTTTGGCACAAGCGATTCAGTTAATTACCGAATTAGAGCAACTATGGGGAGAACAGTTGATGACGTTTAAAGGCCAACTTGTTCGTCCGGTAGATATGCAAGCAGCGATAGAAGCATTTAAGTAATTTATGACTAAGCCACAAGCTATGACGAAGCCACAACCACAAGCTATTTTTTTAATGGGTCCGACAGCATCAGGTAAAACTGATTTAGCGATTCGTTTACGTGAACAGCTACCGGTTGAGTTGATAAGTGTCGACTCTGCCCTTATTTATAAGGGAATGGATATCGGTACTGCGAAACCAGATGCGCATGAATTGGCACTAGCACCGCACCGTTTAATTGATATTCGTGATCCAGCGCAAAGTTATTCTGCTGCAGACTTTCGTTCGGATGCACTAAAAGAAATGGCTGATATAGTGGCTGCAGGGCGGATTCCTTTGTTGGTAGGTGGTACTATGTTGTACTACAAGGCATTATTGGAAGGCTTATCACCATTACCTGCGGCAGATAATGCTGTTCGTGCTGGAATCGAAGCTGATGCTGCAGCACGAGGCTGGCAAGCACTGCATGATGAATTGGTAGCCATTGATCCTGTTGCAGGCGCAAGGATCCATCCTAATGATCCACAGCGATTATCTCGTGCATTAGAAGTTTTTCGTATCTCAGGTAAAACATTAACTGAGTTAACGAAAACTCAAGGTGAATCGTTACCTTATAAGGTTCATCAATTTGCAATTACGCCCACGGATAGGGCTGTACTACATCATCGCATTGAACTTAGGTTCAAAAAAATGATTGAAGCAGGGTTTGAGCAGGAAGTAAGAGCATTATATGACCGAGGTGATCTTCACCTTGAGCTTCCTTCTATTCGCTGTGTCGGTTATCGACAGATGTGGGAATATTTGGACGGGAAATATGACATAGATGAAGCGGTTTTCCGTGGTATCTGTGCTACTCGTCAATTGGCAAAGCGTCAAATTACCTGGCTTCGTGGCTGGAATGATTTGACTTGGTTGGATAGTAGTGATGTTGATAGCGCGTTACAAACCGTCACAAACTCAGTTAGATGTGATGTTTAATTAACGTGTATACTCTGAACTGCTTTGCGTATTTTTAGTTTTTGTTCGTTGCTAAATACAACTACAAACAAATAAGGAAAAGAAATAATGGCTAAGGGGCAATCTCTGCAAGACCCGTTTTTGAATGCGCTGCGTCGTGAAAGAATCCCGGTCTCTATTTATCTGGTAAACGGTATCAAACTACAAGGACAAATTGAATCGTTTGATCAATTTGTTATTTTACTTAAAAACACCGTAAATCAGATGGTTTATAAACATGCTATTTCTACTGTTGTACCTGCTCGTCCGGTGAATCATCACCATGCGAGCGACCGTCCAGCAGGAACAGACCGTCCAGAGAAAACAGAAGAGTAATATTATTTTCAAATAAGGAGTTGATTACTTGTTTGACCGTTATGAAGCTGGTGAGCAGGCTATTCTTGTTCATATTAATTTCACTCAAGATGAGGAGTGGGAAGATCTTAGCGAATTTGAAATGCTAGTGTCTTCTGCAGGAGTTAATGCTCTGCATGTTGTTACGGGAAGCCGTAAAACACCACAACCTAAATATTATGTGGGTGAAGGTAAAGCACAAGAAATAGCCGACGCTGTAAGAACTGTTGATGCAGATATAATTATTTTTAATCACGCATTGTCACCTGCACAAGAACGAAACTTAGAGCAGCTTTGTCAATGTCGAGTGATTGATCGTACCGGGTTAATTCTCGATATATTTGCTCAACGTGCACGTACCCATGAAGGTAAGTTGCAAGTTGAATTAGCACAATTACGGCATATTTCAACCCGATTAATTCGTGGTTGGACTCACCTTGAGCGACAAAAAGGTGGTATTGGCCTTCGCGGGCCAGGTGAAACTCAGCTAGAAACCGATCGCCGTTTATTACGAGAACGTATTAAAACAATTTTACGCCGTTTAGATAAAGTTGCTAAACAGCGTGATCAAGGACGTCGAGCGCGTAATCGAGCAGAAATCCCAACAGTGTCATTAGTTGGGTATACCAATGCGGGTAAATCAACATTATTCAATCGTATTACCGATGCTGGGGTATATGCAGCTGATCAGCTGTTTGCTACCTTAGATCCAACATTGCGTAAGATTGAAGTTGCAGATGTCGGTGCAGCGATACTTGCAGATACTGTTGGTTTTATTCGACATTTACCCCACGATTTAGTGGCTGCATTTAAAGCAACATTAAAAGAAACGCAAGAAGCAGATTTATTGCTTCATGTGGTTGATGCAAGTGATGATCGTTTTCGCGAGAACATCGAGGCAGTAGAAACTGTACTTGATGAAATCGATGCTGGCGATGTCCCTGTTTTACTGGTTATGAATAAAATTGATAACTTGGATAATGCACAGCCACGAATTGAGCGTGACGAAGAGGGTTTACCTCAACGAGTTTGGGTATCAGCCATGGAAGGGCAAGGCATTGACTTGTTATTCCAAGCCTTAACAGAACGCCTTGCAGGAACAATGATAAAACACAGTTTGCGTCTGCCGCCTGAGATGATTGGACGGTTACGTAGTAAGTTTTATCAGATGGGCTGCATTGTGCAAGAAGAATATGAATCAGATGGCTGTTTAATGATTGATATTCGCTTACCGATGGCAGAGTGGTCGCGGTTACAAAAAAGAGAAAGTACTTCGTTAGATGACTACATCGTTGCTTAATGGATTGCTGAGTAATAAAAACTGTCGTCATATCACATTGATGGAGTTCTATAATGGCGTGGAATGAGCCTGGAAACAACGGCGGCCGTGATGATAAAGACCCTTGGGGTAATAAAAATCATGGTGGACGTGAACAAGGACCACCTGATCTGGATGAGGTTTTCTCAAAACTAAGTCGTAAGGTTGGTGGTGTGTTTGGTAATAAAAAAGGACCAACAGGCAGCGGTAGTGCTGTAGGTTTGGGTGCTGTTGCAGTTTTAGCTGTGGCTGTATGGGGATTCTCAGGCTTTTACACTATAAGTGAAGCAGAACAAGGTGTTGTGCTGCGCTTTGGTAAGTTTGAGCAAATCGTCAAGCCAGGCTTGAACTGGAAGCCGACTTTTATTGATGAAGTCATCCCTGTTAACGTACAAGCAATTCGTTCGCTACGAGCTTCTGGCTTAATGCTAACCAAAGACGAAAACGTGCTGAAAGTTGAGATGGATGTTCAATATCGTGTTGATAATGCTGAAAAATATCTATTTAGTGTTACCAACGCTGATGACAGTTTGCGTCAAGCAACAGATTCTGCACTGCGTGCGGTTATCGGTGATTCAACCATGGATCAAGCGTTAACGACAGGCCGTCAGACTATTCGTGCGAACACTCAAGCTGCTATTGATAAAATTATCTCAAAATACGACATGGGTATCCGTGTTGTGGACGTTAACTTCCAAAGTGCACGTCCGCCTGAAGCGGTTAAAGATGCCTTTGATGATGCTATTGCAGCACGAGAAGATGAAGAGCGTTATGTACGTGAAGCAGAAGCTTATAGTAATGACATTTTGCCAAAAGCGACGGGTCGTGCTGAGCGTCTGAAGAATGAAGCAGAAGGTTATTCTGAGCGTGTAATTAATGGTGCTTTAGGTGATGTTGCACAGTTTGATAAGCTGCTGCCACAATATGAAGCTGCTAAGAAAGTTACTCGTGAGCGTATGTACCTTGATACTATGGAACGTGTTTACAGCAATACTAGCAAGGTGTTAGTTGATACTAAATCTGGCGGTAATAACGTGATGTATTTACCACTAGAAAAATTAATGAATCAATCAAATAACCAAGCGAAAAAGCCGGCAGATTCGAGCCGCTTAAGTAGTATTGAATTGGAAAAAGTGGAAACACCGACACCAGTCGCTCCAACACCACGCGCTGATACTGGCCGTCAAGGGAGATATTAATTATGCGTAAGTTAATCATCCCAGTAGTGGTAATTTTTATTGCACTATTATTGATGTCTATGTTTGTCGTTAAAGAAGGTGAGCGTGGTATCGTGGTGCGTTTCGGGCGTATTTTAAAAGATAACAATACCGAAGTTGCTCGTATTTATGAGCCAGGTTTACACTTTAAAGTACCAGTGTTTGACCGTGTACATGATCTTGATGCACGAATTCAAACCATGGACGACCAAGCTGACCGTTTCCTAACTGCTGAGAAAAAAGACGTTATTATTGATACTTACGTTAAGTGGCGTATCAAAGATTTCGGCAAATATTACTTAGCAACAGGTGGTGGTAATACATCGACAGCAGAATCATTGTTAAAGCGTAAAGTCGTTGATAGCTTACGTGCTGAAATCGGTGCCAAAGAAATCAAGCAGATCGTATCTGGAGAAGACAGCATTTCAACACCAGCAACAGCTGATATTGCACAAACTAAAGCGGCAAAAGCTGCTCAAGCTGTAATTGAAGGTGTCGTACCGGTGAAGAAAGTTGAAGGCCAACGTGATCAAATCATGGCTGATGTACTTGAAGAAACGCGCGAAAGTGCGAAAGACTTAGGTATTGAAGTGGTTGATTTCCGTATTAAGAAAATCAACTTACCAGATGAAATCAGTGAGTCTATCTATCGTCGTATGCGTGCAGAGCGTGAGTCAGTGGCGCGTAGCTACCGTTCTCAAGGCCGTCAACGTGCTGAAGAGCTTCGTGCTCGTTCAGAACTTGAAGTGGCAACAGTTTTAGCTGACGCAAAGCGTAAAGCACAAGTTGTTCGCGGTGACGCAGATGCGAAAGCAGCTGAGATTTATGCGAAAGCATATAATCAAGACCCTGAGTTTTACAGCTTTTGGCGTTCTTTGAAGGCATATGAAAGTAGCTTTAATTCGAAAAATGACATTCTTGTTGTTGATCCGAATAACGAGTTCTTTAAATATATGAACCATTCAGAGCTATCAGCAAAGTAAGCTCGCTTTAATAACAGCGTAATCGTTATAATAAAGACAAGGCCTTCGCCTTGTCTTTTTTTTTGGATGAAATTTATGATGAATACAGTTTTGTTAGCTATTGGTTTAGTGTTAGTTGTTGAAGGCTTAGGACCATTATTAGCCCCTCAAGGCTGGCGTAATATGGTTAGCCAATTAAGCCAGCAAAACGATAACGTACTGCGTCGTGTTGGAGGCTGTCTGGTGGTTGCTGGTAGTGTTATTGCGTATATGATGTACATGAGAATGTAGATAAACAGCCATAAATAATCGTCAAAAGTAAGTGTATAAGAAGCGCTCTGAGCCAAAAATGACTGCAAGCTGGCGGCTAAGGTGCTAGAATCCTTTTTTAACTACTGATAGATGAAGAAAGATGGCAAATAATGTAGTCGTTCTTGGCACCCAATGGGGTGACGAAGGTAAAGGTAAGATCGTTGACCTCCTGACCGAAGATGCAAAGTATGTGGTTCGCTACCAAGGTGGACACAACGCCGGTCACACCCTAGTTATTGATGGTGAGAAAACAGTTCTTCACCTGATCCCATCAGGTATCCTACGTGACAATGTTAAATGCATCATCGGTAACGGTGTTGTACTTTCTCCTGATGCACTAATGAACGAGATGGGTCCACTAGAAGCACGTGGTATTCCTGTTCGTGAGCGTTTGTTCCTGTCAGAAGCTTGTCCACTAATTCTTCCTTACCATATTGCTCTTGACCAAGCTCGCGAAGCGGCTCGTGGTAAAAAAGCAATTGGTACAACTGGTCGTGGTATCGGTCCTGCTTACGAAGATAAAGTTGCTCGTCGCGGTCTTCGTGTTGGCGATTTATTTGATAAAGAAGCATTTGCAGCAAAGCTTAAAGAAGTTATGGCTTTCCACAACTTCCAACTTGAGCATTATTACAATGCTGAGCCAGTAAGCTATGAAGAAGTATTAGCAAAAGTACTTTCACAAGCTGATCTACTTACCTCAATGGTAATCGACGTAACGACTGAACTTGATGATGCGCGTTTACGTGGCGATAAGATCATGTTTGAAGGTGCACAAGGTACGCTGCTTGATATCGATCACGGTACTTATCCATATGTAACGTCTTCTAACACGACTGCTGGTGGCGTTGCTGCAGGTTCTGGTTTTGGTCCTCGTCACTTAGGTTACATCCTAGGTATTGCAAAAGCATACTGTACTCGTGTTGGCGCAGGTCCTTTCCCAACTGAGCTATACGATGGTCTAGATAAGCAAGATCCAATTGGTAAGCACCTAGGTACTGTTGGTAACGAGTTTGGTGCAACAACGGGTCGTCTACGCCGTACAGGTTGGTTCGATGCGGTTGCTATGCGTCGTGCAGTACAAATCAACTCTATCTCTGGTTTCTGTCTAACTAAACTAGATGTATTAGATGGTCTAGAAGAGCTAAAAATCTGTACTGGTTACAAAACTAAGTCGGGTGAGATCCTAAACGTTTCTCCTATGGCTGCTGATGCGTACGAAGATCTAGAGCTAATCTACGAAACAATGCCAGGTTGGAGTGAAACAACATTTGGTGCTAAGACACTGGATGCGCTACCACAAGCTGCTCTTGATTACATCGCACGTATCGAAGAGTTAACTGGTGTGCCAATTGATATTATCTCTACAGGTCCTGACCGTAACGAGACAATCATCAAAGTTCACCCATACGGTGAATAATCGCTGATGCGAATTTGAAAAAAACCAGCTTTCGAGCTGGTTTTTTTATAACTCAACATTAGCGCTATGCTGCTTTGTATTGAGTTAAAGTTTACTCTCAAATTGCCGATAGCTAATTATTCGACGTTTGAGGAATGCCAATGAAACCCTGGTTGATAATGTTTGCTGCTTGGTTGGCAACACCTGTTCATGCGATTGCCATTATTGGAGAGGCTGTACCGGTTTATACCGAAGATCAGTTGAGTGCCTGGTTTGCAACCAATCACCATTTACGCCAAGTCAAAGCTGATGATTGTCAGTTAGTGCAAGATATTCAAGCGCGAGCAGAACAAATAGAATCACCGACCTATCAATTTCTTTACGGTGACATGTTGGCGTGGGGAGTGTGTGTACCAAAAGATGTTGAACAAGGTGTGTATTATATGCGTGCTGCTGCTCAGCAGGGGGTGCCAGTTGCATTAGAGCAACTGGGGCGCTATTACGCTCAAGGTGTGATTTTGCAACAGGATAAAGAGCGTGCAATTCCGTATCTACGCGAAGCTGCTGCCCTTGGTAATATTCGAGCACGAATTCAATTAGCACAATTATTAATTGCTGATAATGGCAGCCCATTAGATTATGAAGATGCCTATCGATGGTTGTATCAAACCGTCACCACCAATAAAAACTATCATCGGCAAATTCGGCGCTTGCGGCAGCAGTTAGAGCAAAAGATGCCAGCTAATATTATCGCACGGGCTAAACGCCGTTCATCATTTTGGTAATAGGCACGAGTGATTAAAATTAAAAAAAAACAGCACTTTAGTAAGGTGCTGTTTTTGATTGAAACGATAGCATTGTGTGGCCAGTAAATGAAAAATATTACAGCACTTTATGTGGCCCAAAACACTCATAATGGATGCGATCGCTAGCTACACCGAGTTCAATTAACTGCTTGGCGATAAATTGCATAAAGCCAACCGGACCGCAGCAATAAAAATGCATGGTTGGATCAGAAATCTGAGTGGCGATGTTATTGAGTTCAATTAAACCTTGATAGTCATAATCTTCTGCCGGACGATCGGTGGCAGTAGGGGCGTTATACCATGTTAATGCCGTAATATGCTGGTGGTGGTTAGCAAGGGTGTTAACATGATCTTTATAAGCGTGTTGGTGGCCATTTTCTGCAGCATGTAACCAGTTTACTGCTGCTTGATGTTGAGTGAGGGTTTCAAGCATTGCCAGCAGTGGGGTTAAGCCAACACCTGCTGAAATAAGTGTTACTGGTATTTGTGGCTCAATATTCAAGAAAAAGTCCCCAGCGGGAGCAACCAGTTTGACTTTATCGCCAATATTGATTTTATCGTGCAAATAGTTTGAGACCAGACCTTGAGACTCACGCTTAACGGAGATACGGTAATTGGTATTATTAGGGGCTGCAGATAAGCTGTATTGGCGGATCTCTTGGTGCTCTAATTCATCGGCAGTAATATAAATACCTAAATATTGGCCGGGTTTATAGTCAGCGACTTGGCCTCCATCTGCGGGGGTAAATGTAAAGCTGGTGATGGCATCACTATTTTGTTGTTTCTCTGTTACCACAAACTCTCGCATTCCACGCCAGCCACCCACTTTATTATCGTTCTCTTGGTAGATTTCTTGTTCACGGTTAATAAAAATAGTTGCTAGTACGCCGTAAGCTTCTGCCCAAGCGTCTAATACTGCTTGTCCAGGAGATAATAACTCATCAATAGTGGCTAATAGATGGCTACCCACGATCTGATATTGATCTGCTGAAATTAAAAAACTGGTATGTTTTTGGGCTATTTTTTCTACCGCTGGCAATAATGCCGCTAAATTATCAATATTATTAGCATAAGCACAAACAGCATTAAACAACGCTTGTTGTTGACTAGAAGGGGCGTCATTGTCTCTGTTTTTTTGGTTGCTCATGTTAAAAATATCTTTTAACTCAGGGTTGTGGTGAAACATACGCTGATAAAAGTGCTGGGTTACTGCAGGGCCTGCTGCGGCAATGACAGGAGCGGTCGATTTTACGATATCAATGGTTTTTTGAGTGAGCATTACTTTCTCTTTATAAGTTGTATTTATAATATATGTTATAAGTTGTATCTGATCTGTATCTTTTAGTCAAGAACAAGATTAAAATAGCAACAGGAGGAGTGAATGTGCAGTTAACCAGTTTTACCGATTATGGCCTACGTGCCTTGATATATCTTGCAAGCTTGCCTGAGGGGGAGTTAACAAGTATCACAAAAGTAACCGATACCTATGCTGTGTCGCGTAACCATATGGTCAAAATTATTAATAAATTAGGCCAATTAGGTTATGTAGAAACTGTACGAGGGAAAAATGGTGGTATTCGCTTAGGAATGCCTGCGGGTAATATTGTATTGGGGCATGTGGTAAGGGCGATTGAACCGTTACAAATCGTCAATTGTGCGCCTGATTTTTGTAATATTACTCCTGCTTGTCAGTTAAAGGGGATCCTTGCTGATGCGCGTAATGCTTTTTTAAATGAGCTAGATAAGTACACATTACTGACTTTGGTAGATAATAATCCACCGTTACGTGTCTTATTGGGATTGCCTGCAGAACACTAGGACTATTTGATGATAATAGTCTAGCATCACACTACTCCCTATTATTTAGTGGAATTGGTTTTTATTGCCAGTTCCCATCTGTTCACCTAAGAGCTGGGTATACTAAAGGTATGGCTGGCCAACAGGAACTGTTTATGTCTAAAGGTACTACCGATTTACCGGTTGATCCTTTTCGCGAACGCGAAGCTTCTAATTACGAAAATCCCATTCCAAGCCGTGAATTACTGTTAGAAGTGATCCGTGGTTTTAGCGCACCCGTTAGTCGCGACCAGTTATTTACTGCGTTAAAACTTGAAGGTGATGATCAATATGAAGGCTTGCGTCGTCGCCTACGTGCGATGGAGCGTGATGGTCAATTAATTTTCACTCGTCGTCAGTGCTATGCATTGCCTGAGCGATTAGATCTTATTAAAGGTTACGTTATTGGCCACCGTGATGGTTTTGGCTTTTTACGTCCTGAAGGTACATTCAGTAAAGACACTGATTTATTGTTACCTGCCCATCAAATGCGGAGTGTGATCCATGGTGATTACATTTTAGCGCAAGCAGATGGCGAAGATAAACGTGGCCGCCGTGAAGGCCGTGTGGTGCGCGTTTTAGCGGAATCAGCCACCCAGATTGTGGGGCGTTTCTTCCTTGAAGATGGCATGGGCTATGTGGTACCGGATGATTCTCGCATTGCGCAAGATATCATTATTCCACAAGACGTGCGTCAGGGAGCCCGTATGGGTAATGTGGTGGTGGTTGAGATCAATCAGCGTGCCACTCGCCAACATAATGCCGTCGGTCGTATTGTTGAAGTACTGGGTGAGAATATGGCACCGGGTATGGAAATTGAAATCGCATTACGCACCCATGATATTCCCCATGTGTGGCCATCCGAAGTCGATAATCAAGTTAAGCATCTGACCGAAGAAGTGCCAGAAGAAGCTAAGCTGGACCGAGTTGATTTACGTCAATTACCATTGGTGACTATCGATGGTGAAGATGCACGTGACTTTGATGATGCGGTGCATTGTCAGCGTAACCCTGATGGTGGCTGGCGTTTATGGGTCGCGATTGCTGATGTTAGTTACTATGTACGTCCCAAATCAGCATTAGATAATGAAGCGCTAAAGCGAGGTAACTCAGTTTACTTCCCTGCTCAAGTGATCCCTATGCTGCCAGAAGTACTGTCAAATGGTCTCTGTTCACTTAATCCACAAGTCGATCGCTTGTGTATGGTGTGTGAGATGACAGTTTCTGAAGACGGTAAGTTGACCGGCTACAAGCATTACGAAGCGGTGATGAATTCACATGCGCGTTTAACTTACACTAAAGTAAGTGACATGCTTGAAGGTGATGAAGAGTTGCGTCAACGTTATGCACCTTTAGTACCGCATCTTGAAGAGCTTTACAGCATGTTTAAAGCACTAAAAGTAGCACGTGAAGCACGTGGCGCGATTGAGTTTGAAACGGTTGAAACTAAGTTTGTCTTCAATGCTGATCGTAAGATCGAGAACATCGTACCGCTAGTGCGTAATGAAGCCCATAAAATCATCGAAGAATGTATGATTTTAGCCAATATCGCTTCAGCACAATTTGTTGAAAGTGCGAAAGAGCCAGCGTTATACCGTGTTCACGACACGCCGGGTGAAGAGCGTCTTCAAGGTTTCCGTGATTTCTTAGGCGAGCTAAGTTTAGAACTTGGTGGTGGTTTAGAGCCAAGCCCGAAAGATTACGCTGCATTGGCGAATTTAATTCAAGAGCGTAATGATCGTGAATTAATTCAAACCATGCTGCTGCGCTCGATGAAACAAGCGATCTATCAAGCAGATAATATCGGCCACTTTGGTTTAGCCCTTAGCCAATATGCGCACTTTACGTCGCCAATTCGTCGTTACCCAGACTTAACCTTGCACCGTGCGATTAAATTCTTAATTGCTAAGCAAGCAGGCAATACTAAGAACGATACGCCTACTGGTGGTCATCATTATTCATTTGATGAAATTGATGCTATTGGCGAGCAATGTTCCACCACTGAACGTCGCGCTGATGATGCGACTCGTGATGTGTCTGATTGGCTTAAGTGTGAGTACATGCAGGATCACCTTGGCGATGAGTTTGAAGGTGTGATTGCTAATGTTACCGGTTTTGGTTTCTTTGTTCGCCTTAATGAATTAAACATTGATGGCTTAGTGCATATTTCAAACCTTGCGAACGATTACTACCAATTTGATCCTGTGGGTCAACGCTTGGTGGGTGAGAGCTCTGGTGTAATTTATCGTTTAGGCGATACCGTGCATGTCAAAGTGGCGGCGATTAACCTTAATGATCGCCAATTAGATTTTGATATTGTTGGTGCCGAGCGTAAGCAGCGTGGGGCGGGTAAAACAGCCAAAGGGCGTGAGAAAAAGCAACGCATGCGCAAAGCTGAAGGCCTTAAACGTCAGGGAATGGCTGCGTTTAAAGTTGAAAATGGTGAAGCAGTAGTTGATGAATCACGTTCTAAAAATAAACGTGAGCGTTCTTCAGTGCGTAAAAAGCTAAAAGAAGGCGCATTTCCTGCTGCTGATGCTAAAGATGCTAAAAAGAAAAAGCCAAGAAAGAAAAAACCACGCAAGTTATCGGATGAAAAGCCGCTGACTGATCCTAAAAAGAAACCCAAAGTTCGCAAGAAGAAAAAGCAACGTGCGGGTAAATCTGAACGTGCAGCAAAGAAGAGTTAATTGATGAGTAATGATATGATTTTTGGCATCCATGCCGTTAAAGCCGTGCTTGCATCTGATCCTGTGCGTTTTATTGAAGTGTTTGTACTTAAAGGACGTGAAGATGAGCGTTTACTACCGCTAATTACTGAGTTGCAAGACTTAGGCATCACGATTCAAGAAGCGGGCCGTAAAGCATTAGATGACAAAGTTGATGGTGCTTCTCATCAAGGTATTATTGCGCGTGTACGTCCAGGTAAGCAATATAACGAAAACAACCTTGATGACCTATTAGCAACCAAAGAAAATCCGTTATTACTGATTTTAGATGGTGTGACAGATCCTCATAATCTAGGTGCATGTCTACGTAACGCAGATGCTGCTGGTGCTGTGGCTGTGATTGTCCCTAAAGATCGCTCAGCACAACTGAATGCGACCGCAAGTAAAGTCGCCTGTGGCGCGGCTGAAATTATGCCGTTGGTGCGCGTAACTAACCTTGCTCGTACCATGCGTGCGCTACAAGATAAAGGCATATGGATTGTCGGTACTGCTGGCGAAGCAACCCATGATATTTACCACAGCAAACTAACTGGACCATTGGCGATTGTGATGGGGGCTGAAGGTGAAGGCATGCGTCGTTTAACCCGTGAAACCTGTGATGATTTGATTAAGATCCCAATGGCGGGTTCAGTATCAAGTTTGAACGTATCTGTTGCGACTGGCATTTGTTTGTTTGAAGCAGTACGTCAACGCGGGTAATGCGTGATTAAGCGTAAATAACTGCATAATTATTTAAACCCGTTTAGTTAATACTGAACGGGTTTTTTATTATTAAGCCGTATAAAAAAACATCACAGAGAAAGGCGGTTATCACTCCAGAGACAAGATTGACTGAGACGAGGGCGCATTTGATTGAAATGAGGCCAGTGATGATAAAATAAGCTTGCCTAGATTGATCATTCTCTGTACTATCCGTCATCCAAATTCTCGGTTCTTTTTTTTAGTTCCTTGCTTCCCCAGGATAACCGAGCCGACAAGGGAAGCTGAATAATCCGTAAGGAGCAACCTATGCGTCATTACGAAATCGTATTCATGGTGCACCCTGATCAAAGCGAGCAAGTTGCTGGCATGATCGAGCGTTACACTGCTGCTATCAAAGATTCTGGTGGTCAAATTCACCGTCTAGAAGATTGGGGCCGCCGTCAAATGGCTTACCCAATTAACAAACTGCACAAAGCACATTACGTTCTTATGAACGTAGAAGCTGAGCAGGCTGTTGTTGACGAGCTTGAGTCAAACTTCCGCTTCAACGACGCAGTGATCCGTAACATGATCATGCGTACTAAAAACGCTGTTACTGAGCCATCTCCAATGATGAAGGCTAAAGAAGAGCGTTTCACTAAGCGTGAAGATCGTGCTGAAGCACAATCTGAAGGCGAAGCAGCTGCTGAGTAATTTGTTTAAATGACTAATCGTCTGGTGTTGACTGGTACTATTGCCAAGCATCCCAAGCGAAGCCAATCTCCGGCAGGCATTCCTCATTGTCACTTTGTGCTTGAGCATCGTTCTGTGCAGCGGGAAGCTGACTTACCACGCCAAATATATTGTTATATTAACGTGGTAATCAGTGGTAAAGGTCAACAAATACTCACTCAAGATTTAGTTGTCGGAAGCAATATTAAGGTGGAGGGATTTATCTCTTACCAAACCGGCCGTAACGGTATCGGGAAATTAGTTTTGCATGCCGATCATATTGACTTAATTTAGATCAGGAGATAGCCCATGGCTCGTTTCTTCCGTCGTCGTAAGTTCTGCCGTTTTACTGCAGAAGGCGTACAAGAGATTGACTACAAAGACGTAGCAACTCTAAAAAACTACATCACTGAAGCTGGTAAGATTGTACCTAGCCGTATCACTGGTACTCGCGCTAAATACCAGCGTCAGCTAGCTCGCGCTATCAAGCGTTCTCGTTACCTAGCACTTCTACCGTACACAGATAAGCATCTGTAAGCGGCAGTCGTTTTTAGAACTTAATAGAGGACAAGATAATGCAAGTTATTCTACTTGATAAAATCGCTAACCTAGGTGGCCTTGGCGACCAGGTTAACGTTAAAGCGGGCTACGCTCGTAACTTCCTTATCCCACAAGCTAAGGCAGTTATGGCGACTAAAGCGAACGTTGAAATGTTCGACGCACGTCGTGCAGAGCTAGAAGCTAAAGTTGCTGAGCAACATGCTGCTGCTGTAGCACGTGCTGAAGCACTAAACGCGCTTGAAGGTGTTGTTATTGCATCTAAAGCTGGTGACGAAGGTAAACTATTCGGCTCAATCGGTACTCGTGACATCGCTGAAGCAGTTTCTGCTGCAGGCGTTGCACTAGTTAAGAGTGAAGTACGTCTACCTGAAGGTGCACTACGTACGACTGGCGAATTTGAAGTTAGCGTTCAGCTAAGCTCAGACGTATTCGCAACTGTTAAACTAAACGTTGTTGCTGCAGAGTAATCGCTTTTAGCTTTAATAGTAAAAAACCAGCCTTCGGGCTGGTTTTTTTATATCTGTTATTTGGAATGTTGCTAATTAAAGCGTATAAATGATCGATATCGTAGTGGTTGAATCAGAGTTTTTCATGGTTTCTGGCACCCAAGAATAATAGGTCTGGGTATAACCAATATTTAAAGCGATATTATCGGTAATGGCATTAGTCGCATTTAATGAGCTTTCAATAGTCGTGTTACTTTTACCTGATACCATATTTACTTTGGCACTTAATGTGAGCGTTTTAAGTGGCTTCCATTGCATATCAACCGTACTTTGCAGTACCGCCTCATTGACGACCTCTTGTTTAACAATACTGTCACTCTTGATCTCATCAAGATTGGGGTCTTGATGGCGAAAGCCAGGACCTATATCGACTAAGGTTTGAAACGTCTCATAACTAAAAAGACGATAACCGATACCTGTTGAAATCAGTGAATCTGCATAATAGGGCCCATAGCGGTCATCAATATAACTGCCATTGCCATACCAGTAATACCCATCACGGATCATACGCTTTGCTTTTAAGCTGGTTGATAATTTGCGCTTATCTTCTTCGCCATTTTTCTTTGCCATAATATATTTGGCATCGGCAGTAGTTTGATAACGACCTTTGGTATAGGTGAGCGCAATATTACCATTCATGGTCTGAGAATTAGAATTACCCGATAGCGATTGATAACCTAAGCCGATACTACTGGTCAGTGGTGAGGGTTCGTCTGAGACATCAGTTGTTGGTGTTTCACTAGCATTGGCTGCGGTAGTGGCAAGCAATAGCAATGTGAGTATATATCTTGCCAAAAGACCTCCGCTGGCAGCTGGTGTAACAATAAAAATATTAAGCGCAGCATTCTACCGTAAATTTGTCAGCTTTTGGTTAGGAATGCGGGTCATACTTTTGGTTAAATTAAAAAGGAGGATAATTGTTACCGTTACAAGTGCGCAATCGTCATGGTTTATAGCTACGCTGGAGCAGGGGATAGGTTATACTATCGAGCTCCGTTCTTGGTTTTGGTAAATGCACAATTGCTATGACAGATAATCGTAAATCGAAACAATTAAAAGATAATCAAATGGACGCCATTAAGATGCCACCGCATTCGCTTGAGGCTGAGCAATCAGTGCTTGGCGGTTTAATGTTGGATAATGAGCGTTGGGATACTGTTGCTGAGAAAGTCGTTGCAAAAGACTTTTACAGCCGTCCTCATCGGATTATTTTTGAGGCAACCGCAGCCTTATTAGAAGGTGGACAGCCACTTGATTTGATCACGCTGTCTGAACATCTTGAGCGCTCTGATAAGCTAGATGATGTCGGTGGGTTTGCTTACCTTGCCGAGTTAGCTAAAAATACGCCATCGGCAGCCAATATTTTAGCGTATGCTGATATTGTAAGAGAACGCGCGCTGATCCGTGACATGATAGGCGTCGCCAATGAAATTGCCGATGCTGGTTATGATCCACAAGGGCGCACCAGTGAAGACTTACTGGATATGGCTGAAAGTAAAGTTTTTGCCATCGCCGAGCAACGCACTAACGATAAAGAAGGCCCGCAAAACGTTGATACTATTTTAGAACGGACACTTGAGCGAATTGAGTTGTTGTATCAATCGCCGCAAGATGGTGTAACGGGAGTATCAACAGGCTTTACTGATCTCAATAAAAAAACGGCGGGCTTACAGGGCTCTGATTTAATTATTGTTGCGGCACGTCCATCGATGGGTAAAACCACCTTTGCGATGAACTTGTGTGAAAACGCCGCCATGGATCAAGAAAAGCCGGTTTTAATTTTCTCGCTAGAAATGCCCGCAGAACAAATCATGATGCGTATGTTGGCATCATTATCGCGTGTCGATCAAACCAAGATCCGTACCGGGCAATTAGATGATGAAGATTGGGCTCGAATATCATCAACAATGGGTATTCTGATGCAAAAAAAGAATATGTTCATTGATGATAGTTCAGGTCTAACACCGACCGAAGTACGTTCACGTGCACGCCGTATTGCGCGTGATAATGGCGGTTTGAGCATGATCATGATTGACTACCTTCAGTTAATGCGTGTCCCTGGCTTACAAGAAAACCGTACGCTTGAGATCGCTGAAATCTCACGCTCGCTAAAAGCATTAGCAAAAGAATTGAATGTGCCCGTTGTTGCTCTGTCTCAGCTTAACCGTTCATTGGAGCAACGTGCAGATAAACGTCCTGTTAACTCTGATTTGCGTGAATCTGGCGCCATTGAGCAGGATGCTGACTTAATCATGTTTATATACCGTGATGAGGTTTATCACGAAGATAGTGCCCTTAAGGGGATTGCTGAAATTATCTTAGGTAAGCAACGTAATGGTCCGATTGGTACTGTACGTTTAACCTTCCAAGGCCAGTTTTCACGCTTTGATAACTATGCTGGCCCAGCCTTTGATGAAGAGTAAGCCTTAAAATTTATTTAGGATATTGGATGAAAGCTGCAACTGCACATATTGATACCCAAGCTTTGGCACATAACCTGAGTCAAATCCGCCTACAGGCCCCAAACAGTAAAATTCTGGCGGTTGTTAAAGCCAACGCATATGGGCATGGGTTGTTAGATGTGGCGAAAAGCCTTACCGATGTTGATGCCTATGGTGTTGCACGAATAGAAGAAGCATTAACGCTGCGTGCGGGCGGAGTAGTAAAACCCATTTTATTATTAGAAGGTTTTTACGCGCCAACCGATTTACCGGTATTAGTCACTAATAATATCCATACCGTGGTGCATTCGATTGAACAACTAGAAGCACTTGAGCAAGCTGACTTAGACGCTCCAGTACGAGTATGGGTGAAAATTGATACTGGTATGCATCGCTTAGGGTTACGTCCAGAGCAAGTACCTCAATTTATGCAACGTTTAAATGACTGCAACAATGTTGCTAAGCCATTACGCTTTATTAGCCATTTTGGTAACGCTGATGATTTAAGTAGCGATATCACTGTTAACCAAATTGAGTGTTTCTCAACGTTAACTAAGCCTTATGAAGGTGAGCGTTCACTAGCAGCATCTGCTGGTGTTTTAGCATGGCCTGATAGTCATTTTGAGTGGATTCGACCTGGTATTATTATGTATGGTGTATCGCCATTTGATCAATTGGACCGCATGGCATCGAGCTACAACTTACAACCAGTGATGACGTTAACCTCAAGTTTAATTGCGGTGCGCGAAGTCAAAAAAGGTGAGCAAGTTGGCTATGGTGGTATATGGACCAGTGAGAGAGATACTAAAGTCGGTGTGATTGCAATTGGCTATGGTGATGGCTATCCACGTTGTGCGCCAAATGGTACACCGGTGATGGTTAATGGCCGTATTGTTCCAACCGCTGGTCGTGTTTCGATGGATATGCTAACGGTTGATCTGGGGCCTGATGCAACAGATAAAGTTGGTGATGAAGCTACATTATGGGGTAAAGGTTTACCCGCGGAAGTGGTGGCCCAATACACTGGTGTGATCGCGTATGAGTTAATGACTAAGTTAACACCTAGAGTCGCGATGACTTATTCATAATCAACGTGATAGTAGTAGCCGCGGCATTGTCCGCGGCTTTTAGTTGTTATTCGCCTTGAACAGTAATAACAATGCGTCGTGAGCCACCGTGATCGCGGTGCTCACCTAAGTAAATTCCTTGCCATATACCTAACGCGAGTTGACCATCAGTAATTGGAATATTAATACTATTACCAAGTAGTGAGGTTTTAATATGGGCAGGCATATCATCATCACCTTCATAAGTATGTTGATAAAAAGTCGCACGCTCAGGAACACTGTGATTAAAATGCGCCTCCATATCATCACGAACAGTTGGGTCTGCATTTTCATTAATGGTTAAGCTGGCTGATGTATGCTGAATAAAGCAATGTACGATCCCAACCTTTAATGATTGAATTATTGTTAAATTTTGCTCTATCTCGGCGGTTATTAGATGAAACCCTCGCGCTCTCGGAGTAAGATGAATCGTCTTTTGATACCACATAGCTATTTACCTATCGGTGAAACCTTTTAGTCTAATTAGTGATTACCATTATCATCTTATTGATAAATACAGGTATGATGCTGTCATATTTTCGTGATTTGACGCAATGACGATAATGTTATTTTAAAGTCATAATTAGTTGTAACAGATAGCATTATTATTAGATACCTAGCCTGCTAGGTAACAGGCATAGATCAAGGATCTTTCGAAGGTGATATGATTCGAGGGATGAACATAACAACATCGGGAACATTATTATGTTAAAGAACATTAATCCAACGCAAACCAATGCATGGCAAGCCCTGACAGCTCATTTTGAACAAGCTCAAGATTTTGAATTAAGTGATTTATTTGCTAATGATAGCGAGCGTTTTGCCAAGTTTTCTGCTCAATTTGGTTCTGATATTTTATTAGATTACTCAAAGAACCTGATCACAGAAGAAACTTTGACTAAGTTGTTTGCACTAGCAAAAGAGACCGAGTTAGAGGCCGCTATTGCAGATATGTTCAACGGCGTGAAAATTAACCGAACTGAAGATCGTGCTGTGCTTCATGTTGCGCTACGTAACCGCAGCAATACGCCAATCATTGTTGATGGTGAAGATGTTATGCCAGCGGTTAATGCCGTATTAGCTAAAATGGAAAGCTTCACAAATCGTATCGTGAGCGGTGAGTGGAAAGGCTATACTGGTAAAGAAATTACTGATGTCGTTAACATCGGTATTGGTGGTTCAGATCTTGGTCCTTACATGGTTTCTGAAGCGCTATCTGCGTACAAAACCCGTCTAAACATGCACTTTGTTTCTAACGTTGATGCAACCCATATTGTTGAGACGCTAAAAGACTTAAATCCTGAAACAACATTATTCTTAATTGCATCAAAAACATTTACCACTCAAGAAACCATGACTAATGCGCTATCAGCACGTGATTGGTTCTTAGCAATGGCCGAAGATAAAGCCCACGTGGCGAAGCACTTTGCAGCGCTTTCTACGAATGCAGAGTCAGTGGCTGAGTTTGGTATCGATACTGATAATATGTTTGAGTTCTGGGATTGGGTAGGTGGCCGTTACTCACTATGGTCTGCGATTGGTCTTTCAATTAGCTTAGCGGTTGGTTTTGATAACTTTGTTAAGTTACTTGAAGGTGGTCATGCAATGGATAACCACTTTGTTCAAGCACCGCTAGAGCAAAAGTTACCAGTGATCTTGGCGTTAATTGGTATTTGGTACAATAATTTCCACGGCGCTGAAACAGAAGCTATTCTTCCTTACGACCAATATATGCACCGTTTCCCTGCTTACTTCCAACAAGGTAACATGGAGTCTAATGGTAAGTATGTTGATCGTGGCGGTAAACCAGTAGATTACCAAACTGGTCCTATCATTTGGGGCGAGCCTGGTACCAATGGTCAACATGCGTTCTATCAGCTTATTCACCAAGGTACTAAATTAATTCCATGTGACTTTATTGCACCGGCAATTAGCCACAATCCATTAGGTGATCACCATCCTAAACTAATGGCTAACTTCTTTGCTCAAACAGAAGCATTAGCATTTGGTAAGAGCCGCGAGACAGTAGAAGCTGAATTTGTTGCTGCAGGTAAATCACAGCAAGAAATCGATGAGTTAGCTGAATTTAAAGTGTTTGAAGGCAACCGTCCAACGAACTCTATTCTGCTTAAAGAAATTACACCATATACATTAGGCGCGTTGATTGCGTTATATGAACACAAAATCTTTACTCAAGGTGTTATTTGGAACATCTTTAGTTTTGATCAGTGGGGTGTAGAACTTGGTAAGCAGCTGGCTAACCAAATTTTACCTGAGCTAAATAGCAACGAAAGTGTTGTGAGCCACGATAGCTCAACCAATGGCTTGATCAATGCATTTAAACAATGGCGTGCATAATGCCGATTATTGGTTAAAGAGTTAGCCGATAAAATAAAACGCCGCAATCATTATGACTGCGGCGTTTTTTATTTTTTGCTTTTTGTACTGTTATAGTGCAACAACATCACTAGCTTGGGGGCCTTTCTGACCATCAGTTACGATAAACTCAACACTTTGGCCTTCACGTAATGTTTTACGTCCTTGAGCCTGAATAGCACTGAAGTGAACAAACACATCTTTACCATCGGCAGCAGAAATAAAACCAAAGCCTTTATCGTCGTTGAACCATTTTACGGTTCCAGTCAGTTTACTCATGTACGTCTTTCCCTTATAGACTAATAGTAGTAGTCATAGCTAATAGGTAACTAGGTGCTTATGACTGGCTCAGTCTAGATCGAATTTATGACAATGAGTAGTTTTTTATTATGCTTTTATGTTTGAGCTAACGTTAATTAATACTGTGTTTAATATCATCACGATAGTTTGTGAATAGCGAAAGAGTGCTACCACCATTTGTGATAGCACTAACATTGGATTAGTCGTGGTTAGCTTGCTGGCATTTATGGCAAATACCATGGCTTTCAATTACGTGATGCTTACTCGTAAAACTATATTGCTCTGATTTTATACGTAACAGCTTTGCTAGTTCATCATCGTGAGTTTCTTCAACAAATCCACATTTATCACAAATTAATAATTGTGAGCAATGCTCTGCATGACCTAGCACACAACAGGCAATATAGCTGTTGGTTGACTCTACTTTATGCACAAACCCTTGTGCTAATAGAAAATCTAAAGCGCGATAAACCGTTGGTGGTTTAGCTTGGGGTTCTGATGCTTTAAGTAAATCAAGTAATTCATAAGCGCTAATAGAACTATGATGATTAATGATCAGTGCCAGTACTTTTAATCGCTGGGGTGTCATTCTTACCCCGCGTTGATCACAGAGCAGTTGTGCTTTGGCTAGCAGTTGAGTTTGAACCGTCATAGAGCCTCAAAAAAACGTCATTATGTTGTTATTTTATCACAGCTACTTGAAAACATACTCACACTTAGTATGCAATAGCGATGATGAAAGAGATTACGTGTTAATGATCACGTTATCATCAATGATAATCGTTATAGTGGCTTATAAATGTATGGAGGATAGTTGCGGTGTTTAGTTATTATGATGGTAGATTTGATTCTATTCGTGGCCGTATATCGCATCTAATTCAGTGTTAATTTATATTTAATGAGGGGTATGATCATCATACAAATAGCCATTAATATAAGATTAGAAAAACTAATGTCTAGGTAGTGTTTTTTTCATTTCTCAACTAATACAAAATACCTATAATGACGCCCATCGAAACGTGACCGATGCCTTAAATATTTAGAAATTAGGCGATGGTTATACATAAATAGCTTAATCTTTAAGGTAGAAAAATGTCTGGTATCATTAATAAAATCGTTGCTCTTTACACGCCTGTATTCTCTTCAATGTACAAAAGCGGTAACATGACTAAGTAACGTTTTTGTTGTTAGCCAAAGCATTGCTCTGACGTTAACAAGAATATTGAAAAGGCCTTGAACAAACGATTGTTCAAGGCCTTTTTCGTTATTAAATATCCTCCACAATCCTCGTATTATTCTATCAAGTACTATTCTGAAATTGTTTGATAACCTACTTATCATTATCGAGTGTGCTACACATATGGTTACATTTTATTGAAGGTGTTAATGTTATTTAGTTACAGCTGTTCAGGCTCGAGTAAGATAACTAATATCCTTATAATTCATTAAGTTGCGGTACAGTTAACCTGTTTTAGTTTACGAGTGACAAATAAATTCAACACTTAAAACACGTTGTAAGTTATTTATCTATAAACGGTGTTACCGTAAACAAAAGGAATTAAATAATGAAAAAAAGTCTATTAGCAGTGGCATTATTTTCAAGCGTATTATCATCAAATGTGATGGCACAAAGTAATCTAGAAAGCTTTATTGGTGGCGGTATAGGATATCAAATAGATACCTTTAAAGGCGATGCAAAAAAACATAGCGAGGATGCCAGTTATCAATTACGTGCCGGTGTTATTGTCAATGACCACCATCGTTTGAGTGCGACATATGGTTATAAAAAAGATCGTTACTCGATTGAGGACGCTAAAGCAAAGCACACTCAAAACCTATTCTTAGCTTCTTATGACTATTTAATGCCTGTCACTTCTACAATTAACCTTTTTGCAGGCCCGTCAATGGGAATTTCACATGATCGTATCTCATACTCTAATGCTGGTGCACAAAGTGCGACTGATTTTGTTTGGGGGGGGCAAGTAGGTGCAAATATCCAATTGACGAATACCATTTCTAGCGATTTAACTTACCGTTATTTAGATCAAAATTATAGCCAAGCCAATACACGTCTAAAAGCAACTGAACAAGTTGTATGGTCTGTCGATTATAAATTTTAGTTCTAAAGTAAAATAACTTTTGGCGTTCGAAACTCTATCCGTGGGTTTCGAGCGTTTTTTTGGTTTAGGGTAACAATGGTGACAGTGACTATTTTAAGGTAGAATCCGCGCCTCAAACGATATTTTAGGACAGTTCGTGGCTCCTAAATTGTCCCTCATCCGCTTCTTTATTGCTAAAAAAGCCTAAGTAGGATGAAGTATATTGCAATACCCGTAGGTGGTATTTGCTATAACCACTTAATATTTAAGGAATATTGTAGTATGTATCCTACCGCTCGTTTTTCCGTCGCACCGATGCTGGATTGGACTGATCGTCATTGCCGTTACTTTCATCGTTTAATGAGTAAAGAAGCATTGTTGTACACTGAAATGGTAACAACAGGCGCGATCATCCATGGTAAAGGTGATTTCTTAGCGTATAACGAAGAAGAGCATCCATTAGCGTTACAACTAGGTGGCTCAAACCCAGTCGATCTTGCGCGGTGTGCAAAGTTAGCAGTTGAACGTGGATATGATGAGATTAACTTAAACGTTGGTTGCCCCTCTGATCGTGTTCAAAATGGTATGTTTGGCGCTTGCTTGATGGGTGAAGCGGATCTTGTGGCACAATGTGTAGCAGCGATGCGTGAAGTCGTTGATATTCCTGTTACTGTAAAAACTCGTATTGGTATTGATGATCAAGATTCTTATGAGTTTTTAACCCACTTCATTCAAACGGTATCAGAGAAAGGCGGCTGTGATAACTTTACTATTCATGCCCGTAAAGCTTGGCTAAAAGGCTTAAGTCCAAAAGAAAATCGTGAAATTCCAGAACTGGATTACCCACGTGTTTATCAATTAAAGCAAGATTTTCCACAGCTGACGATGGCAATCAATGGTGGCATTAAAACTTTTGAAGAAATGGAGCAGCATCTCCAGCATCTTGATGGTGTGATGGTCGGCCGTGAAGCATACCAAAGCCCATACTTAATGGCTGAGGTTGATCAGCGCTTATTTGGTAGTGATCGTCCTGTAATGAAACGTCGCGAAGTGGTTGAGGCGATGTATCCTTATATCGAACGCCAACTCGCGAATGGCTCATATTTAGGCCATATTACTCGTCATATGTTAGGTTTATTCCAAAGTATGCCTGGTGCGCGTCAGTGGCGCCGACACATTAGTGAAAATGCCCATAAGCCAGGAGCTGGTATTGAAGTGGTGCAACAAGCACTAGCAAAAATTCCTGCTGAATTAGATGTGTAGCGCTATTTTAACGGTATAGATTAATGTGGTGAATTTTACGAGTGTAAGGTGAAATTGACTAATAAATGGTAAACGCCAATATTTGATATATTGGCGTTTTTTTATATCTATGAAAAATAAACAAAATAATTAATTTAGAGTTGGCGTGGATTGTGCAGTATTGTAGGTAATAATTAATTCAGCACTGTGGCTTTATGTGAATGACGCAGTAAAAGAAAAGGATAATCTATGTTTGAGTTTCT
The DNA here is from genome assembly GCF_900185615.1 of Photobacterium malacitanum. Lineage (GTDB taxonomy): Bacteria > Pseudomonadota > Gammaproteobacteria > Enterobacterales > Vibrionaceae > Photobacterium > Photobacterium malacitanum. The sequence goes on from NZ_FYAK01000009.1 coordinate 100,868, forward strand.
GTTTTTAGTCGCTTTTACCTTGGTGTTGGTGTTTACCGGTGTCAGTTTGATTGGATTATTGATTGCTGTTGCTGCGGGGTTTGCCGTGATGGCGGTTGTTGGAATGTTAGGTTTGGTATTTAAACTGCTACCATGGATCATTGTTATTGCGTTGGGGATTTGGTTCTTTCGTGAGCGTAACGCTGATAAACAGCAGGCCTCACGTCATCGTCGCTATTAACTGCGATTGGTTGCAGAGTTTTTATACGGCTTCTGATATAATTTTGTGCGATTAATTACATAAAATGTTAAAGAGCGGAGACTCGGCATGAAAAAAGTGGTGCTTTCAATTGCAGCAGCAATGACGCTAGCGGCAGCCCTTCCAGCCCAAGCTGATACCTTATTAGGTGTCAAAGTGGGTGCGGATGCATGGTTTACAAATGCAAAAGTAAATGGTCATAAAAGTGATGATACCTCAACATCTTATTACGCATCTTTAGAGCATTTTATCCCTTTAGTGCCTAACGTGATGGTACGTTATAACGATATTGATACTGGTAATGTGAATTTTGAGCAAAGTGATTTCACCGCTTACTATGAAATTCTTGATAACGATTTAGTCGCGCTTGATTTAGGTGTAACAATGACTAAGTTTGCTGGTGTTAAAATTCAGCATCAGAACAGTTTTAGTGATTGGCAGCCAACAGTTTACGCTGCTGCCGAGTTAGGTATTCCAGCAACACCACTTGCAGTTTTTGCTCAAGCGAATGCAGGTAAGTATGACGGCACGCGTTTGTTTGATGGTCAAGCGGGCGTGAAATACAGCTTAGGTTTGATTGCTGCTGATCTTAATCTACGTGCGGGTTACCGTATGATGGATTATGACTTTAAGAAATCTGATTCAAGTGATGTAGAGCTAAACGGATGGTTTGCTGGTGTAGAAGTTGATTTTTAATTAACTGTTAACCAATATTCTGTGATCCAGTTATAAAACCACGATTATTTCGTGGTTTTTTTATTGGCGCTAATTGGGTTTATGTACCACTTTTAAAGGTAAGTAAACTGATTAGTAATATCGGTATTAGGGGGAGTAAGTGATGACATTGACTGAATTGAAACACCTATATGCTCGCCAAGATCTTGTTGAGGCATTGGTCGAGCCATCGATTAATAGCGGTTATATTGTTGAATTTCGTCACCGTCGTGGTGGTTTAGTACCATTAACGGATATCACGGGTAGTGAGCAATGCTATGGTGATATCGATAGTGCGACACAGCAGGCTTTTGATGTTGGTTTTCAACAGGTTAGAATAGCTGACGAATATTAAATATTACTTACTTGCCCTGATTTAAAAACCAAATAGTGATATCACTGTTTGGTTTTTTTGTGCGATTAACCTTACAAATGGTTATAAAACATTCTTATCTATTCTTTCTTGTTATTAGCTTAAATAGCTACTCTAACATAACGCAATGAATAGGGATCGTCGTGCTATGTCAATCAATCAACTATCAGCTTTAGCTAGCCCACTCAATGATCAACAAATAGATCAACTCAAGTTAGCGGCTGCAGAATCATCACCCCAACAGCTGGCTTGGATCAGTGGTTATTTTTGGGGCTTGAGTCAATCTCAATCGCCAGCAGCAACTGCTACCCCTTCGTCAAATGTACTTGCCGCAGCCAAGCCTGCAGGCCAATTAACCATTATTTATGCATCACAAACAGGCAATGCCAAAGGGGTTGCTGAAGCGTTACAACAACAAGCTCAGGCACAAGATATTGCCGTTAAGCTGGTTTCTGCTGGTGATTTTAAAGGTAAAAATCTGGCTAAAGAAACCCATGTCATCATTGTTGCTTCAACACATGGAGAAGGTGAGGCTCCTGATGATGCCGTTGAGTTACATGAGTTTTTACAATCAAAAAAAGCGCCTAAATTACCAGACTTACATTATGCCGTTATTGGTTTAGGGGATTCGAGTTATGAGTTTTTCTGTCAAACGGCAAAAGATTTTGATCAATACCTAGCAAAATTAGGTGCTCAGCCAATGCTAGAGCGATTAGATTGTGATGTTGATTATGATGCAGCAGCGGCTGAATGGCAGTTGCAGGTATTGGAAAAAACCCAACAAACGTTATCAACCGGTGCAGCCGAAGTGGTGCAATTACCTGTAGGCCAACATCAAGCTGCGACTACGGTTTATAATAAACACCACCCATTTAGTGCCAGTTTATCGGTTAGCCAGAAAATCACTGGTCGTGGTTCAGACAAAGATGTGCGTCATATTGAAATTGACTTAGAAGAGTCAGGGTTAACTTACCAACCAGGTGATGCACTCGGGGTATGGTTTGAAAATGACCCCCAATTGGCAGATACCATTTTAGCTAAACTTGGCTTAGAAGCTGATACTTCAGTCTATGTTGATGGCAGCACTTTAAGCCTGCGTGATGCACTCATTACTCAATATGAAATTACCGCATCAAATCCACAATTTGTAACTAAATATGCGGAACTTTCAGGTAGTAAAAAGTTACAAAAGCTGGTGGATGATCGTGAAAAGTTGCGCAAGTATGCTGCCAAAAATCAAATTATTGATGTACTCGCTGAGAAGAAGACATCCTTAACCGCAGCGCAATTACTCGGTTTATTACGCCGTTTAACGCCCCGTTTATATTCTATTGCCTCAAGCCAACAAGAAGTAGGTGAAGAAGTGCACTTAACCGTTGGTGTGGTTGAGTTTGAAAAAGCGAATGAGCAACGCCAAGGTGGCGCATCAAGCTTTTTAGCCCAGCGCTTAGAGCAAGGTGATGCAGTGAAAGTGTTTGTTGAAGCCAACAATAACTTTAAATTGCCTGTCGATGATAATACGCCAGTGATCATGATTGGTCCGGGAACCGGTATTGCACCGTTCCGTGCCTTTGTTCAAGAGCGTGAAAACCGTGAAGCAAGTGGTAAGAATTGGTTATTTTTTGGCGATAGAACCTTTACTGAAGATTTTCTCTATCAAGTTGAGTGGCAAAAATATTTAAAATCTGGAGTTGTGACTCAGATGGATGTCGCTTTTAGTCGCGATCAAGCCGAGAAGGTGTATGTTCAGCAACGCATTTTAGAGCAATCAGTACAGGTATGGCAGTGGTTACAACAAGGCGCACATGTTTATGTCTGTGGTGATGCAACTCATATGGCAAAAGATGTTCATCAAGCCTTGTTAACTGTGATTGAGCAGCAAGGGAATAAAACGCGCGAGCAGGCTGAGCAGTATCTTAACGAGCTGCGTAAGGATAAGCGCTATCAAAGGGATGTGTACTAATGACAGAGCAAAAATTATCAGATAACGAACGTCTAAAGCGCGAGAGTAATTTTCTTCGTGGCACCATTGAACAAGATCTTGGGGATCGCATTACCGGTGGCTTTACCGCTGATAACTTTCAGTTAATTCGCTTTCATGGCATGTATCAGCAAGATGATCGTGATATTCGTGCTGAGCGTGCCAAGCAAAAATTAGAGCCACTCCAAAATGTAATGTTGCGTGCGCGTATGCCGGGAGGAGTGATCACACCCAAGCAATGGCTTGCGATTGATAAATTTGCCGATGAGCACACCTCTTATGGCAGTATCCGTTTAACAACTCGTCAAACGTTTCAGTTTCATGGGGTACTAAAACCTAATATTAAGCTGATGCACCAAACGCTAAATAAAATGGGTATTGATTCGATTGCAACAGCAGGAGATGTTAACCGTAACGTGCTGTGTACCACCAATCCCGTAGAATCTGAACTTCATCAACAAGCGTATGAGTGGGCGAAAAAGATCAGTGAGCACCTATTACCTAAAACCCGTGCTTATGCGGAAATTTGGTTAGATGGAGAAAAACGAGAAACAACTGATGAAGAACCAATTTTAGGCAGTAATTATTTGCCGCGGAAGTTTAAAACCACGGTGGTTATTCCGCCGCAAAATGATGTTGATGTTCATGCCAATGATCTTAACTTTATTGCGATTGCAGACAATGGCCAATTAGTTGGTTTTAATGTTTTAGTCGGTGGTGGACTGGCAATGACTCACGGTGATCACTCGACCTATCCTCGTCGTGCTGATGATTTTGGTTTTATTCCATTAGAGAAAACATTAGATATTGCAGCAGCGGTAGTCACCACTCAACGCGATTGGGGAAATCGTTCCAACCGTAAAAATGCCAAGACTAAATACACCTTAGATCGCGTCGGTAGTGATGTATTTAAAGCCGAAGTTGAAAAGCGTGCTGGGATTAAGTTTGAGGACAGTCGACCTTATGAGTTTACCGAACGTGGTGATCGTATTGGTTGGGTTGAAGGTATCGACGGTAAGCATCACCTAGCGCTGTTTATTGAAAATGGACGTTTATTAGATTATCCAAATAAGCCACTAAAAACAGGTGTGGCTGAGATTGCTAAGATTCATCACGGTGATTTTCGCATGACGGCTAACCAAAACTTAATTGTTGCGGGTGTATTGGCAAAAGATAAAGCCAAGATTGAGCAGATAGCCCGTGATCATGGTTTGATGGATGACAGTGTCAGTGAACAACGTAAAAACTCAATGGCTTGTGTTTCGTTGCCAACTTGTCCACTGGCGATGGCGGAAGCTGAACGTTTTCTGCCTGAATTCGTGACTGACGTTGAAGGAATTTTAGCAAAACACGGCTTGAATGAAGATGAGAATATTATTCTGCGTGTCACAGGGTGTCCAAATGGTTGTGGCCGCGCGATGTTGGCTGAAATCGGCCTCGTAGGTAAAGCCCCAGGACGCTATAACCTTCATTTAGGCGGTAACCGTAACGGTACTCGTGTACCAAAAATGTATCGCGAGAATATTACCGTAGCTCAAATTATGGATGAAATGGACAGTTTAGTTGGACGCTGGGCAACGGAGCGTCAACAGAATGAAGGTTTTGGTGATTTTACCATTCGCGCTGGCATTATTGATGAAGTAAAAATATCGATGAGGGATTTCTATGCCTAAATTTCAACTGGCTGAGTTGCTTGAACTGCCAAAAGTGAGTCAAATTATTCAGTTGGCTGAGATTAATGCCATGCTGGAGACACTGACAGCGCAACAACGAGTACAATGGGCATTAGAGAACCTTGAGGGGGAGTTTGCGTTAGCTTCTAGTTTTGGAATCCAATCGGCAGTGATGCTACATTTGGTCACGCAAGCGAAAGCGAATATTGTAGTGGTGCTAACCGATACCGGGTATTTATTTCCTGAAACCTATCAGTTTATTGATAGTTTAACCAAGCAGTTAAACCTCAATCTTCATGTCTACAGCGCCAAACAAAGTGCCGCATGGCAAGAAGCACGTTATGGTCAATTGTGGCTACAAGGTGTAGATGGGATTAAACAATATAACCAGCTTAATAAAGTCGAGCCAATGCGACGAGCATTAAATGAACTCAATGTGAGTACCTGGTTTTCTGGTTTACGCCGTGAGCAAGCAGATTCTCGAGCGACATTGCCAGTGTTAGCGATTCAAAATGGGCGGTTTAAATTTTTGCCAGTGATAGATTGGAGTAATGAAGATATCGATGCTTACTTGCAACAACACGGGCTACCTTATCATCCATTAAAACAGCAAGACTATTTATCGGTCGGGGATACCCATACCACCGTTAAATGGCAACCGGGTATGACCGAGCAAGAAACGCGCTTTTTTGGTCTTAAGCGTGAATGTGGATTACATGAAGATAATGATACCGAATCGCATGGTTCTGGTATTTGATACTCCGATAAATATCGACGTTTAATAAAAAAACAAGGCAGCGTTTAGACGCTGCCTTGTCGGTTATTGCTGTTGAGTCTGCTTATTTTGTAGCAGCAGCAGCTGGTGCCCAAACTTTATCTAATGCACCTAAAAGGGCATTACTTGCACCTTGCTGGCCTAAGAATTGAGTGATAACGGGAATGAATTTATTGATCATGCTTGGATCCATTCCGAGCAATGAGAATACTTTATCAATATTAGCTTGGTTACTTAGCAATTGACCTAATCCCATTGGTAGTGAGTCTGTTAGCTTTTCAGCACCAGGGATTAATTTTGAAAGTTCATTGCCTTGTGGGCCTGAAAGTTGGCTTGCTGCTAAGCCTAATAAAGCACCTGCGCCACCTGCAGCTTGTTCAGGTTTGACACCAAGCTCAGAAATAAGATTTTTTGTCAGTGGGTTATCTGCGATCTGTTGGGTAATTTGATCACTGTTTTCTCCCCCTAAAGCACTCGTGACATCAGATAGGCTGAATGCATGGCTCATTGCACTTGATGATAATAATGCAACTGCAGTGAGAGTCGTTACGATACGACGTTTTTTCATTGAGAGACTCCTTAGTAAAGATAAATACCGAAGTCTTTAAAATTAGAAATTGACTTGGGTATGTCAATCCTAGTGAAGATTTATCAAATTGTAATGCTTTTTTTATTGGTTAACAGTTTATTGCAATTATAAAAAACGGCGCTTAAAGCGCCGTTTATTTATATGTTCAGCTTACGATATTAAAGAATATCTAGTAGCTCAACTTCAAATACTAGTGCCGCATACGGAGGGATTGCAGCACCTGCGCCGCGCTCACCGTAAGCAAGGTTTTGTGGAATAGATAGTTTCCACTTAGAACCTACAGGCATCATTTGAAGAGCTTCAACCCAACCAGCGATCACGCCAGTTACAGGGAATTCTGCAGGTTGGCCACGAGATACAGAGCTGTCAAAAACAGTGCCATCTGTTAGCATACCGTGGTAATGCACACGAACTTGCTTGTCAGAAGTTGGAATTTCACCGTTACCTTCAACTAGAACTTCGTATTGAAGACCTGAATCAGTAACTGTAACTTCTGGACGCTGTGCATTTTCAGCTAAGAATGCTTCACCGTCAGCAGCAGCTAGTTTAGCTTGCTCTTGACGTGCAGCGTCTGCTGCTGTGTGAAGTTCACGTAGTGCATTGTTGATTTCGTCAACTTCGATTTCTGGCATCTCGCCAGCAAGAGAAGCTGCAATACCTTTAGCAATTGCTGCTACGTTTAGGCCTTCAAGACCACTTTGTGCTAGTTGTTGGCCCATTTGTAGACCAATACCGTAGCTTGCTTTAGTCTCAACTGTATCTAGTTTAACGTCAGACATTATTGTCATCTCTTAATGTAGAATGAATTAAAGTAAGCAGGATAACAGTTTCGCCCCCATCGGGTAAATGTTTGTAACTAATATTCGCTAATTGCGTGACATATGAAGCTTCGGAGTGCTGTATATGGGAAAGGTAAATCGCCGTTCAAATAAAAAAAACGGCCGCCGTCAACCGCCAGTAACATTTAATATTGGTGTGATGAAGGCAAAGTGTGGTGAGCGTATAGCTGGCATTGGTCAGGTATGGCAGCGTTTTCCACGTTTTCATCGCTGGGCGTTGATCATTTTAATTCCGATATTTATTGGCGTGTTAATGTTACCGTCAGAACAGGAATTAGAAGGAGGGGCGGGTAATGTACCGATGCGACGTGATATCTCACTAAACCTAGGCAATAGTGATGTTGCAAGCCAAGTTAGCTCCGGTCCAAATATTCAGGCAGAAAATAATCCTGATGGCAGTGGTAAGCAAAGAGTGGTTAAACGTACCGATGTAGTATTAGATAGCGCTGACATTAAAGAAGATGCAGGAATGAAAGCTACAGGGGGAATGGAAGATCGCGGCCCGGCACCAGAGCGTAAACCTATGGCATCAAAAATTTACCCAATTAATGGCGGTAAAGTCTATACCATTGATCCTACAACCCATAAACCTGTCGTAGTATCAAAAGCGGCTCCACCTAAAGCCCAGCCGACATCAGTGGTAGCGAACCAACCTGCGGGTATTGCTGGTAAGTGGTACAGTTTAAAAGTGCCGGCTGGAGAAACACTAGCGAATATTTTCCGTGATAAGAATTTACCGTTAGGTGATCTTTATGCAATAGCGAATATTGAAGGTGCGGGTAAGCCAATTAGCCGTATTCAAGCCGGACAAACATTACGTTACCGTCAAAATAGCCAAGGTAAAATTGACGGCTTACAAATTCAAGGCAATGGTATTTCTGCGTCATATGCAAGAAATGCGAGTGGACGTTTCTATCGTCAATAAATTCGATTGTAATTGGATCTAAACCAACCAGCCGCCAATGAATCTGTCTTACTTATAAGTCAGCTTGGCGGCTGATTTGTTTTTAATCGCTATCATGGATAAAGGTATTGTTACGATAACGACGTTTTGGCCATGGCGCCATTGGCACTATAATCAGTAAAATACCTAATCCAGTGAGCCAATCAGGTGTTTCGTTAAACCATAAATAACCAAAAACTGTCACGAATATCAGCCCTGAATATTCTGCAAGGCCAATTTTATAGGTTTCACTTTGACGGTATGCCGCAACACAACTCCCTTGATAGCCTAATGTGAATATCGCGCTTGCCGTAATTAATAGCCATTGCTCGGTCTGTAACGGTTGCCAATATTGATACGCTAATAGACTCGATACTGGTAATGATAAAATACCCGTCCAAAACAGAGTACTGATAATCGGCTGCTGTGGTGGCAGTTTTCGCACTAAAACATTATACAGCGCTAAGGTAGACGCCGTGCCTAAAGCAGCAAATGCTGCCCAATGAAACTGCTCTGGCCGTAACACTATCACTATGCCAATAAAGCCGATTGCAGTTGCCAGTACTTTTTGTTTATTTGGGCGTTCACCTAAAATGATCATGGAGAGTGGCAGCATCAATAACGGTGCAGCATAAAACAGGGCATTAGCGGTTGCTAATGGTAAATAGGTTATGGCAATCAGTAACATGCCACTACCCGCTAATACCAGATGCGCACGAATAGCATTAATTTTCCAATGGCCAATATCACGTTGGGCAGAGGGTAACCGTAACCATAACGGTGTAATTAGCATCACACTTAATAATTGGCGAATAAACATATATTGAAATGCTGATACGCTACCATTTAATAGTTTTACAGCCACATCAGATAATGATGACGATAAATTGCCGCAAATTAAAATCGCAATACCTATTGAAACGGCGGACCACCGCATTACACCAGCTCTTGCAATAATTGCATATCAACGTGAGGGATACCGTCTTCAAGGTACATTTCAGAGGTCTGAGTAAAGCCGTGTGATTGATAGAAATCAACTAAGTATTGTTGAGCGCCAATTTCAATTAATTGCTGCGGCCAAATTGCTTCCGCATGTGCTAACCCTTGACGCAGTAATTGATGCCCTAATCCTGATTTACGTTGGTTTGGTGTTACTACCACTCGACCAATGCTGACATTGTCATAGGTTACCCCTGGTGCTAAGAGACGTAAGTACGCGACTAACTCATTATTAGCATAACCGAGTAAGTGATAAACATTGTCGGCACGATCATGATCATCAAGATCGGGGTACACACAGTTTTGTTCAACACAAAATATGTCGGAACGTAGTTTTAAAAGGTCATAAAGCTGGTGGGTGGTCAGCTGTTCAAAGGGTAAACATTGCCAAGTTGTCATGATTGAAGTCCTTGTTAAGTATGCTTCGAGTGTATCGATATTTATTCGTCATGAAATTAACAATGGTTAACTTTTCTCAATAATATCGTTACTTGCAATCCGTTTTTTAATACGACTGAGGCTAATAGAAGTAATCCCTAAGTAAGACGCTAATTGGTAATCGGTAATACGGCCGACTAACGCTGGAAAATGGTCGCAAAATAATTGTAATCGCTGTTCTGGCGTGTGCATTAACATAAAGCGTTCTTTGTGTTCTTTATGCAGTAATTGGCGTTCTAATAATGCTTGATAAAGTGGATGTTGTTGCTGACGCCATTGTTGGAATAAGCTGATTGGCAACATGATTAATTGACTGGCAGATAATGTTTCTAATAAAAATGCTGAAGGTGCGTTAGTGATTAAACTTTCAAAGCCAATAATTACATCTTGATCCCAGTAGAACTCTTTACTGAATTGTTTACCTTGATCCGTAAGGTAGCACGCATGACAAAGACCATTTAACAGAAAGTAGCAATGGGTTGGCGTTTGTCCTTGGTGTAATAGAATATGTCGAGTGGGTAGTTCTAGTTGTTCTGCAACGGCAACCACATCGTTAATGGTTGCTGTATCAGCACCAAGTTGGGTTAAAAAAGTGGTTAATTCAACGTGGTTTTTAGATGGCATAGGTTATCTAACATTTAAAGAGGCTGTAGCAGTAGTGTATCAAAAAAATACCGCAACCAAGGTTGCGGTATATTGATGTTACTTAATATAGTGATTATTTTTTAGGCTGAAGATCCAATTGGTAAATCGCAAACCCACCCGGAGTGGTGCTTACTTTTTGCATTGGGTATTGGCCTTTTTCTTTAATAAACGTTGCCGCTTTATCGCTGTTTGCTGTTTCAAATTGAATGTTTAACTGCTTATCACTTGTCAGCGGCGTGAAGTGCCAGTTGTTATCAGCACTTGGTACTACTTGACCTTTTTGTTTGCTAACACGACTGATGTAATCCGACAATACAGTGCGGTTCTCATCCGGTGATGCGAAGGCAATAAATGCTTCGCCTGTGCCCGCAAACTTGCCGCTGTAAGCACGGTAATTATTAGTTGCAATTAAGAACGTTTGCTTTAAATCGATCGGTTTACCATTAAAGCTTAAATCTTTAATTCGGTTCGCGGTTGGATTAATTAGCTTACATTCGCCATCGTATTTAGCTGGTTGTGAAATATCAATGTTGTATTTGACGCCATCAATGACATCAAAGTTGTAAGTACGGAAACCATCCCAGTTAATTAAACCTTGTGGTTTATCACTATTAACATCAATTTGGTTAAACTGTGCTGCTGAACATTCAAGCCACTCTTTAACTTCTTTACCCGTCACTTTCATTGCAACCAGTGTATTTGGGTATAAGTATAAGTCAGCGGCATTACGGAATGTCAGTTGTCCTGCTTCTACTTCAGTGTAGTTACCTGCGTCATTACCACGACCACCGGCTTTAAATGGTGCCGCTGCTGATAATACAGGTAGACCATCAAGATCGGGATCGCCTTGAATAAAGCGTTCAACATAGTCTTTCTGCGCAAGGTTGACGATTTGTACTGTTGGATCATCTTGAACCAATGCTAAATAGCTGTACATCACATCGCTAGCTTTACCAATTGGCTGATTCACAAAATCACGAGTAGCGTTATGATCAATTGTCACTGCTGCAACTAATTTAGGATCGGCTTTTACTAATGGTTGTTGGTTAGCCTTATCAAAAATCGGACGCGCTTCAGTTTGAGCAGAGGTTACTTTCCAGCTATTACCGTCTTTGTCTAATACTAAATCCATAATACCGACGTGATCGCCCCAGCGGCCCGGCATTACTGCTGGAATACCATTGATAGTGCCTTTTTCAATATCAGCACCAGGTAGGCTGGCAAAGTCTTTACTAGGGAATACGGCATGTGAGTGACCAAAAGCGATCGCATCAATTCCTTCAACTTGAGTCAGGAAGTAGACTGAGTTTTCTGCGCCCACTTTATATGGGTCAGCTGATACGCCTGAATGTGGAATGGCGATAATAATATCAGCCCCTTCCGCTTTCATTTGTGGAATAAACTTTTCAGCGGTTTGTTTAATGTCTTTGGCTTCTACTTTGCCTTCAAGATTGTTTTTATCCCACACCATAATTTGCGGTGGTACAAAACCGATATAACCAATTTTTAGTTTTTGGTTGTTGCCATCATTATCTTTAAAGGTGTAATCCTTAATAAGATAAGGTGTGAATAAGTTTTTACCTGTTTTTAGATCATATACGTTGGCATTGATGTAAGGGAAGTTAGCACCTTCAATACTGGTATCAAGGAAATCTAAACCATAGTTAAATTCATGGTTACCAATATTACCAACAGCATAACCAAGCTGGTTCATGACTTTATAAACCGGATGAACTTCGCCTTTTTTTATGCCTTTTGCCGCCATGTAATCACCCATAGGGCTACCTTGCAACAAATCACCGTTATCCACTAACACACTGTTTGTTACTTCTGCGCGTGCTTTCTCAACCAAAGTCGCAGTACGTACTAAACCCGTCTTATCGGTTGGCTTATCCTTGTAGTAATCATAATCCATCACATTGGTATGAATATCAGTTGTTTCAAGAATACGTAATTTAATCGTTTCTGCATTTGCAGGACCTGCAAGCAACAGTAGTCCGCCCAATACCGCGATAGATAAAGGTTTAACAGCTAGTGTCATGTGAATCTCCAAAAGGGTAGGCAAGAAAAGCGCGCCTAAAATAGCAAATCTTATGCGAATACTATCGCCACCTATCACGTAATTGTGCTTTAACTCTCATTTTTTATATGCATAGCTATTATTAAGCCGCCAACAAATAGCAATTACACACTTAAAAGCACAACGCGTTAATTAAATTAAGAAAGAAAAAGCATAACTTAGGTTCGAAGTGATATTTGAATATGCTTCATTAGGCTTGCTATTAGCTATTTATATTTAGTTTGTATTTATTCATGGTTGATCATTCTATTCGGTGCTCAAAAATTAAGGACCATTGTTCCAACCAAACTTTTAGGTATAAAAAATGAAACTTTAGAATTTCAAGTAATATCGCAGCCTCTCTATAGTGGTAACAGAGCAACAATGGAGAGTGAACAATGGATTATTTGCCAATATTTGCAGACTTAAAACGTCGACCATGTGTGGTTGTCGGTGGTGGCAATAGCGCATGGCGCAAGACAAGGATGTTATTAAAAGCTGGAGCTGATGTCGGTGTGATAGCGTCAAAGCTTAATGCTGACTTTGAAGCGGCTATTGCTGCAGGTCAAGTTCGTTATATTAGCGAAGCATTTTCACCGAGCGATCTCGATGGTGTTTTTTTGGCTATTGCTGCAACGCCACATAAAGCACTTAATGCGTTGGTGTATCAATCAGCTAATCAACGTCAAGTATTAGTCAATGTAGTGGATGATACGCAGCGTTGTAGTTTTATTGTGCCCTCTATTGTCGATCGTTCTCCTATCATTGTTGCCATTTCATCATCAGGTAAAGCCCCAGTTTTAGCGCGGTTATTACGTCAAAAATTAGAAGCAATACTCCCTCAGCATTTAGGCAAGATGGCAACGCTGGCGGGTAGTTTTCGAGGTTACCTTGCAGCCAAGCTTCCTTCATTTTCGAGTCGTCGCGCCTTCTGGGAGCAAGCATTTAATGGTCGTTTTGCTGATTTGGTTGCCGTCGGTCGCGATACAGAAGCGCAGCAAGCATTACAACAACAATTACATCAGCATACATCGCCTGTCGGTCAAGTTGCTTTAATTGGTGCCGGGCCTGGTGATGCAGGGTTATTAACTTTACGTGGGTTGCAATTAATGCAGCAAGCCGATGTGGTGCTGTATGACTACCTTGTCTCTGATGAAGTGATGGCATTAGTACGCCGTGATGCAGAGCTTGTCTGTGTAGGAAAAAAAGCCGGTTTTCACAGTGTGCCGCAACAGCAAACGAACCGATTAATTGTTGAATATGCCCAACAAGGTAAACGCGTTGTAAGGCTGAAAGGTGGTGACCCATTTGTGTTTGGGCGTGGCGCTGAAGAATTAGAAGTGCTAGCAGAGGCTGGTATTGATTTTCAAGTCGTACCGGGCATTACCGCAGCAGCTGGCGCCACTGCTTATGCTGGCATTCCATTAACCCACCGCGATTACGCGCAAACAGCAATGTTTATAACCGGTCACTTAAAGCCCGATGGTAAGCAGCTTGATTGGTCAACTTTAGCCCGTGGTAATCAAACTTTAGTGATTTATATGGGGTTAATGAAATCAAGTCACATTCAACAGCAGTTATTACAACATGGCCGCGCCGCTGAAACGCCTATTGCTATTATTGAGCGCGGTACACAAACCACCCAAAAAGTATTAACCGGACAATTAGATCAACTTGCCGATTTAGCACTGCATGCTGCTTCGCCATCGTTAATTGTGGTCGGTGAAGTCGTTAAGTTGTCACATAAATTAGCTTGGTTCACAACAAAGGAACAGTTATCACCGCAACCTGAAGCGGTAGTGAAGCTGGCATAGCATGGAGAGAGAGATGGACCCGAAACGTTTAACCCACCTCAAGCAACTCGAAGCAGAAAGTATTCATATTTTGCGTGAAGTCGCCGCTGAGTTTGATAACCCTGTAATGATGTATTCGATTGGTAAGGATTCATCAGTGATGTTGCATTTAGCCCGTAAGGCTTTTTATCCCGGAAAAATTCCATTTCCGCTATTGCATGTTGATACCACTTGGAAGTTTCGTGAAATGATTGAGTTTCGTGATCGTACCGCCAAGAAATACGGTTTTGATTTATTAGTTCATCAAAATCCAGAGGGGATCGCGATGGGAGTGGGGCCATTTACCCATGGTTCGTCAAAGCATACCGATATTATGAAAACTCAAGGCCTAAAACAAGCACTCGATAAATATGGTTTTGATGCCGCATTTGGTGGTGCTCGCCGTGATGAAGAAAAGTCGCGAGCCAAAGAACGTGTGTATTCTTTCCGAGATAAAAACCACAGTTGGGATCCTAAAAATCAGCGCCCTGAATTATGGAAAACCTATAACGGTCAGATTAATAAAGGCGAGAGTATTCGCGTGTTCCCGTTATCCAATTGGACTGAGCTCGATATTTGGCAATATATCTTCCTTGAGCAAATTGAAATTGTGCCACTGTACCTATCCCAAGTACGACCAGTTGTAGAGCGTGATGGCATGTTAATTATGGTGGATGATGAACGTTTAGAGCTACAACCCGGCGAAACCATTGAACAAAAAAGTGTCCGGTTTAGAACCTTAGGATGTTACCCATTAACAGGAGCGGTGGAATCAACTGCTAATACTTTACCGGGGATCATCGAAGAAATGCTGGTGGCCACTTCAAGTGAACGCCAAGGACGCGCCATCGATCATGATCAATCGGGCTCAATGGAATTGAAAAAGCGCCAGGGTTATTTCTAAGGAGAGAATAATGAATAGTGTCATAGAACAACAGGTGGCAGAGCTGGGTATCGAAGCTTACCTTGATCAACACCATAATAAATCGCTGCTACGGTTTTTAACCTGTGGCTCCGTTGATGATGGCAAAAGTACTCTTATAGGTCGCCTGTTACATGACTCGCATCAGATTTATGAAGATCAACTTGCGGCTATCCATACCGACAGTCAAAAAGTCGGTACCACAGGCGATAAACCGGACTTAGCCTTATT
Organism: Photobacterium malacitanum; assembly: GCF_900185615.1. GTDB lineage: Bacteria > Pseudomonadota > Gammaproteobacteria > Enterobacterales > Vibrionaceae > Photobacterium > Photobacterium malacitanum. The sequence goes on from NZ_FYAK01000009.1 coordinate 116,119, forward strand.
AGTCGATGGTTTACAAGCAGAGCGTGAGCAAGGGATCACCATTGATGTTGCTTATCGTTATTTCTCAACCAAAGCACGTAAGTTCATTATTGCTGATACTCCAGGGCATGAGCAATATACCCGTAATATGGCAACAGGTGCATCGACGTGTGATGTTGCGGTTATTTTGATTGATGCACGTAAGGGTGTGTTAGATCAAACGCGTCGTCATTCTTACATTGCTAGCCTATTAGGTATTCGCCAGTTTATTGTGGCGGTAAATAAAATGGATTTAGTTGATTTCGACCAAACGCGTTTTGAAGAAATTCAGCAGCAATACCTTCAATTCTCAAAAAAGCTTAATCCTAAGATCAATATTCAAGTGTTGCCACTATCGGCATTAGAAGGCGATAACGTTGTCAGTCAAAGTGCCAAGATGGCGTGGTATCAAGGTCAGCCGTTATTGACCCTATTAGAACAGGTAGATTTATTCTCTGGTGATGACTCGTCAGCATTACGTTTTCCTATTCAATATGTAAATCGACCTAATCTTGATTTTCGAGGTTTTGCTGGCACATTAGCTTCCGGCGAAATTCATGTAGGACAGCGTGTAACCGCATTACCTTCAGGAAAAACATCTACAGTTGAGCGTATTGTTACTTTTGATGGTGATTTGAAAACCGCAGCTCAAGGGCAAGCAATTACCGTTACCTTAGCGGATGAAATTGATATCAGCCGTGGTGATACTTTGATTGCAGCCGAAGACGAAGTGCCATTAAGTAATAATGTACTGGCTGATATCGTGTGGATGGGGGAGACCGCACTCGCGACTGGGCGTCAGTATGATATTAAAGTCGCAGGTAAAAAAACCTTAGGCAGTGTGAGTGCTATACGTCATCAAGTTGATATTAATAGTCTTGAAACTTTTGCTAGCGAGACGCTACCGCTTAATGGTATTGGTTTGTGTGAAATCAATCTTCATGATGCGATAGCTGCAGATAGCTATCAGACCTGCAAAGACACGGGCGGATTTATCATTATCGATCGTTTAACCAATGTCACTGTTGGCGCAGGTTTAGTTCGTGAAGCACTCGCCGATCAGCAAAGCAGTCGTTATTCAGCGTTTGAAGTTGAATTTAACGCGCTCGTTCGCAAACATTTCCCACATTGGGATGCCAAAGATATTGGTCAATTACTGGAGTAACGTGAATGAGCTGGGAACAAGCTACTGTGCTGGCAATGCTAGTAGTGATTATTCTCTGCTTGCTCACCACGAAGATTAAACCCGCGTATTTATTTGCTGGCAGTGCGTTTATTGGTTTTCAATCAAATTTAATTGAATTACCAGCCATTGCCGCAAATTTTACTAACCCGTCGTTATTAACTTTAGTGTTATTGATTCTAGTATCGATAGCACTTGAAAAAACACGCTTGATAAGTTGGGTCGGGCGGCAAATTTCACAAGGTGGTCATAGCTCAGTTGTCGCAAAGCTTGGAATATCAACCGCGTTATTATCTTCATTTACTAATAACACTGCGGTGGTGGTGTCGTTAATTGGCGCGATAAAACGTAATCAGCGTCATGCACCTTCTAAATTATTACTGCCTTTATCTTATGCTGCTATTTTAGGGGGAACACTGACCCTCATTGGAACATCAACCAACCTTATTATTAATAGTTTTGTTGAAGATGTTGGTTTACCTAGTCTGGGATTTTTTGCCCCGTCCATGATTGGCTTAGCAGTATTAGTGATCGGTTTAATGATTCTAATACCCTTGAGTTATTTATTACCTGATAACGACGATCATAGCGAAGAGCTATTACCTTATTTTTTAGAAGCGCGCGTTAAAAGTGATTCTCCATTGATTGGAAAAACGGTCGCAGAAAATGGATTGAGAGCATTACGACGGTTATTTTTAGCTGAATTAATTCGTGATGGTAAAACCATTGCACCGGTTTGTCCTAACACACACTTACAAGCAGGTGATCGGTTATTGTTTTGTGGTGATATTGAAAGTGTTACCACCTTACAAGAAATCGACGGTTTGCATCTATTTGGACAGCATCATTTAAATGGCCAGTCGATGATGGAGGTCGTGGTTAGCCATTCTGCTGCTATTTGTGGTCGTACTTTAAAAAATGCCCAATTTCGAGAAAACTTTGATGCCGTTGTGGTCGCAATTCGTCGTGGTCATGAACGATTAGCGGGGGGCTTGGGAAATATTGAGTTACGCGCAGGTGATACGTTAGTTATTGTGCCGGGAAAAATGTTTAATCAAAAGCGGGTTATGCTTGAACGTGAGTTTGTATTGGTTAATGGGCTTGATTCAAGTACACGTTTAGATAAACGTCGTAGCGCCACCGTATTAGTTGGATTTTTAAGTGTTATCGTATTGGCATTAGTTGATTGGTTACCCTTAATAAAAGGATTGGCTATTTATTTGGTGTTACTCGTTGGATTAGGACTGATTTCTTTTACAGAACTTCGACGCCGATTTCCGATTGATATTGTGGTGATTGTTGGATCTGCATTAACACTGGCGCAATTAATGATCACCAGTGGCTTATCACACCATATGGGGCAAGCTTTGATCACCGCATTTAATGGCTGGGGGGTTTACGGCGGGTTAATTGCGGTTTATTTACTAACATTAGTTCTGACAGAATTGATCACCAATAATGCAGCTGCTGCCTTAGCTTTTCCTATTAGCTATAGCTTAGCGCTTGGGTATGGCGTCGACCCAATGCCGTTTATTATGGCCGTACTCTTTGGCGCGAGTGCGAGTTTTATATCTCCTTATGGTTATCAAACTAATTTGTTGGTGTATAGCGTTGGTAATTATCAAATTAGAGATTATCTGAAACTGGGGTTACCGCTCTCGATTGTGTATTCCACAGTAGTGTTGATCTTGATCCCATTAGTCTTTCCTTTTAACTAAATTAACAATGGAATATGTTATGAATACCACACCAAAGTCTCATGATGATAACAATAATATTGTTTGGCATAGCTATAGTGTGACCAAGCAACAACGAGGGCAGCAAAAGCAACAGCAACCTTGTGTATTATGGTTTACAGGATTGAGTGGTGCCGGAAAATCGACAATTGCTGGCGCGCTAGAGCATAGGTTACTGGCATTGGGTTACCATACTTATTTGTTAGATGGTGACAATGTTCGGCACGGATTGTGTAAAGATCTTGGTTTTTCAGCTCAAGATCGACGTGAAAATATTCGCCGTATCGGTGAGGTTGCCACATTAATGGCAGATTCAGGATTGATCGTACTGAGTGCGTTTATATCTCCTCATCGTGAAGAAAGACAAATAGTACGAGATTTACTGCCACAGGGGGAGTTTATCGAAGTGTTTGTTGATACGCCTTTAGCTGAATGTGAAAAACGCGATCCTAAAGGACTGTATAAAAAAGCACGAGCAGGTGAAATAAAGCAATTTACAGGGATTGATGCAGAGTACCAATCGCCTTTACAGCCTGAAATTCACTTAGCCGCTGATAGTCATAATATTAATGAATTGGTTGAGCAATGTATTAATGCTTTACGTCATCGAAGTATCATTGCTTGACCATCGGTAATAGGAGTACCGTAAGTGACCACATTACTTGATGCTATATATGCCATTGCATTGGATGCAGGTAAATCGATAATGACGCATTATCATAGTAATATAGCCATTGAAAATAAACACGATAATAGCCCCGTCACCATTGCTGATCTTGCTGCAAATGAAATTATTATTAGTCAATTACAGCAACTGACTCCCGACATTCCTATCATATCAGAAGAATCACCACAGACTGATTGGCACCAGCGCCAACATTGGTCATCTTTTTGGCTGGTGGACCCACTTGATGGTACCAAAGAGTTTATCAATAAGAATGGCGAGTTCACTGTTAACATTGCGCTGGTTGAGAATGGAAAACCGATTTTAGCCGTTGTCTATGCTCCGGCATTAAATAAAGCCTGGTTAGGTGATGGAAAAACAGCTTGGCTGGTTACTAAAGCAGGCAAAGAGGTCATTCGTCTTTTACCTGCTACTGTACCAACAGTTGTTGGTAGTCGTTCACATCCTTCGGTTGAGTTAGAGGCTTACCTTCAACAACTCGGTGAGCATAAATTAGTGGCAGTAGGATCTTCATTAAAGTTTTGTTTAGTCGCTGAAGGACGAGCTCAATATTATCCGCGTTTAGGACCAACAATGATGTGGGATACTGCGGCTGGTCAATGTATTGCTGAAAGTGCTGGCGCGACAGTGAACGATCTCGATGGTTTTCCACTTCGTTATGATCGTGAAACGTTATTGAACCCTGCTTTTGTTGTTTCATAAACATCATAAATGAACCAAAAGTCATGGAGTGGTTAAATAGTCAGCACTATTTTCAAATAACGACTATCAACAAAGAGTCTTTCTGTATGAAAATTGACTCTTTTGTGGCTTTTGGTTGGTATTACTAGCATTCGCACCAAAAAAACCAAATAAACAATTGTCATCCTTCTCGTTCTATCTATAATGCACCCCAACGATACGGAATACGTGCGGTTAGTAACTTGATTACAACCTGTGTATAACTTGTCGGTAAGCGGTTTATAAAAATTCACAAGCTTTAATTACGGTTTTACCTTTAATATTAGATGTGAAAATCGCAGTCTTGATTTGAATTTTATTCAAATGGTAAGAAATATTAAATATATCTTACGCAAGGCAGGTCATTAAAGGGTTTTGAAAAATAAATTCAAAAAACTTGTTGACTTTAAATTGGCGCGGAGTAATATACGCAGCCTCAGCCAATACGACGTATTGCGCTAATGTTCTTTAACAATTTGACCATGCAATCTGTGTGGGCACTCGTTGAATAGTTAAGTCGAAAGATTTATCAATGATACTAGTGACCAATACAAATAACTCCTCTCTTTATAGAGAAGGATTATTTGGCACAGTCAATTCAAATATCATTACTAGCTTCTAGTAATCGATATTTTAACAGTATTCATTGAGCCGTTTCGAAAGAAACAACAAAACTTTAATTGAAGAGTTTGATCATGGCTCAGATTGAACGCTGGCGGCAGGCCTAACACATGCAAGTCGAGCGGTAACAGATTGATAGCTTG
>NZ_FYAK01000004.1 GCF_900185615.1 Photobacterium malacitanum
ACCCCAGACGTAAAAAAGCCCGCAATTGCTTGCGGGCTTTTCTATTTGGCTCCCTCTGCTGGACTTGAACCAGCGACATACGGATTAACAGTCCGCCGTTCTACCGACTGAACTAAGAGGGAATTATTATGGTGGTGGGGGAAGGATTCGAACCTTCGAAGGCAGTGCCGGCAGATTTACAATCTGCTCCCTTTGGCCACTCGGGAACCCCACCGAAATTTAATGGTGCCGACTACCGGAGTCGAACTGGTGACCTACTGATTACAAGTCAGTTGCTCTACCTACTGAGCTAAGTCGGCACAAAATTTCGTTACACAGCATGTTAATAAATTACACTGCGTCTTTATGTTGGCGGAGCGGACGGGACTCGAACCCGCGACCCCCGGCGTGACAGGCCGGTATTCTAACCAACTGAACTACCGCTCCAATTCTTTATGAAACTCGATTTCATCGAATTTCTAGAATATGGCGGAGAGATAGGGATTTGAACCCTAGATACGCTATAAACGTATGCCGGTTTTCAAGACCGGTGCTTTCAACCACTCAGCCATCTCTCCAATGCCGCGAATAATATAGTCGATAACGGTAGCTGTAAAGTAATAATATTCAAAAAATTACCAATTGCATTTTTATCAACCAATGAAAACTAAAAACGACCAAAACAAGAACAATAAAGCATCATTCATACACTTTCATCACAAGTAACCGTTATTACAACTATAATGACGACAACACACCTAACTTATGCTCCCATAAAAAACATTAAAGCAGCATAACCACCTAATTATATCCAATATAACGATAATCTATGTTGCTTACATCGATATCAAACGAAATCCTTGTCTACACAAGATAATATACACTTTAGCATTTTATGCTATTTATCAAGCCTTACCAGAATAACAGTAACAATTTGTTTATTAAGGATATTTATCATAAATCAATAATAAAACATCATGCTTAGTGTTTATCTTAATGTAATTTTCCGTTTAAAAACCATTAAATACATGATAAAAAGTAGTTAATACATTTAACATCTTTATATCTTTTCAAACACAACTATTAAACCTTGATCTTATTCTCTTAAACAATTATGCGCTGTAAGTATATTATCTATTAAAAATCAAACGCTTTTATTTATAAACACAGGATTACGTATGGATACAACATCATCAACAACACCAAATCGAGGAACATGGAGTTCAAAGATTGGCTTCGTGATGGCAGCAGCAGGATCTGCTGTAGGTTTAGGTAACATTTGGAAATTCCCTTACACCGCAGGTGAAAATGGCGGTGGTGCATTCGTCGCTATCTATCTATTATTTGTTATCGTGATTGGTTTTAGTGTGATGCTAACAGAATTTGCTGTTGGTCGAAAAACAGGACTATCAGCAGTCGGAGCATTTAAAACAACAGACCGTCGTTGGACTTTTGTCGGCATTCTAGGCGTACTTAGTGGTCTATTGATCATGGGCTTCTACCCTGTTGTCGGTGGCTGGGCCATTGCCTATATCTATAAAGTTTCTACTGGTCTACTAAGTCAACCCGACGCGATTGGTGACAGTTTTAGCGGTTTTATTGCTAATCCTCTGCAACCTCTATTTTGGATGGGACTATATCTCTTCTTTAATATTTTAGTGGTTATGCGTGGTGTTTCTGGTGGTATTGAGAAAGCCGGTAAAGTATTAATGCCACTGTTATTTATCATTTTAATGATTGTATCAATCAAAGGATTAATGTTACCTGGTGCAATGGCAGGATTAGAGTTCTTGTTTAAGCCTGATTTTTCAAAAATTGATAGTTCCGTTGTATTAGCAGCATTAGGACAAGCGTTCTTCTCATTAAGCCTCGGTATGGGCTGTATGCTGACTTATGGTAGTTACCTCCGCAAGCAAGAAAACCTTGTACAAACAACAGCAATGGTTACCGCAATGGATACAAGTGTCGCCCTACTTGCTGGTATCGCAATGTTCCCTGCCATGTTTGCTTTTGGCATGGAGCCATCAGCGGGTCCAGGTTTAGTATTTGTCGTAGTACCACAACTGTTTGCCGAAATGGGTGAAATTGGCTTAGTACTCGCTATTTTGTTCTTTATCGGACTAAGTGTGGCAGCACTCACATCCTCGGTATCATTACTTGAAGTTGTTGTTGCTTATTTAATTGATGAAAAAGGCTTCAATCGTATAACTGCGGTACTAACAGCCAGTGGTGTAATGGCATTACTGTGTATCTTAGCGTCTTTATCTATTGGTGGATTTGGCCCAACCCTGTTCCATACGGGCGCTTTTGATATTTTTGATTTGTTAACCGATAAGATCTTCCTTGCTATTGGCGGTATGTTGGTATGTTTATTTGCTGGCTGGCGTTTAGATCGTAGTGAATTGAAAAAAGAAATCACGAATGACGGTAAGGTTTCATTCCCACTGTTCAATGTGTGGTATATGTTGATCAAATATATCATTCCAGTAGCTATCGCAATTGTTGCTATTGCTGGCGTTAAAGCAGGCTTTGATAGTAATAAAGGTGAGATTATGATCCTTGGTTTAATTATCATTGGTCTGTGCGGGATTTTCTCAAAGAAACTCTAACGATCATAAACATATAATCCACTTTGCCGCTGATTATTATCAGCGGCTTTTTAAATTGTCTAAATAAGTCATTTTTTAGATCCTTGTTGCCATTTGTGGTTACAGGTACACTCTGCTAACCATTAACATTATACTCATAAGGGATTATTCATGAAAAATATTATCGCATTTATCTTATTAGGAATGGTTGTAACTGGCTGTGCAGGATCTCAAGGTACTACGATTCAAACCCATGGCAGTATTGAAGCAAGACAAAGTATTAATTAATCATAGTCATCATAATTATTGTCATAAACCGAGCCAAAACTCGGTTTATATTTTATTAGATTACTCTCAATTCCTCGAAGTACTGCTTTAACTTATTTAAAAAATATAGCCGTTCATCAGCTGTTCCATGATCGAGAACGTTATAAGCTTCCTGTAATAATGCTAATTCACTACCATTATTTTCAGCAACCGTTAATTGCTTAGCCTCTTTAGCTAGTATTAATTGTGCTCGCTCTGATAACACCATTAAATCAATTGATAATCCAGCTAACGACAGTAACTTCCGCCAAGCCGTATACGGTATTTGCTGATCACGACTACTACCAAGCCAGCTGTTAAGGGTTCTATTACCTTTTGCTGTCACACCTAGTTGAATCGATATCTCTGTTTTAGATACTCCAAGGGTTTCAACTAAATAATTTACAACACATTGAACTTGCTGTTTAGTTGGCGCTATATAATTGTTATCCGTAATTGATAATAAACACTCGCTGTCAGGATTGATTACCTCACAGCCAACCATAAACATTTGTTTTATATGAGCATCAGCAGTAACACGTAACATATCCATATATTCAACGCGAGTACAATGTTGCTCAAAATCACTAAAAAGCTCTTCGATTGTAAAATACTGAATTTTATCTTCCATTTATGTTTTATCTTCCATTGAGTAATAAAGGCTAACATCATCAATCATAGTCATAAGATATAACATATTAAACAGAAAACACTTGTCCTTGTCATAGTCAGTGACGTTACGTGAGCAAGATCTCATTCAAAAAAACATAGGACAGCCATAACTTTCCTTCTAAAAATTAAAACAATTCACTGATATCTTTTAGGCTCGATCATACCTTGAGCAGATCACGGATATTAGGCTGAGTAAATGATAGCCTCTAAGCAAAAATTTATGGGTGTCCACTACTTCTCTACTTCTTTGGAATACTTCGAACCAGCAAGTACCGCGGGGAAAATGGAATAGAATGATAAATCATTTGGTTCAAACGTAAAAAAGCCGCTATAAATAGCGGCTTTTTAATGTGTGGCGGAGAGATAGGGATTTGAACCCTAGATACGCTATAAACGTATGCCGGTTTTCAAGACCGGTGCTTTCAACCACTCAGCCATCTCTCCATGCGGCGTATATTATAGAGGACGATGTTTTATGTAAAGCGCTTATTCCCAAATGGAATTCAACTGTACAGTTATGATACTACTTTAAATGTAATTGTATATTTTATCACAGACTCAACCTTATTCTTAGTACGCTATAATGCTACTTAATGATCATAGGCAAACGATGCGAAATCGTTATGCACAATTTCAAGGATGATATAATGAATGCATTAATTATTGGTGGTTCTGGATCTATTGGACTTGCAGTTATCAAACAGTTATTGCTACTCAGGCCTCATGCGCACATCCATGCGACATATTTTCGCCACCAGCCCGACTATCAACATCCACAATTACATTGGCATGCGCTAGATATTACGATTGAAGCTGATATTGCTAAGCTTACTGCCCTATTTCCCCAACTAGATGTGCTGATCAATGCCGCTGGCGTGCTCCATACTGCTGGGCATTTACCTGAAAAATCCATTCAACAGTTTGATGTCAATTTTTTCCAAACCAATATTCAAACAAATACCTTACCGACATTGCTACTTGCTAAGCACTTTATGGCATCATTAAAAACTTCACCGCGTAGTTATTTTGTCACGATCTCAGCCAGAGTCGGCAGTATTGAGGATAATAAATTAGGTGGTTGGATCAGCTATCGCAGCTCTAAAGCGGCATTAAATATGGCAATTAAAACCATCAGTATTGAATGGCAAACAAAATTACCTTCCTGCTGTGTGGTGGCCTTTCATCCTGGCACTACTGACAGCGCTCTTTCTCAACCTTTTCAACGCAATGTTGCTTCACATAAACTATTTACACCACAATATACTGCGCAATGTTTATTAAATATTTTATCGACGTTAACCCCTAAAAATAGCGGTCAATTTTTAAGTTATAGCGGCGACACCATTGCTTGGTAAAGATCCACTAGCGACATCAACATCAAACCATATTATATTATTATACTTCACGCTAAATTCATCATAACATGCTGCTTTATTCGTGCTATTCGCTGCTATTTATTTCGGTAGGTATAATGAAAAACCGTTCTGTTGGCTTTGCAATGACCATCTTAATTATTGGTAATTTAGTGGCAGTGCTTTCTGATGCTTTAATTAAAACCATGGGTAGAGATGCGGCTGTATTTCAGTTTGTATTTTTTCGCCAATTGTCAGCGGTGATCATCTTACTGCCTTTTTGTTTACGTGCGACCAAACAAAGCTTTTTAATTGGCTTAAAATGGCATTGTGTACGCGCACATGTATGGTTATTAGGTGCGGTATTTATGGTGATCTCATTAAGCACACTGCCGCTGGCCACTGCAAACGCTATTTTCTATGCCGCCCCCTTGATCATGCTTCCGCTCGCCATGGTGATGTATGCTGAAAAGCTAACCCGTTATTCTATCGCTGCAGGTATTATTGGCTTTGCGGGTGTGTTAGTTATTGTACGCCCAACCGATATTAGTTGGGCTGCTTTTGGTGCATTAGTGGTTGCCTTTACTATTGCCGTTAATAACCTTTTTATTCGAAAACTCCCGACCGAGCAGAGTGTTGCTCAGACCTTATTGCTGACGAACTTAATCGGTATGCCAGCATCACTGATGTTAGCACTATGGGAAAATAAACCCTGGGACTGGTCGCCACTGATTACAGCATCAGGCTCAAGTGCATTAATTTTGGTATATGCGGCAACGTGTGTCGTTGCTTACCGTGCTGCTGAAAGTAATAAAATAGCCAGTGCGGAATACAGTGGATTAATTGGTGCGGTTATCGTGGGCTATTTATTGTTTAATGAAGTACCTGATATCACCACCTTAATGGGAACAGTAATGATCATAGCGCCACTATTATGGTTAGCCAAAGTTGAATCAAAACAGCATAAAAAAGATTCAATTCAAGCGATTGCAGTTAATGAATAATACAATCTTTCATTGCAGAAGTTACTGCATACAAAATCTATAACTCAGCATATGCTATTTTTAGCCACAGAGAAAATGTGACTTTAGCGTTACTTACATAGGATATCTGTAATGAAAAAAGCACTTAAAATTAATAATATTTACGTCAATATGGAAACTATTGTTGCCTTTGATCTCAATTATAAAATTGATGGTAACCGTGCACTTTATTTACTAACTAACTGCACTGAGCTACCTTTTTTAGAGATTGAAGTTGATGATATTAACTTTGATAAGTGCAGCGATTATCAAGCACAAAAAGTTTCTTCTACCGAATTTATTCGTATTAAACGCGAGTTATGTGTTTATATGGGGATCACGCTTTAGTGACTAAGACGACCCTGTCTACCAACAAGGTCGTCTTGTTATTTTTTCTTACTCAGCAACTAATAAACTACTATAAGTTGCAGCATTTCCGCCCTGCTTAAAGATAAGCCCATCACTCAGACCAAAAATATATGCTTCGTCTGCTATCATGCTTGGAGTCGCAGACCAAACTGTTCCTGCAACAGAATATGCATCCTTTACACTATTTGGAAACGCAATACGATTAACCGCTGGAATATAACAAGATGTCTCTTGCAATGACTGTAATTCCTTAATATTTGGTAATCGCCAATGTTTAATACCCGCAAACTGGCGTAAATAATGTGATGATAATGGGCTATTAATATTTTTGACTGTCATAAGTGCAGACTGCCAACTATTTACCATTGGTTCACCTGTACACGAATTTTCAGTCGCATCCCAGTGCATACCAACGAGACAACGCATCCAAGTTAATCCCGTCTTAATATCTTTAACAGTACCGTTATTGTTCATTATATAGCGACTATTGGGTGCACTTAATGGCACACCTTGTAAACAAATTTGATCGGGTGCTGCATAAACAGAATTAGCAAATATCGCAATAACTAATATTAGCATTTTATTGGTTAATTTCATTTTAATATTCCTTACTTGCGACCATTCGAACGGGTAATGTATTTGCATCCTCACAAGACTTTCCACTCGCAGAAACAGATTTTGGACAAAGAATTAGATTACTAGCATCAGTATGACCCGTTGTATCACCAAGTTGATCAAGTCCAATAAAATGGACATTTTCATAATATGAAATAGCGCGAGAACTATTCCAATACCAACCCGCGCCCCAATCACCTTTGATCATATTGGGGAAATAAGATAAATCCATACCACTTGTTATTCCTAAATTAGGCTGTACTTCAGCGGCACCTAAATCAAGTAAATCAAATTGTTCTGATGCTGTTGGTAAACGCCAATTTTTTTTGCCACATAATGCTCTTTGATTTAAATATTTTGCATATTGTTGAGTATTGCACATTGATGAATCACTATCGGTGGAACAAGTCGCTGCCGCTATATCACCCTGATTAGGTGTATATCCCGATGCCTTGATCGCAAACAAACGATTTTTATCACGCGGGCTCGTTACATCGTCAATTTTAACTTCCCATATAAGTCCTGTATTACCATCTTCAACACATGTCCACTGCGGTGCGGATGGAGGTAACTCATTACCCTTGTTATCTAATTTAATTAGCTTAAAGCCTTTAACTCCTGCACGATCTAAACCATACTGAGCATCTTGCCCTGGATATTCTTCACTAGGATATGACTGTAATTTCCCATCAACTAAATAAGACGTCACTCCTGTATCATTACTGCCAACAATTATTAATTGTTGCTGTCTAATTTTATCTTTTACTGTTTTTATCGCTTGCGCATTATTACTTACAAACGCGGGTACTAACTCATCAAGATGCTCACCAAGTTGACTAATCGTCGTTATATAGTTCTGATTATTGAGACGATTTAGCTCAATAAAATATTGAATTAAATTATGGTTAAACAATTCATATTTTTTCTGAGCAACTGCATCACCTAATGCAATACTATTAAGATCTGTAATTTGTGGACTGATCGTTTTTTGCAATAGTAACGTCATTTTATTTACAGCATCTAAAAACGATAGTGGTAATGAAACTCGATTCATCAACCCATAAATCAAAGTAGATACAGGCGCTATTGATAGTATGCTGTGCTCTGGATAATTATTAGCCGCAGGAATTAATAAACGAAACTCTTCAGATGTTTGAGAAGATTTAGCAGAGACAACTATCGCCTGTGTCAATAACTCTGTATTATTATGCTGTAGAGAAAAATCACCACGTGTAGATACCGTATTAATGTCTTTCTCGCTACAACTCAAATCACCATCAAGATCGACACATACTGAAATATCATTACTAATTTCAGAGCTGTTCGCGAGCTCACCTTGTAATTTATAGTTCAACTGTGTCGAACCAGAAGTAGTCGTTGCAGTTAATGAGTCAGATGAACCACTATTACACCCAACTAAAGCTAAAGCAATAAAAGACCCAATAATAGATATTTTATAATTCATAAATTAATCCTTTTTACCATGACCGAAATGACGAATAAATAAAGCTGATACCATTAATAACCAAGATATCCAGCCAACACTACCTCCTGATTTAGAATTATTAGTAACCAATGATTGTGATTTATGCTCATGTTTTGAATCGGTTTTATTTGAATCCGGTTGTTGATAACTTGAAATATTAGCAATTCCCCATGACACTAATTTTCCTTTTTCACCCGGGACCCGATCAATAATTTTCAATTGCCATAACCCTTTTAATGGTATTCCGACTAATGCTTTCAATTTATTATTATATTTAGCCATTAATAATCGCTTAAATTGCGTTGGCTTAATATTCTCATAAACTAATAATGGTATTTCTTGATCACCTGCGGGCGTAATAATACTGATTTTAAGATCAGATATACGTGGATGCTCAATATCCAATGAAATAGCAAAGTTATCGCTTAGTAAGTCCTCACTATTAATAGCAAGTGACATATTTTTTTCACCTACAGCAACCACACCTAAATCATTTATAGCCTTTGCATCGACTAAAAGAGAATTAACATCCTTTACTGGTAAAGAAAGTATTGGTTTACACATAACAAAAGGTAACTGTGTATTCTGTTGCTGTACTTTCTGAGAATCTCCAATATTAATACTGGTATTAATATCTACCCAAAAACGTTCACCGCAACGTGGAGCTTGTGATAAATTAACATTAACTTTCAATGCTTGATGGTTATTAAATTTCTCAAATTCATAACCTTCACTTATTGACGGATTAATATCAATCACAACATTACCTAAAGGCGCATGAGTCATATTATAAGCATCAACTGTTAATGATTGATGATTATCGTTCTTCTCCAAAAATTGAGGTGCGTAATAAGCAATACTATTTGATAAAATATTATGCTGTTGAAAATAAAATCTAAATGTCTTGGCATAATAAGCATCATGAGGATGTAGAAGATGCGCAGCTTGAATAATACTTTGGGCTGCCTGGGGCATTGTCGCTCCAGCACCTAATGCAGCAATACCTTCCCATATAATCTTATCAACTTCTGCATGTGCAATATCTCCCTTCTCAGCCACTGCTGCTTTTAAGGTTGAGAATAAAGGTGTTGACCATAACTGATCGACATTTGATCCATTGCGAACAACATGGGCTGGATATTCCAAACCGGATATATATTTAGCTTCACTATCATTAACGGTACGTGTTGATACTTTACTAGTATTAATACCATCCCACCGAAATACAGTATCAATATCATAATATGGATTATTCCTATAAGTGTAAGAAGCTGCCCAATAATCACCTAACCCTTCACCAATAGCACCAGTATCACCTTCTTCCCAATTACTAATTAAACGATAGTTAATCATATGTGCCAGTTCATGCAAAATAACACCAGCATCTTCCGCATCGGCAGACATACCATTACCAAAAACAATCAGATTCTGTGCACTATAAGTCGTTGAATTATCTTTATTACCGAAAAAAGCATCTACCCGTACTGGTTGTGAAAAGAGATCAAAACCAAGACTATTTAAATAACGAATAGATTGATCAATATGATAAAAAGCCATGGTATTTAAAAATGCAGTATCACCCGCTTCATAATCAGCAATATCACGACGATAAATAAAATCATTTACAGATGTTGTTAATCCTTGCTGACTATTTATCACATCCGCTTCTTGGATATTATCGCCATCAATATCGAATGCTTTAACATCGACCATCTGCACGCGGCTATTCGATAAATAGCGCACGCCATTAATCTCTGTAACCTCAATATTTTCATGCTGTTGATAAACACTTTGGGGCAATACTTGTGTATATTTTAAAGTGGAACTTTTAAGTTGTGTTACAGGATCAGGATCGAATACCTGTACGACAGCATCAACGGTTCGTGCTGCTGTAACATCAGCATGGTCGCCCATCATATCAAGTTGTACTTGGCGCTGATCAAGTTTTGCATTAGTACATTGATCTGCTGACTTTAAGTGTGTAAACAACTGAATGACTTGATGTGTTTTTTTATCCACATCCACGACCACAGTACTATGGCATGCTTTACCATTAACAATATCTTGATAAAATCGATATTGTTTTGCCGCTAAACTCTCAGTTTCTTTATCAAACACGAGTCCAGTCAGTGGTTCACCAGCTAATAATGGATATTGAGATTCGACCCACAGACGAGCATCATCTTCTGATGATATTACTGCTGGTTGAGATGGGAAATAAAGTTCACTTGCGATTACAAAACTGGGAGTAAATAATAATGATGGTATTATCATCGCAAAAATATTTTTTTTCATAGTAAATCCCTTTATTTAAAACTTATAACTCATAGATACATTAAAATTACGTCCAGCTTCAGTATTATATCTATTGTTATATTCCGATAGACCAGCAACATCTTGATAACGAATATATTCATGATTCAAAATATTATTGATATTGGCATTAACACTAAGGTTATTAATTGGCTCATAACTAAAACCTAAATCAACCGTTCCCCACCCAGATGTACGCGAACACGATAAAGGATCGACACTATCTCCACACTGCGGAACTTTATTCATCGCGGCAGCAAAATTCCAACGTACAAAGGCATCAAAATCTTGGCTATAATCTAACGTTAAACCGCCTTCCCATGGGGATGACGTTGAAATATAATTACTTTCATCATCCTTCGCCGTGACAACAGAAAAATCAGCAGATGCCGTTAATGTTTCTGTTAATTCAGCACTTGTGCTTAATTCAAAGCCATATGACGTTACTTTATCAACGTTAATATAACGAACTTCCATACGCCCGTTATCTTCATTGAAACGATCGTTATGTGGACTAATAAAGTTATTATATTTACTATAAAATACAGCTGCATTTAGCGTATAAATACCTTGTCTAGCTTTAAACCCTAATTCAAAGTTATCACTGGTTTCAGCTTCTAAATTATAATTAGGTAAAATATCAAATGGTGGAATACCATCATGTGGTACATAACCATAAACTTTGGCATAATTAGGCGCGTTAAAACCACGGTTATAGCTAAGATAAGCCTTAAGATCTTGATTAAAATTATAAGCTACAGATAACGAAGGTGATAATGCGTCAGATGTCATGTCATCTAACGTTGATAAACCATTTAGGCCAACATTAACAAATTGACTTTTATTTTGAGGCTGCATTAACTGATAGTCATAACGCAATCCTGCACCAAATTCCCAATCATTCCAGTTAATATCATCGTGGATGTAAAAGCCCATTTCGTAGGTATTAGCATCCGCAAAGGGGTGGCTACGTTCTAAGCTTGAATGACCATTAAAATCAACTCGTTTATCCATAATACGCCGATGATTTTTATACGCCGTATCCACACCCCACACAATATTATGTCGCTCTAATTTGCGTTGGAACTGCGTTTTTAATCCATATTTTTGCTCATTAAACTCACCACGTTCAGCATAATAATAATGTTCAGTAATATTTCTATTTTTCTTATGCTCATAATAATGTTTTTTACGATCACTATTTGTATTAGCGTAATAACCAATTACTTTAGCATCGTCAAACAACATCATTCCAGCATCATTATAAAGATAAGTCAGTTGGTATTTATCTGTTGTCGTATCATTTTTTTCATTATACTCGTTAGTTAAAAACCCTAGCTGTTCATTACGAATCATACTATCTTGATATCGACTTAACTTGGTTGAAATTTGCTGATGATCACCAATATAAAAATCACTACTTAGTGATATATTAAAGCCATCAATATCACGATTATAAATAGCATGATCATAATTATCTGAGCCATTACCCCGCCATTGGCTATAACGAAGTAAATGTTCAGAATCACCTATACGTTGAGCAATATTAACTGTACCTTGGTATTTATTACTTTCACCAACATAATTTGTACTTACCTCAACAGCGGTATCTTTCATTGGCGTTAAATAGTCACTTGCATCTTTAGTCGTAACTATAACCATTCCACCTAATGCACCTGAGCCATACAATGATGAACCACCACCTTTTACAACTTCTATCTGTTTAGCTTCGGTTAAATCAAAACTATTACGTCCAACTTTATCGTTAAGATCTGTCGCACCATAGCCATCACCAGTTTCAACATCATCAGAGATAATTTTAATTCTATTACCTCTAACACCACGAATAGTAATATTTTGTGGTCGTCCGGCACCGCCGCTAACACTTACTCCCGCAACATTTTTAAGAGCATCGTATAATTCCGTTGCTCCTTGTTGACGCATATCTTGTTCAGTAACGACTGTAACTGAGCCATTAACTTCATAAGGCGTTTTTTCAATTTTTTGTGCTGTTACTAACACTTCTGAAAATTCTGTAATATTGTTATTAGTTTCTGCATATACATTTCCACTAAGCGTAGAAATAGCTACAGCAATCACTGTCTTCTTCATTATAATATCTTTAATTGTAAGCTATTTTTAAGGGTAATTATTTATTAAGCGACGATTGATTTAATAAAAACATATAATCCATTGCTTGCTGAGATAAAGCTTTTTTACCATCTGTATTATGGCCAGCTTTTAAATCAGTTAATAATAAATAAGGGTTAGTTACTGTCGAATTTTTTTTAATTTTCGCAATATACTTTGCAGCCTCCCAAAAAGGTACTCGGCTATCATAAAGCCCACTACGAACTAATATAGGTGGATAAGGTTGTGACTTAATATTATCAAATGGACTATAGTCAGCAATAATTTTACGTTGCTGAACGTTATTAGGATTCCCCCATTCTTGGTATTGTTGTGATGTTAGCGGTAATGATGAATCAGACATACTGGTTAACACATCAACAAAAGGTACTTGTAATACCGCAGCTGTGAATAATTGCGGTTGTTGATTAATAGCTGCTGCCACTAAGGTACCACCAGCACTTGCTCCTATCGCTAAAATATCACGCTTAGCCTTAAGCTCCTTATTCGCTAATAACGGTATAGGGCTATAATGTTGCATCTTTTTCGCTACTGCAAGGAAGTCGCTAACGCTATTTTGACGATGAATACCAGAGCCTGCTTTATGCCACTCTTCACCATTAAAACCACCGCCACGTACATGCGCTACAGCATAAATAGCGCCTTTATCAGCAAGTGAAATAATTTGCGGCATAAAATATGGTCTCATTGTAACCCCATAAGAACCATAACCATAAAGTATAACAGGTGATAATGGTGAAACTTTATCCTTACGAAAGATCAAAGAGACTGGCACGCGAATACTACCATTCATCACTGTAATTTGTTTAGCTGTATAATTATCAGCATCAAAACTCTGATAGGTATCAGCAGAACTACTAACCAAATTACCTTTATTAATATCAATCGCTTGCCAAGCTGCTGGCTGTTTTAAACCCATAGTACGAATATTAATGACATTACTATTCGCATCAGTATTATTAGCCAACCACCCCACACTGGCATCAGCAGATAATTTTTTAGAAAACAAAATATTGCCATCATGATCGTAACTATTAAGAAAAATTTGACCTTGATCTTTAATTTGAAGAATCACATTTTTATTAGATATAAACCAACGCTCTATATCACTTTTAGGATCAATGATTTTCAGCCAATCATCATGTTTACCCACACGATAAATTGCAAAAGAACCATCTTGATTTGATTTAATAAACCGCTGGTTTTGAACACTATCAACATAATATTCAACACCAGGCAGCCGTGCTCTAACTAATACTTTTTGAGTAATATTATCTCTAGGTATTAAGTATTGTTCACTACTACTTTCATCGTTACTTTGAATAACAATATATTTATTATCTGTTGTTACATAGCTAGAAACTAACCATTTTGGATCGCTTTCATTGAGTAGAACATGTTTTTGGGTTGTTACTAAGTTAATCGATTCAACTTTATATGGTCTATATGTTAACTGGCTATTTTTAACTATAATAATATTATTATCATTAGCCCAAATAACATTATCACTATAACCTTGACTACTACGATAGATAACTTTACCACTACTAATGTCAAGCACAGTAACAGTATAATTATCATCACCTACAGTATTTTCAGTAATAATAATTTTCTTTAGATCAGGACTAATCGACCAATTACCATGTCGATAATATTTATAATTTTTAGCGCGCTGATTAAAATCAACTATAACTTTATCAGTATGCTCATCGTCAGTAACTAAGATACCATAACCATTATTAATGATTTTATATTTATGACCATTAATATTATTCCATGGCTGTTCAGCTTTATGAGTTGGCATATTTTCCCACTCAGATAACAGCTTTTGTTGTCCGCTAGACAATGATGCTAAATATTTTTCAGCCTGTTGATTATTATCTACTAAAAAATCTATTACTCGAGGCTTTGCTCGAGTTTCATCTCTTAGCCAACACTCATCACAATCATTATTTACCAACATATGAGCCAAAACTAACGGCGCTAAAAACATAAGACCAATACTTAAAAGAAATATAAAAAAGTGCAGCTATACTAACAACAAAAAAGCACACCATCAATAATGATTCTCATTTAGATTTATATCAGTCTATTTTTTACCCAAACACCAACTCTTACTTATAAAAAAAGCGATAACCATCAGGCTATCGCTTTTAATTTCACATATATTTTAAATTATATAGTATAGATAATTACACTAACGCTTTATTAAAACCATCAAGCACTGCTACCGTATTATGACCTAAGTCATCAACCGCATAGCCACCTTCAAATACAAATAATGTTGGAATATTTAATAAACCAATCATCCAGCCGATCTTTGTATAATCATTACGTAGCAACTTAAAATAACTGATCGGATCGTTTGCAAAAGTATCCATACCTAATGAAATAATTAATGCTTCTGGCTGATATTCTGCAATACGAGCCAATGCGGTTACTAAAGCAGGCTCATACACTGACCAATCGGTTGTATTAAGCGGTAACGGCAAATTGAGATTAAAACCAATGCCTTCACCTTCACCCTCTTCATCAGCAAAGCCAAGATAATGGGGATAATCGTAATCTGGATCACCATGAATCGATGCAAATAATACATCGCTACGATCATAGAAAATACTCTGAGTACCATTACCGTGGTGATAATCAATATCTAATACTGCTACGCGCTTTGCCCCTTGGCGAATAAAGCTTTCCGCTGCAATTGCGGCATTATTTGCATAGCAATAGCCACCCATTAAATCGGATGCCGCGTGGTGACCAGGTGGGCGACACAATGCAAACGCAGCGTGCTCACCTTGTTTAATTAAATCGACTCCTGTTAATGCGCATTCTGTCGCAGCGACAATCGCTTTCCAAGAGCCAGCTGTAATCGCAGCAGTCATATCGAAACTGTAGTAGCCTAAACGACCTTCGATATCTTTGGGAATACGATTACGCAAGTGGCGTGCTGGTGCAAAACAATATGGTGAGGCATCATGCATATCACCAAAAGCTTCAACCCATTGATCCCAACAACTTGCGAGAAAATCAACGTAATCATCCGTATGTACCCAACGCATCGGTGCATCACCGTAGCTATTAGGCTCCACCATCGTAAAACCACCATGACTATTGAGTGCATTAAGCACCATGTCAGCACGCTCTGGCTTTTCAAAACATGGCGTTGCTTCACCATTTAAAAATTCAAAACGTACATGATGTAAACGTTGTTTTTCCGTGTAGATAACTTTCATTATTTCTTCAACTCCATCCAATAGCGCTGATAAATGGCTGTTGCTTCACCAACATCGGCCAAAAATTGACCTTGTTGCTTAATCGCTTTGGTTGGAAAAATAATATCACTATTACGAATATTGTCAGGAAGATTATTTAATGCCGCTAAATTAGGCGTTGCATAACCAATTTCAGTGACTATTTTGGCTTGATTTTCTGGTTTTAATAAGAAATTAATAAATTGATATGCAGCATCTTGTTGCTTACTCGCAGCAGGAATAACCATATTATCCATCCAGAAGATAGTGCCTTCTTGTGGATAAGCAAATTTCAGTGCTGGATTTTCATTTGCTGCACGCACAGCGGTACCATTCCATTGCATACCAACAGATACTTCACCGGCAATGTAGGGAATATGCGGTGCATCTGAATTAAACAATGCCACATTTGGCATCAAGCTTTTCAAGGTGTTATAAGCTTGCTTAATTTCAGCTTCATTACGACTATTTACACTATGGCCATTCATGATCAGTGCCATACCAAACACATCACGCGGATCGTCAGTTAATAATACACTGCCTTTAAACTCAGGCTTCCATAAATCTTTCCACTGCGTGACTTGCTTACCATCAACCACATCACTGTCATATCCTAAAGCAGTGCTACCCCACAAATAAGGAATCGAGTATTGGTTATTAGGATCAAAAGGCTGATTTAAAATCGTGCTATCTAACTGAGAAAATGCAGTAATTTTGCTATGATCCAGTTTAGCTAATAAGCCTTCATCAGCCATTTTAGAAACATAGTAAGTTGATGGAAATACTAAATCGTACCCTTTACCGTCGATCATTTTGATCTTGGTATACATCGTTTCATTACTTTCAAACGTTGAGTAGTTGACCTTGATATCCGTTTCTTTGGTAAATTGTGTCAATAATTCTGCAGGCAGATATTCTGACCAATTATAAATATTTAACGTGGTATCAGCGAGAGCCGGTTGAGCAACAAAAGAACTAAGTAGAAGCGATGCGAGTAGATTTTTTTTTAACATTTCACCTATTACCAATATTTCAATAAAGCTCGAAATAAGCTTTTAATATTGACAATAGCATAAATAAATTTATGTCAGTTATATCCAAATTGTATGTAAATGCTACCGTTATACATATTTACACACATTTGCACTAAAGTGTGATGTTATCATTGTTCCAAATTATATTGTCTTTATCACCTGCTATATTGGTTGCTCAAGCTGAATAAATAGCTAAATAACGCATAATAAAAAGGTGCTAATACGACTGTATTTAGCACCTCTTGTTTTAATTATACGCTTAACTAGAATTTAACTTTCTTTTTTATCGGCCTGCATTTGCTCGGCTTCTTCAATAAAGTTTTTAGGTGGTGGTGTCCAACCACGTTCTGATTTAGTGTGCTTATCAGTACGCTCTTGCTTCATTGCCTCACCTAATGTCTGTTCTAATTGCATAAATAATTCAACATAAGAGCTGTTAAAGCGATCTTCTTCGGTGCTATCACGCCACGTTTGATACAACAACTCTTTGCTTTTTGCTTCTGTTTCAACAAACATTGCTTTTTGCTGTTCTGCCCTAAATGGATGCACACCAAGCTCTTTTAACGCTTGTGCGCCCATTGCTAGTGCTGAACGATAAGTTTCACTGATCACATAATCAGCACCAGCACAACGTAATGAGTAATGATGGCCTCGATCATAAGCACGTGCTAATACACGTACATGCGGATAAGTTTGTTTAATATAGTGCACTAACTCAGTAGCACGCTCTTGATCATCAATTGCAACCACAAATACCTTAGCATCTTCAATGCCCGCAGTATGCAATAAATCATGTCGCGTCGCGTCACCAAAATAGCTCTTAATATCAATCTGACGCATATTATCAATTTGAGTTACGGAATGGTCGAGTACTACCGTTTTCATACCATTAGCACTTAATAAACGGTTAACTATTTGACCAAAACGGCCAATACCAGCAATGATAACTTTACCTTGCTCGTCTATTTCATCCGCTTCTCGATCATTTTTAGCAGCACTAAATCGCGGTAAAATAACTTTATCAAATAAGATAAATAACCCTGGGGTTAAGAACATCGATAAGGCAACCACTAGCGACAATGTTTGGCCTAATTCGGCAGGTAATACATTATTTTGAACCGTGTAATTTAGTAATACAAAACCAAACTCACCCGCTTGTGCCAAACTAAGCGCAAACAGCCATTTATCACTGCCTTTTACTTTAAACACAAAGGCTAAAATAAATAGCACCAATGCCTTAATCAGCATAACACCTAGTGTTAAACCAATAATAAGACCAAATTGATCAAACAAAATACTGAAGTTAATCCCAGCACCAACGGTAATAAAGAACAGCCCTAGTAATAATCCTTTGAACGGTTCAATATTTGATTCAAGCTCATGGCGGAACTCACTGTTTGCCAGCACCACACCGGCAAGGAAAGTACCTAGCGCTGGCGATAAACCAATAAGGCTCATTAATGCTGCAATACCAATAACTAACATTAATGCTGTTGCTGTAAATATCTCACGTAATCCAGAGGCGGCAACAAAACGAAATAATGGACGACTTAAATAATGCCCACCAACCACCACACCTGCAATCGCAAGGATCACGACAATCGCGTATCCCCAACCAGGTAACCCAGCAACTAAACTAAGATCGTCATGATGTTCTGCGGCAGCAGCAACAGTTGTTTGCGCTTTTTCAACTAATTCAGGTAATGCCAATAAAGGAATTAATGCCAACATTGGAATAACGGCAATATCTTGAAACAGCAATACTGAAAACGCACTTTTTCCGCCTTCAGTTTTTGTTAGCCCTTTTTCACTAAATGTTTGCAGTACAATAGCAGTTGATGACAATGAGAAAATCAAACCAATCGCTAATGCATAAGTCCAACCAACACCGAGTGCACACGCAATCCCCATTACCACAGCAGCAGTCACAACGACTTGCAGCCCGCCCAAGCCCAATAAACGATGACGCATGCCCCACAGCATTTTAGGTTCAAGTTCTAGGCCTACGATAAACAGCATCATTACCACGCCAAATTCAGCAAAATGCTGAATAGTGCTCGTTTCACTGCCAACTAACCCAATAACAGGACCAATTACAACACCAGCGATTAAATAACCTAATACTGAGCCTAACCCAAATCGTTTCGCAATAGGTACCGCAATGACTGCCGCAACTAAATAAATAAATGCTTGTAAAAATATACCAGTCATGACTACTCCGTGATCACACTATCAAGATTATGGTTTAATTTTGATAATTTACTCGCGACATCATAATTGAGCTTATTATCAGCAATAGCAACTAACACACGGCGCCAGTTTTCTAAATGTTTAGCAACACGTTGCTCTTCCGTTGCCGTTCCAGCACCAAACAAAGCAAACGGTGCTAAAAACTCCATGCCCGTTAACTCTGCCATTTGCTCTAGCGGTTGTAATAATTCACGAATCGTAAAATGGTTAAAACCTTCTTTACGGTAACTTGATTCAGATCCACCAGCGGTCAGTGCACAAAGAAACTTTTTGCCTTGTAGCGCTGTGCCCTCACTGCCATAAGCAAAACCGTATTCCAACACTAAATCTTGCCACTCTTTCAAGAGCGAGGGTGTGGAGTACCAATACAATGGGAACATAAACACAATCACATCGTGGTCACGTAAACGTTGCTGTTCTTTATCAATATCAATACGGTATCTAGGGTATTCTGCGTATAAATCGACAGTAGTGACATGATCGAAACCTTTTGATGCATTAAACAATGGCACATTGATTTCAGAACGATTTTGCGATGGGTGCGCAAACAGGATCAAAATTTTCTTATGAGGCTCAGACATTATTTTCCTTATTATTTTGCCTTATGATGATGGTTATATATTGCTAAAAGCATTTTTATACATTTTAACTACAATTGCACACTATTTCATTCCACCGAGATATATTACCGAATAAATCCAGTTTGTTCATGGACTTTACTTGGTGGTAGGCCAAAATAACGTTTAAATTCACGACTAAATTGGGTTGGACTTTCATATCCAACTTGCCCTGCTGCAACATTAGCAGCCATTCCTTGTTGCAGCATTAATGTTTTAGCATTATTTAAGCGTATTTTTTTAATATATTGCAGCGGCGGATCGGTCACGACTTGCTTAAAGACTTTATGAAATACCGACACACTCATGCCAGCCATCGCCGCTAATTCATGCACATGTAATTTAGTCGCATAATGCTGTTGTACATAATCAATGACTGCTGAAATTTTAGCTAAAACACTGTCTTGTTCACAATACTGCGCCAATAAATAGCCCTGCTCACTATGCAATAAATAATAAAACAACTGTCGTATAAGCGAGGGGCCGAGCACTTGTGCATCAAGAGGATCGTGCAATACTTCTAATAACTGTTCGACACTGCGATACATGCGTTCAGTCATTTGTGCTGTCGCCACACCACAACTCCCTTCATAATCGAAACGGCTATGCTGCTGGGCCTCTATCATTGCTACTAACTGTCCAATAACCGTAATATCAAAGTCGATATTGATCCCCATTAACGGTTGTTCATATGATGCAAAGGTTTCACAAACAATCGGATAAGGGGTGGTGACTAATAAACACCGGTGTGGATCATAATTAAATTGATGTTGATTTAAGTGACCAATTTTTCGACCTTGAAGAATAATAACAATACCTTGCTCATACATTTGCGGGCTATATTTGCGATAACCGTCGATTCTGAACAACTTTATTCCAGCTAAACAGGTATCAACTCGACCAGATCGTTGTGCTAACCCATAATATTCACATAATGAGGTCGCAAGCGTCGTTAATACTGGCGGTATCACAACAGGCAGATTAACAGTTGAATGCTGAATGTTCTCTATCTTCACGAGATTAACCCTTAATTTTATTTCATTTACCTTAGCAGACCATTGCCACAAATCAATCATCAATACCTTCAATAAAAGAGAAATAGGCAAGTATTAAAGAGAATTATGTATTAAGTGAAACGGCATTATCACCTAGACTGTAGCCATTAAAGACAGTTAGTCTTTGATAAAACAAAATCATTATAATAATCAGCGTCAGCGTGCTGCTGAGAGGAAAAAACAATGGACAAATTTACCTATCAAAGCCCTACAAAAATTCATTTTGGTGAAGGCCAAATTGCTGAAATTGCCAATGACATTCCTAAAGATAAGAAAATCTTAGTGATTTATGGTGGCGGTTCAATCAAAACCAACGGTGTGTATGAGCAAGTTGCTACCGCACTTAGTGGTTTTAATTGGGACGAGTTTGCGGGCGTTGAGCCAAATCCACAATATGACACTTTGATGCAAGCTGTTGCTAAAGTAAAAGCTGAAGGTTTTGACTTCCTACTGGCTGTTGGCGGTGGTTCTGTGGTTGATGGTACTAAATTCATTGCAGCTGCAGCGTGTTACGAAGGTAACGATCCTTGGGAAATCCTTCATGACCAAGCACCAGTTATTACGGCACTACCTATTGGCTGTGTATTAACCCTGCCTGCAACAGGTTCTGAAACTAATGGTGGCTCTGTGGTTTCTCGTGGTAAAGACAAGCTATTCTTTGGCTCACCGTTGGTAAAACCGACTTTTGCTATTTTAGATCCACAAACCACTTTAAGCTTATCACCACGCCAAGTGTCTAACGGTGTTGTGGATGCTTTTGTTCATACGATGGAGCAATACCTAACTTTCCCTGTAAATGCTAAAGTCCAAGACCGTTTTGCGGAAGGGCTATTGCTTACACTTATCGAAGAAGGCCCGAAAGCCCTTGCGACCCCAAATGATATCGCTGTTCGCGCTAATATCATGTGGTCGGCAACACAAGCATTGAATGGTTTAATTGGTGTCGGTGTACCACAAGATTGGACAACGCATATGATTGGCCATGAGTTAACTGGTAACTATGCTATCGATCATGCGCGTACATTAAGTATTGTACTACCAGCGGTAATGCAGGTTTGTCGCACAGAGAAACAAGCTAAATTAGTTCAATATGCAGAGCGTGTATTTGGTATTACTACTGGCACTACCGACGAGCGTATTGATGCCGCTATTGCTCGCACTATTGCTTTCTTTAAAGAGATGGATGTTCCAACGTCATTGGCAGATGTTGAATTAGGCGCTACAGATATTGATGTGCTGATTAACAGCCTTGAGAAACACGGTATGACCGCATTAGGCGAACACGGTAAACTGGCAATTGCAGATAGCCGTAAGATTTTAGAGACTGCATTATAATCATCACCTAATGATAATTTGATACATATAGAGGCTAGGTATTTCATCATACCTAGCCTTTTTATTGATAATATTAATTGCTTGGTTACATGATACCTATCTGGCATTATGCGCCAAACAATACCGTAATCAGTCAACGGTACCAAAAGCATAAAGGTAGTCTGTGGTGGTAAATAGCCAGCAATTAAGTAACAGTTACGACAAAGATGGTTACTTTGTTATTAGAAATTATTTTGATGATGCTCAAATTGCATCATTGAGAAAAGTCGTTTTAAAATTCCATGAATTATGGAAGGCAGACAATAAAGAATTCTATCAAGAAGAAGCATTTAACTCATCGTTAATTACAGGCAGCGAGTATTTAGCTATCGACGATAGAACGGTACTTTTTAACTTCATCAGCTCAAAAAAAATCATGCAAGTAGTCGATGCAGTAATACCTAATAACCCTGCATTTATGAATACACAGCTATTTTTTAACCCTGTTAATCCGCAACAAAAAGATTTTTGGCATCGCGACTGTCAATATGACTATGACATTGATGATCAAATGCGAATCATCCTTGAAACGCAAGTGCTTCACCTTCGTATACCTTTATTTGATGAACCCGGTATGGAAATCATCCCCGGCACCCACAAACGATGGGATAATGAAGAAGAATATAATGTTCGCCAAGAAGTTAATGGCAAACTCAGTAACGATAGCATCTCTGGCGGTAAACAGATTGCACTCGCCGCAGGTGATTTATTAGTCTTCTCTGCCGATATGATCCACCGCGGCCTATACGGATTAGATCGCTTGGCGTTAGATATTTTAATCTTTGATTCAGCGGCTGACTATGTCGATTACGTCGATGATGATTGCTTACCTACTCCATCGATACTTAATAATATTACTGATCCAAGATTATTTATAAATACGCTACAGCTAAAATCGATGGCGTGTGCTTAACCAATAAAAATCCTAATTCCAAAAGCGAGGTATTAATACCTCGCTTTTTTGTGGGCATTCTTTATTGACCATTGCGAACACAACGATCATTCCAGTCTATATAGTCACCCATGGTCGATGTGTAATGTAATAGCTGCCCATTATCCTTTCTTAACTCTCTACTATGAGAATGAAAAATATTAAATATTTATTATTAACATTTTTAGTTTTTATTTTTGTTATTTTAACTCAATCAATGTTTCAGTATTATTGAATCTTAGTAAACCAAATAAACACAATAGTAAAAGGAATATATTGAATGTTAAGCAATATAATGACACCAAGTAAGGTAAAGGTAAAATGTTAAGTAAATTAAAGCTGTTAAATTTTAAAATTATACCAATTCAAATTTTTCTCTTCGCATTTTGGTTTAAAAATGGATTTATAGATAAGTTATTTGGTGTTACTGCTAACGTACTATTTCCACATATTGCTTACAAAGGAGACTCTTGGTCTGGATGGAAGTCATATATAACTGGCAACTGGGATAAATCTTCAGTTGCTCATATGCTCTTTACGCCTATATATGACTATATGTTTCCATTGATAATTATATTGCAATGTTTACCTGCAGTAATTTTAATTATAGCAATTATGAAGGGTGAGTTTTTAAATGATAAAGATAGCGTATTTACTCAACGTTCCGCTGTTGCCTCACTGTTTGTAACTTCAGTATTATTATTTAGCCAAACAATATCAGGAGCACCAGACGGACAATATTTATGGCAATTATTAGGGTTAGGAATGATCTTAATAATATATCTCAAACAAATATCAAACAACTTGCTAGTGAGTAACTAACAAATAAGCATGAAAGCCTCTTTAATTAGAGGCTTTATACACGGAACTGTCATGAAATTCATCGTATTAAACATTATAAAATACAAAAAACGGCCACATCATTATGATGATATAGGCATATTAGGATTTATACTTATAGGGATAATGTTTTTATTTACCGCCTTAGCAATCCCATTAGTGATAATATATGAAAAAATTTCCCCTAAAATAAAGCCCCTATCTTTAAATAAAAAATAGGGGCTTTATTAACTAATATCGTTATTTAAAACCAGTGATAATTAA
Source organism: Photobacterium malacitanum (assembly GCF_900185615.1). Taxonomy (GTDB): domain Bacteria; phylum Pseudomonadota; class Gammaproteobacteria; order Enterobacterales; family Vibrionaceae; genus Photobacterium; species Photobacterium malacitanum. Next base: position 24,473 of record NZ_FYAK01000004.1, read on the forward strand.
GCGGTGGTTTTAAAACATTGGCGAGTAACATCACCCCAATATTCATCGTGATAAATATCTTCTACAAATTCATTGTTTGTATAAGCACCTATCGCGCGTCGCCAAAAAGCAATCGCATTATCAGCCCCTGCAATTTGCTTGCTCTGCCATAAGCCTGGCATCATATCAAATAGAATATGGGCAAAGCGCTGACCCGCTTTGTGCTTACGGAATACAGGCACAACGTAAAAATCACACACTTCGTAATGATCCACACTTTCGTTAGCAATTGCCGCTAGTCCAGCAGGCCTACCATCAATGTACAATAAATAGCCAGTAACGTTGCCTTCAATCGGCGTATCTAGAGCAAACTTACCCTCTTCATCAGGTAATTTTTTAGTCAATGGCGAAAATTCTGCTTCATAAGCTTGCGTTAAATTTAGATAAATCGCTAAATTACTTGAATTAACAGTTACTAATTCCACAATCATTCCTTTTACTTTGTTTCTGGTAATAGCTTAGTTTTAACTTGTTGAGACTTAGTCCCTGTTGCTTTCATAAATTGCGCTTTAAGGTTATAGCTGATCTCATTAGCACGAATCGTATTGCCATCTTGCACAATTTTAGCATTTTGTTTTAAGACCATCATATTGCTTGATGGCGTATAAATACCGTAACCAGACTCACCGTTGATCACTTTGCCATCTTTCATTACTCGTTTAAAGTAAGCGGGCTTACCATAAACTTCAATGGTTTTTAATTCTTTCGTTTTACCATTTAATTTAATGATCGCTTTATCTGCTTTAATGGTGACACCACCTTGCACAATATCAACCTTGCCGATCAACGTGGTGGTATTATTTTCAACATCCACATCTTGAGTAACTGATGATAACTCTATCGGTAACTTTGTGTCTGCTGTAGCAGCAAAGACAGAGCTACTTAAAAGTAAGAGTAAACTTGCAGTAAATAACTGTTTTTTCATTATATATTGTTCTCATCAATTGCTGCTAATTTTGTCACGATCATACCAATGAATAGCAAGCTAACTATGACTTCAAGCCTGAATCACTAAATATATCGCTGCTAATTATATTCTAACTGATTTTTGGCTTTTTATCTTAAAGCTATTTTTCACCATGATTTCTCATTCCCTTCAAGGCCAAATAGATCTTATGAAATCAAAGCGTTATAAGTTCACTTATTTTTTTGTTGCTAGTGCAACAAAATAAGTATAGATTAACCACCTATTGTTGTATAGGTAACAAAAAATGAAAGATAAAATTTATCAATATATTATTTATGTAGTGCTTACTATCGTCGGCTGTTTTTCCCTTTTTTTAGTTATTAGTGATAACGTGGCGCCTTTTACCACGCAATCAACTTTATACCGTGCTGTTGCTAATATTTCACCGCAAGTATCAGGGGTTATTACACATGTTGATGTTAAAAATGGCCAAACCGTCCACAAAGGTCAGCTATTGTTTACGATTGACTCTGCCCCATATGCGCTAAGTGTCCGTCAAGCACAAGCAGATTTAGCTCAGGCAGATCAAAACTATACAGCGCAAACACAACAATTAGTGACTGCGAATCAATTACTGAAACAACGCCAACTGCAATCACATAACGCAGCAACATCATTAGCTCGATTTAAGCAACTGGTTAATAAAGGCTTAGTAACTCAACAACAATTTGATGATACACAGACACAAGCAGCTGTCGCACAAAGTGCCTATCAAGCAGCTAAAGCCGATGTTTTACGTATAAAAGCGCTGCTTAACGGAAAAACCAGCAATGCAGCTGTAGCATTAGCACAAGCTAAACTTGCTCAAGCCAAATTGAATCTTGCACATACAGCTGTGGTAGCACAAACAAGTGGCACTATTACTAATTTACAATTACAAACAGGTAGTTATATCACTAAAGGTACCCCTGCTTTATTTATTGTTAATGAAAATAATAATTGGCTCAGTGCTGATTTTAATGAAAAAGGCATGGCACACCTCCAACCACAACACCCCGTATATATTGCCTTTGATGCGCTCCCTGGAAAGGTTTTTAATGGCACAATCAGTAGCCAAGATCGCGCAGAGTTTGACGCGGAAAACCCAAATAACCAACTGTCTACTGTTACAAACGATAAGCATTGGATCCGTGAGTTACAAAAAATACGGACTCGAATTCAGGTTAACGATCTTGATTCAGCTCTAATTTCAGGTGCCCGTGCAAGCGTTATGGTCCAAAGTGATAATCCGATCATCAATACTATTGCCAAAGTATGGATAAAATTAGTTGCATTGTTTCACTATGTTTATTAACTGGTGATTATCATGACATTAAGTAAAAATGAACTTAATGGTGCACTACGAATTGCACTAACCATCACAACTTGTATGCTCATAGGCAAACTTGCAAATTTTACTTCTCCTGTTTATTTTGCTCTTTACCCAACTATTTTAATGACTAAAGGCCGTCAATTTTCATGGGCTGGTATTGCTACGATGTTTTTACCGACCTTTTTTGCAGCAAGCGCAGCTGTGGTGGTCAGTAATCTCTTTAGTGAGCATCCGTTTATTATTTGGACCATTAGCTTATTCTTTTTTGATTTTATGCGCCGCCGTGCAACGACTCCAGCCAAATTAAATCAATTATTAATGCCGACATTTAATTGGATATTAATCATTATTTTTACACAGCATACCAACATGAATATGCCAATGAGGATCCATGAAATATTATTAGCGATGGTGATCACTGCCTGCGTTGCAAAAACCATGATATGGCTGCTACCTGTTATACCGCCCAAACAACCTACGCCACCGATGCCGACACTGACCATTCGTTATAAACATCGCTTTATTACTCTCGTATTATTAGGGATCAGCGTCGGTTTTTTGATGATAGTTGATTTAATATCTGCGACGTTTTGCTTAGTTCCTGTGATTGCAGCAGCAACTCAAATGAATCGAACTAACTATATTAAAACCATAAAATTACGTTTTATTACTCAAGTTAGCGGCTGTATGATCGCGCTTATTTTTTCTGTGCTCATGCTTGGGCATCAAAATATTATTTCTTATTATGTCATTATTCTCGGCGGGCTTATTTTTGGATTGGCGCTACTAATGACAACAAGTAAAGGTACAAATCGTGATATTCATGCTGATGCTATTTTAGCCACAGTATTGCCAATTCAACTTTATATGGGTAGCAATGCCTTAAATTTAAACAGTACCTTTTTACGTGGCTGGGAACTCGCGGTAACTTTAGGTATATTATATTTGATTCATTTATTACGTTTACCAAAGAGAGCCAAATGCAACCAGCAATGACCAATATACCTGAATTGGATAGTAGTTTGAGCTTTACGCTTGGGCTCACTTATAAGCAATTTAGAACTATAGCTAATCAATCATTAAGTACCCAATTTGATATCACACTTGAGATGCTTGGTGCATTACGAGTGCTCGATCATTTAGGTGAGATCCCTCAACAGGCGGTAGCAGAAGCATTACAGCGTGAACGTTCTGTCACTAAACGCTTAATCGATAATTGCATTAAGCGTGATTTAATTGAAGTAAAAAAAAGTGATCTCAATAAAAAAGCCCGTTATTTAGCCCTTACGCCCAAAGGATTGGAGGTTAAACAACAAGCAGATATCACAATTAAAACAATTGCTGCAGATTATTATGCGCCGCTAAATCAGCAAGAACAGCAACAATTATTATCTCTTTGTCAGCGCCTTATTAAACCTGACTTTATTTTAGACGGCAATAACTGATCGTCATTGTTTATATAAATGAGCTGCTAATAACACACTAATTTAGTAGTTCATTATCCTGATCTTCTCTTTATCTAAAATACTCGATAATTCCCCCCATTGTTCACCTAGATCAATCAATAGCTCTATGTTATAACATCACATTGATAGAGCTTATTATCCCCTATTATTTGCACTCATTATATGATGAATCTGGAGTTTTAAATGCGCAGGAATGTCCTTTGCAGTTTTATGTTATCAATTGCTGCGTTATCGCCAATAACCAGTCAAGCGCATCCTCATTCGTGGATTGATATGAAGACCTACATCGAAGGCAATAATAATCAAATCACAGGATTTAAAATGGTATGGACATTTGATGCCATGACTACCGCTTATATGCTTGATGGTGAAGATATGTCGCCAAAAAATAAGCAAAAAACCTTGAAAAACATTGCTGCATCTGTGATGGAAAACATGAAAAATGAGCACTATTTTACTTATTTCTATGACAACGAAACCCCAATTAAATACCATATTCCAGCAGGTGGCGAATTAATAAAACCACGTGCAAAAGCGACGCTAACTTTTGAGCTTCCATTAGCCAAACCAAAAACGGTCACCAAAGATTCACTTAAATTGTTAATCTTTGAACCAAGTTATTATGTAGATATGTCATGGGGTAACAAAAGTGACATTGTACTGTCACCCGAATTGGCCAAAACCTGTAGTTTTAAACTTATCGAGCCACATCCAACCCCCGAACAAGTTACGTATGCAATGTCGATTCCTGCTGATGAAAGCCCAGATCCTGATGATAAATTAGGTCAGGTATTTACCCAAACAGTTAAACTGTACTGCAATGTCGACAATGCCTTGCCTTCCACTAAATAGCATTGATTTAGGATTTTCCGAATGAAACTCGGCTGTAACTCAATCTCAGAGGCAAAAGATCCTGCTGTTGCCTCTTCATGCTGCGATCAGCATGAACCCAATGAACACCACCATCGATGTGAACATCATCATTTAGAACACAACCATGATGGTCATAGCGCAACGTGTGATCATCACCATTCCGATATTAGCCCTGCCCCTATCTCTTGGTTAACGCGAACAATTGTATTACTGTTATTTCTTGGTAGCGGTTATTATTTATGGCTACAATGGCCAGCGATGTTAATGACCAGCATTAAATGGCAGCGCGATATTAATGGTCAGCTCAGTGATTTACTTTATGATGCCCAGCAAAACATAACCGCGGCTTATTCATTAGCAGGACTGAGCTTTCTTTACGGAATCTTTCATTCCTTAGGTCCCGGTCATGGCAAGATGATTGTCACCACTTACCTTGCTACTAACCCTGCAAAAATAAAAGCCAGTTTAATAATGACAGTGGTTTCAGCATTTGTACAAGCTATTGTTGCAATTACACTTGTTAGTATTCTATTGGTATTTTTCAAATCATCAATGCGCCAAGTTAACGATGCTGCAGATCAATTTATCAGTTACAGCTTTATGGCGATGCTATTACTTGGCGCGATTGTTATTTATCGCAGTTTAAAACAAGCATGGCAACTTAGAACGGCACAACATCACCACCATCATGATCATGGTGATAACTGCGGTTGTGGTCATAAACACTTCGCTAATGCTGATGAAATCAATAATGCAACTAGCTTACGTGAATACATTGTAATTGTGTTCAGTATCGGTATTCGACCTTGTACCGGTGCTATTTTAGTGTTGTTATTTGCTAATATGGTCGGTCTTTATTGGCTTGGGGTTATCAGTGCAATTTTAATGGCTGTGGGTACAGCGCTGACAACATCAGGGATCGCACTATTAACCTTATCTGGTAAAAAGATTGTTAGTCGCTATTTAGCTACCAATCAACGTCAGCGCACCATGACCAGTATTATCATCAAACTCATTGGAGGAATATTACTGGTATTATTAGGGTTATTGCTCCTTAATGGCCACAGCTATGGTATGTCACCAGTATTATAACTATAGCTCTTAGTTTTCATTTAAAAAAGGTTGAGAGGCTATCATTGCCACTCAACCTTTTTATTTAATTAATAACACCAATACGCTAACGTTATTCATTTATATCAAACTTAATCAACCACAATACCTTGACGTCGATAACCACGTAAAATTTTCTGCTCTGCAATAGTCGATAAAATAAACATCATTACATAACCTAAGCCTAACGCAACAATTATTGCAACTACGTTAGCGGTAAATAATGCCAACAAATAATAGCTAACAACCAAAGTCACAATACCACTTAGGCGGATCATTAAACTTAAAGTGAATTTTCCATGTGCTTTTATATAGGCTAACTGGTATGCATTAAGCATCATGAAAATAAAGAAAATAGAGAAGTGAAATAATACAATTTCTGCGCCTTTATATTGGGCAGGGAAAATAAACCCAATGATCTCTTTTCCACCAACTAACATCACCAAGAAAAAGATCACACTTACAATGATCGCTAATCGATACACCCAACGCCGAATAGCCCGTATTTGAGCATGTTCTCCTTTACGGACACTTTGAGATAGTTCAGGTAATACAAATCGATAAATCGGAAATACAAATAACATTGTCATGTAAGTAAAAATCGGCCTTACAACAACTTGAAAATCACCTAATTCATCCAGACTAAAATGGGTGATCGTCAGCAAAACAGCCGCATAAATCATCAAAATACTGGCTCCAGCTTCTAACGATGCGGTAAAACTTTTACGCACATAGTTACGCATATTGGGATCGAGCTGAACAGTTGTTAATGGTTTGGTGGCAATTTGTTTTCTACGCTTCCAATACATGAAGTGAGCAACAATCAATGAAGAGACCATCACACTATAAAAAAGTGAGGCTAAAGCGCTAAAATGGAAAATATAATAACAACCAATAAAGGTAATAACGTTAGATGTAGGTTCAATCCAAGTAACTTTATTTGACACGTCATATAAGCGATACATAGCAATTAAATTGGTAAAGTATATCTTTAATCCCATACCAAAAATAACGCCAACCATCTCGAAATAGCCTACATTAATATGCAGTTCATGTTTTATATAAGGTAAAACTAATCCCCATGTGATTAACACCATCACAATTAAACTAAATCGAAAGATATTTATAATGTCATGATCGTTATGGGTCTGGCTGTATGTAACCACCATAGACGATCGAAATCCTGTCATTAATATTAACGATAATGACACAATATCAATAACACTATTGAATAACGCTAAATCATCTTTTGCAACCCACTGTGCCAACCAAACTTTAAACAAAAAACCAATAGAAATACTGACTAATGTTGCCCAAATACCCGCAACAAATGCTGTTTTTAAGCGAGTTAATGTATCAACATCATCAACTAGAGGAATGGTTTGTGGATTTTTCATACTTAGTAACTATAAATGAACATACTGCTATAATACTGGATTTTTCGTATGAGATCTCAACCGAACAGCAGATTTAATTTACACTGAATAGAATGCATTTTTATCGCTTGATTTATAATGATTTATTTTTCATTTGGCGCGCATAAAGCTCTTCAAATTCGGTGCAATAACGGTCTAAATTACACAATAAAAACTGAGGGTTGTTATTTAGCCCACGACTAACACAATAACGGATCGTTTTTTCAGTACTTTTGATTTTAAATCGTACAAAATTCAAACGATATTGTAATCGTTGCTGTGGTAATAACAAAAAACGTACCAATGAAACCATTTTTAACCCAACGAATAATATAACTTAATTATCGCTGCGCATTTTAACAAGTTTTGTAAGCAAATTAATCCTTTTAAATGAAATCAAAATTCTTAAAAATATAGTCTCTATTATTTATATGCTTCACGATAAGTTATCAAATTAATTAATACTCCTATCTTATTATTAAATATAACCACCTACTGTTATTAGTAGGTGATTATTTACTCTAAAGATAGTTTAGTATTGAGTGATTAAGCATTGATTAACTATTACTTCAATGCATTAGCAATAGTTGCGGTATTATATTCCATCATCTTAATGTATGAACTAGCGGGTTCACTAGGGCCTGACAATGCATCTGAATATAATTTGCCACCGATTTTAGCGCCTGTTTCATGGCTGATCTGCTCAACCATACGGTTATCGGTTATATTCTCAATAAATACTGCACGTACATGATCATCACGCACTTGATTAATTATTTTCGCGACATCAGCAGCACTAGCTTCAGCACTGGTACTGGTTCCTTGTGGCGCTAAAAAAGTCACATCATAATCACGTGAAAAGTATTGAAATGCATCATGCGATGTAACGATCATCCGTTGAGATGCAGGAATTTTGGCAAACTGCTTTTGAATATCAAGTTGCAATTTATCTAGCTTTTGCAAATAAGCTTGCGCGTTATGTTGATAATCACTGGTATGTGCCGGGTCAACTTTAATCAATCCTGCTTCAATATTTTTTACATAAGTTTTAACGTTAGTAACACTATTCCATGCATGAGGATCATATACGCCATGATGGTGATGGTGATGACAGCCTTCTTTTGCCGATGAATGATGATCACACTCTTCTTCAGCTAAGGTTAGTGTATCGATCCCTTTTGAAGCGACAATTTCTGTACCTTTAAAATGAGATGATTCGATTAACCTTGGTAACCACCCTTCAAGTCCTAGTCCATTAATTACCACCAATTGTGCATCTTTTACTGCCACGGCATCCATCGGGGCGGGACTATAAGTATGTACATCACCATTAATGCCGACAAGATCTTTTACCGCTACATGATCGCCACCAACTTGAGAGACTAAATCACCTAAAATAGAAAAACTGGCAACGACTGGCACCTTGGTTTCTGCCATTGCTGATGAACTTGCTATTAGTCCTAACACAACCGCAGCAACAACGGCTTTTTTATGTAATATCTTCTTGGTTGTCATGTTAACTTTTACTCCAACTTTTAAAAATAATGCCACCTTGGCGACCAAATAATAGTGACAACAAATACACCCCTCCCATCACCAATACGATAGATGGGCTGGTTGCAAAACCTAAATAATATGAAACAATTAAACCGACATAGCAGCTGCTAATCGAAGCAACAAACGCAATAACAAGCATGCCACCTAAGCGACCACTCCAAAAACGAGCAATGGTTGCAGGTAAGATCATTAAACCGACGGCCATTAATGTGCCAAGTGCTTGAAAACCCGCAACGAGGTTAAGCACTAATAGCAGTAAAAAACCATAATGAGCCACACCACTAAGCTTACTAACAGTCTTAAAAAAAGCAGGATCAACACACTCCATGACTAAAGGTCGATACAGCACAGCTAACGTAAGCACTGTTATCGATGCTATTAAAGTCAACAGAATCAAGGCAGCATTATTAAGTGCTAAAGTCGAACCAAATAAGACATGCAATAAATCCATATTGCTGCCTTTGGTAGAAATAATGAGTACACCTAATGCAAGTGACAATAAGTAAAAAGCGGCCATACTTGCATCTTCTTCGGCTTTTGAATGCCGTGCGGCAATACCGGACAAAATGGCCACAATGCAACCTGCAATAACACCACCAACTGTCATCGCAGTTACAGATATCCCTGAAATTAAAAAACCGATTGCAGCGCCTGGTAAAATTGCATGTGACATGGCATCACCGGTTAAGCTCATTCGACGCAAGGTTAAAAAAACGCCGATCGGTGTACCACTAATGCTTAATAACAAACATCCCCATAGGGCACGCTGCATAAAATTAAAATCACTAAAAGGTTGAGTTAAAAAGTGTATTACCTCAGTCATGCCCACATTCCTGCTGTGCATCCATTGCGATAGGAGATAATGTCGATAAAGACTGAATTTTATCAAAGCAAGGGGTGAGATAAGCTTGATACCCTGCTTGCTGTAAATAATGACTTTGAAGCACTGTTTTTGTATCACCGCTCGCGACTAACTGTGTAGCAATAAGGATCGTGGTAGGAAAATAGCGGGCAACTAACGATAAATCGTGCATGACAGCAATGACAGTTTTACCTTGCTGCTGACACCGTTTTATTACTGTCATTAAATCTTCAGATGTTTGCGCATCAATTGCAGCAAAAGGTTCATCTAATAATAATATTTGTGCATCTTGCAACAGCATTCGCGCAAATAGCATCCGCTGAAATTGCCCTCCTGATAACTCACTAATTTGACGAGTTTCCATCCCTGACAACTGCACTGTTTCTAATGCTTGAGCCATGTGATTCGATTCTTGTTGCGAAAAACAGCGCCAAAATGAACTACGACGCCAAGTCCCCGCGGAAACGAACTCTGCAACAGTAATTGGAAAATTACGATCGATGTGACTACTCTGCGGCAAATAAGCGATATCTTTCATGGTGTACTTACCTAAGCACACCTCGCCTGCTGTCGGTGTTATTTGCTGCATAAGTGCTTTTAATAACGTTGATTTTCCTGCACCATTCGGACCTACGATAGCCACTAAATCGCCATCATTAATGGTGCAACATATGCTATCCAATGCAATATTATCACGGTAGCAGGATGTAAAATTAATCAATGAAATCATACTATTACCTAAACAAAATAACTCAGCGCCCACCACAACAAAGTAATTATCATCAAACCGATAATACTCCGTTGGCATACACCGGTTAGCAATAATGAATTTTGATAGCCTGACTTATTTTGAGATGTTATATCATTACATTTTGAGTGCATGGTTGGTGGATTTTGTTGACGAATCATTACTCTATTCTTTTATTATTTAGCACAAAGACCATTCAGTGACGCCACCGCCACAACATAGTTATGTTATAACATAACAATATCAGCAAATACAACTTTGGTTACAAATGATTTAATAACAGTCTAAGTGTTCGCATTGCATTGGTTAAAAGCACTATGTATAAGTAAGAAAACAATCAATAAGAGTAAAAAAATGAAACTAAGCCCCATAACGTCATCGCATTGGTATCAAATAGAACGTATTCAGCAATTAGCTTATGGCGATGATTATTGTGAATCTATGGCTGTTTTAAAAACAAAAATAGCGATATCACCACAAACATGTTTTGTATGTCTTGATGATGAACATCAGGTTGTCGGCTATCTGATTAGTCATCCTTGCGATAAAAAATCTCTACCTCAGTTAAATAAAGCCAGCAAATATATAGATAGTACGCATTTACATCTTCATGATTTAGCGATTACACCGACATCACAAGGGCAAGGACTACCTTCTTTATTGATCAACCACTTATTTGTAACTCTTAAGACGATGGATTATCAATCAGCCTCATTAATTTCAGTCCAAAATTCAGCTCCATTTTGGCAGAAATTTGATTTCATTACTGATAACTCGCTTAAAGTGCCTATAAGTTACGGTTCAAATGCAATTGCCATGTCTCGTTTACTATCAATCTAATATGCGCTATTGGAAGTATTAACTGTTATGTCACAGTTAATACTGTTGTTGTTTATAGAATAGTAATACAGTTACGACCATTCTTTTTAGAGCAATACAGTGCTTTATCGATATGCTTTAGTACCGCTTCTATTTGATCATTAGGTGGCGAAAATTCTGTTAACCCAATTGAGGTCGTAATACGAATAGTGTGCTCTCCAAATAAGAAAGGATGTTGCTCAATAGCAGTTAAAATACGTAAGCAGACTTCTTCAGCCTGATCTTTATTGGTGTTATCCATAAATAATATAAACTCCTCTCCCCCCCAACGGGCAAACACATCAGTAGAGCGTATGTTATTAATACAGATATCAGCAAATATTTTTAGCACCTCGTCACCAGCATCATGGCCATAAGTATCATTTACTTTCTTGAAATGATCGATATCTAAAAAAGCAAGGCTATGCGTCAAACTATTATCTGATGCAAATATAAGCTCCATTTTTTCATTCATATACCTACGATTAGCAACCTTCGTAAGTTCATCAGTAAAAGAAACTTGCTTTAATATATGATTGCTATCAATAATTAGCCTGTTTTTTAATTTTAATATATGTTCACGCTTATATATATAAAACAAAAAAGCACCAACTATGAAGTACAGTAAACCACGAGTAACATTCAACTTAAACGTATTATCGTCAACTCTTGCTCTTGAAAAAACCCATTGACCATTAGGCACATCAACATTAAATATATTAACAAGGTCGTCTGATTTATTGAGACGATTATCAAAGATTGTTAATATTTCACCATCAGGATTAAAACCTTCAACTTTATAAAATAAATCTTTAAAACTCAAATTCTTAGCAAATGTATTGATATCGCTAATCGCAATAACAAAACCAAAGAAATTTAAATTATCATCAAAAATAGGCAATCTTAATATAAACGCTAACTTATTGTTTTGAATTAATTTAACTGGACCAATCAAAGTAAACTTTCGGCTTTTTATTGCTAAAGAAACCCCCTGTTTTCTTTTCTTTAAACGGTTTAAATCATGCCCAATTGGAGAATTAACCTCTGAGTGAGGATAAATCATTTTAATTATTCCCTGTGGCGCAAATTGTAATTCTGAAATATTATTATTTGTTTCCAAAATCTCTTTTGCTAATAATTCAAACTTCGATGGGTTATAATTATTTAATTTAAATAAAGCATTAAACGTTTTTAAACTTATAACCATATCATTAATTTCATTATTAATGATCTTTGATACGCATTGCTCTAAAGCTAGATTTTGTTGATTATTTTGTAGCTCTATTTGTTTTTTTTCGTTTAAAAAAAACAATTCAATCGCGATTAAGGTTAATAATAAGGCAATGACTATCGCTAAACTCGATGGGGTTATTCTTAACTTCATTATTAATACTTCAAGATGCATTAAAAGTAACATGGCATCACTGCATGGTATTTACTCATGTAGTAGTGACATTTAAGTGCCTGTATCTTAAGTCATATAAAATATTATGAATATAAATATAATTCGATATACGCATTTTGTTACACAATTATATATCCAGTATAAATATATGTTATACCTTCCATATCACATTTCTATGAGATCGTTTTATTTAATCGTCGTTCTAGCAACTAATTGCTGACATTTTGCACAGCGACTATTTAAAATAGCTCAATTAATTCATCTTTCGGATTAATCCCTGAATAAACAGTCTATTACCTTGACTATATCCATACAAATATTTATTGTTTACGCACTTAGCGGATATCGTATAATGGTATTACCTTAGCTTCCCAAGCTAATGACACGGGTTCGATTCCCGTTATCCGCTCCATTCTATTTGCTAAAAATTAAAAACGGTATCAATCTCTCGATACCGCCTCTAAAATAGAACCAAATTACGCTTGCACCATTAAAGCATTTGAGATGATTGATTCCATGATTGCGCAAAACCCTTAGCTGAAATCCTAAAGTTTAAATCTGATTTTTGCTTGTAAATATTAACAAATACTTTATGAATATTGACAGTTTCAGTATATTTAAACTGTGTGATCAGAAATGCCAACCCCTCATTGGTAGTTGGTGTATATACCCAGTAATTTTTACTGTCATCTGTTCTACGACAAATCTTATCCATCTGTACTTTTTGGCCATTAATGGTCATTGATACCGTTTTATCAAAGCCATTTTTATTGCATTGGCTTAAGAAACGTTCAAAACCATTATTGTTATATTTGGCTTTATACAGCGAAAAGAAAACTTTTTTTTGTCCCTGTTGCTCATCAATCAATGATGATAATACATAGTGTCCATCAATACCTGATGAGTTCCACTCACCCGCTTTAGCATGGATAGGCAGCAGTGTGGCACAAAACCAAGCAAGCCAAAAAAATTTACTCATATTATTCCTTTAACATCAATAAAATAAACAATACCTGCATGACATTGTTTTGACCAAATATTAAATCTTATGGCATTACTTTCTAAAAAACATCGCAATATAATAACGACAAATTAAGTAATAAAAATTTTAAATAAAAACCAATCAGGGCTGATCACAAATAAAAATTTAGTCATATTTAATACTGCATATTTTTTGCGACTGATATCATAGATATGAGTATCAATTTCAAATTTAAAAGACGATGCTCAATAACATAAACTCTGGCAGTTTTATAAAATTCAATCATAAAAAAGGGTAAAAACAGCGACGACTAATACTACAAAAACATTGAATTACAATCAAAAATACCAAAATGGAACATAATGCCCAAATACAAAAATAGTGGCTGGTTTTATTTGATAATTATCACAGTATATACATCATCATGCATTATTTGATTAATGAATTAATTACAATCCATTTGTCATTTTTTATAGAGTCTATTATGCGATGTACACTAATGTAATCACGAGTTCAGTTGCTTCTAAATGTACTCATCAATCGACAACACAACAAAATTTTCTGCAATTTATTGATGAGCATATCCATTTGCATAACGATGCTGGCTTCTTTTCTACCTTAGTCAATGCACGAATGGAGACAATTAATGACCTAATGCCGTATCAAACAGATAATCTCTATCAGTGTATTACCAGTGATTATGCGCAATCTATTAATGGTACAGTGCCCCTGGGTAGTCTTGCTCCCTATTATATTGAAATAGAGAAACAAGCTATTACCTTATTTGGCAATATCTTATGTTGCTGGGCTGAATATGAATATTACCGTGTTATTCAACGTGTTATTAGGCAGCCACTAATAAAAAACAATGCTCTACAACGGGTTGATAATAAAGAAAATATAACCGAAGTTGTCGCTCAAGTAGAAAATGATACTCGCTTATTTATAACGCCATACAGCGAGCTACCAATGACGCTTGGTAATGCTGTGGCATTAAAAACTATTGCTTGCATTATTCAGAAAAAAAATTGCTATGAATTACTCTATTTTATGGCGTTGCCAATTCACGGCGAATATGCGATTCATTATCATTATAAAAATACCGATCTATTTCCAACTCTGATTGCTACCTCACAATTTTAAATAGCAGCGGATCCCCATAATAAAAATGCTCATACTAATATCAGTATGAGCATCTAAAATAACTTATAAACCAGTCCACATTGCAGCACCTGCTGCCCAGACTTCGACATAACTTGAATTACATCTAAATTTTAAATATCCCCGGTTATTGTCTTTTTGGTAATTAACATATACCCAACCGTGGTTGTCCTTAGATTTATTATCTAAATGATTATCAGACATTGCTGTTACTGAATAATTGGTTTTCACAGCAATACGCTGTTGACACATTTCAATATCTTTAACCGTTGGCGGTTGACGTGTTTCAGTAGTGATATCACAGCCAGATAATAGTAGTACTACTGCTGCAACAAAGGAGTGTGTTTTCATTGGCTACTTACGTTATTTATCGTCAAAATTGTCGCTAATGAGAGACATAACGCAAGTACGCGCTTAAGCTCTGTTAGCAATGTGCGCGGGATTTTATAGATAAATAAAAAAAATGATAGTTTTAATTTAGCTATTTAAACGTTTTTTTGAACATTATCACTTATTAGTCTTAAATATGAACATTAAACAAAACATTAAAAGGCTGTATATATTAATTCGATATATACAGCATCTTAATCCTTACTAAAATACAGTCATTAATTACAGTTGCTGACGATTTTCGTTTAACCAGTTAAACCATGCGTCCATACCCTCACCTGTTTTAGCTGACAGCTTAATCACTTGAATTTCAGGGTTTACTTTACGTGCATTAGCAATACAATCTTCTATATTGACATCAACATAAGGCAACAGATCGATTTTATTAATGATCATTAAATCTGCCGCAGCAAACATATTTGGATATTTAAGCGGCTTATCCTCGCCTTCCGTCACCGATAAAATAGCAACTTTAGAGGCTTCGCCAAGATCAAAGCTCGCTGGACAGACTAAATTACCCACATTTTCAATAAACAAAAATCCTGGTTCATTGATGGCCAATTGATGATAAGCGTCGTGGATCATTTGAGCATCAAGATGACAACCTTTACCGGTATTAACTTGAATAGCAGGCACTGACGTTGCACGAATACGATCAGCATCATTAGTCGTTTGTTGATCACCTTCGATCACAGCACAAGCACAGTGATCCTTTAATCGCATCAAGGTTTCAGTTAGCAATGTAGTTTTGCCTGAACCTGGGCTTGAAACTAGATTTAGCACCAATTGCTGGTTTTCAATAAAATGCGCTCGGTTATGAGCTGCAAGTTGATTATTGTTACCTAATATATCCATTTCTAGTGTGAGTAGTTGTCGCTGTGAAACACCAGCAACATGAACTTCAGCTTCACCCTTACCATAATGGAGATCACCAGTATTTAAACGCTCTGGTTGATGGTGCGTATGGTGATTATCGCTATCATGGGCATGATGGTGTGAATGTTGATGATTAGTATCATGCTCATGATGATGTCCATGCGTTGCTTGCTGAGGCATAGCACTAGCAGGCAAAGTATAATGAACATGATGATGAACATCACCCTGATGATGATAATGATGATGGATAACTACTGACTGTGGCACATCTTTGATAGCATGGTGATGATCATTGTGCTGATGTGGATGATGGTGATGATCATCATGGCTGTGATCATGAGAATGTTCGTGAGAGTGACCTTCAATTCGGCTATCTCCGCAGCCGCATACGTTACACATATTACTCAACCTCGATATGTTTAATCATTAATTCATCGCCAGCTTCAACTTTTAATTGATAGCCTTGACAGCGTGGACAACTAACGCCACGCTCTGGAATTGTTACATGTTGCTGACAGTCTAAGCACCATACTCGTGCCGCAACAGATTCAATCTTCAATTGAGCATCTGCGGCGATAGTGCCACGACTAGCAAATTCAAACCCCGTTGCTAATGCTTGAGGCTCAATACATGACAGTGTACCAATGGCTAATGTCACACTTGTCACGCGCTTAAAGCCTTGTTTTTTAGCCTGTTCAACCACGGTATCAACCGTATTTATACTCAGTGATAATTCATGCATTGCTACGCTTCCTGTGATTTACTCATTGACTTGATAGATTGGTGATGTAGCGCATACCACAATTGTCCCGCAGCAATGGCACCATCATTGGATGGTAATTGTTCACCACAATAAAGCGGCTGTGAGTGTTCTGAAAATTGGCGATAAATATGATCGACCAACACGCGATTTTGAAACACTCCTCCACCAAGAACTACCGCATGACTAGGATATTGTTTTGCTATCGTCGCTATCATTTTTGCTATCGCCATCAACATACTGTGTGCCAAGCTATTGATCCATGTTTGACGTTGCTCATCAGTAATATCACTCACCAAAGGCAATATGTGAGCAAGCAATGGCTGCCAATCAATAACACCAGTTGCAGTGATCTGAAATGATAACGGAATATGATAGATATTCTGTTTCGCCGCTTGTTCCAGCAGTAGCCCACATTGACCTTCGTAATTAACCTTATCAACTAACCCTAATAAACAAGCCCAAGCATCAATCAGTCGACCGATTGAAGAGGTATAAGGAGAGCGGCTGCCACTTTGCCATAGCTGATAAAGATTATTAAAATGTACCTCTGTCCATGTTGAAAAGGCACTTAATTGCATCGCTTTAATATCATCAAGCGTATAACACTCAAGTAGCATCGCAAATAATAGCCGTGCTGGTTGTTTGATTGCTTGTTCACCACCAATAAGACGGAAAGGTCGTAAATGACCAATACGTTGGTAGTCTTGACACGATGCAAGTAATACTTCCCCACCCCACACAGTGTTATCATCCCCCCAACCCGTTCCGTCAAAAGTAAAACCAAGGACAGGTTGAGTAAGATTAAACTCCGCCATTACAGCTAAAATATGCGCATGGTGATGTTGAACTTGAAGTTGGTTTAGCGGTATTTTAGTAGCAGAAATCAGCTTTTTTGCGTATGCCGTGGAATAATAGTTCGGGTGTTTATCACATACAATTTGTGCAGCGCTGACTTGATATAACTGCTGTAGATCAGCCACTGTTTGTTGATAGCGCTGTTCAGTATCAAGGTTATTAAGATCACCAATATAAGGCGACAATACCCACTGCTGAGGCAACGCCAGTGCAATCGTCGATTTCTGCTGCGCACCAAGCGCTAGCGTTATCGTCTCAGCTTTATGGCCAAAGTGGCTATAAGGAGCATAACCACGCGCCATACGTAGAGTGCGTATTTTTTCACCCGCGTAATGTACAACACTATCGTCACAGGCATGAACAATAGGACGATTATGATCAAGTACGCTATCAATCAAACCCGAAAATTGCTGTTCTATCTGCTCGATTTCAGTCGCAATTGGCATACCAGAAACATTAGCACTAGTCATAACCAATATTGCAGCGGTATTATTTTTTGCTAGTGCGGCAAATAATAAATAATGCAATGGAGTATAAGGTAACATTACGCCTAAATAAGGCACATTAGGAGCAACATTGTCAGCAAGGCTAACTGTTGATACGTCACAATTAATCGTTTGAGACTTATGCATTAACACAATAGGGCGTGCTTGAGAGTCCAATGCCTGCCATTCAATTGCATCGCCAGTAACTAACTGTTGTGCGGTATCGATATCAGCAACCATGACTGCTAATGGTTTTTGTTGCCGATGCTTAATTTGGCGTAATTGTGCAACGGCATCAGAATTGGTGCCATCACAAACAAGGTGAAAACCACCCAGCCCTTTAATTGCAACTACAGCACCGGCTTGAAGGCGTTGTGCTACCTGATTAATCGCCGCTTGTTGGGTTAATTCAGCATCAGCCATCGCGTCGTTACGGTAATCAATAAACCGAGTCCACGGCCCACAAACGCTACAACTTATTGGCTGAGCATGATAACGACGATCTAGTGGGTTTTCATATGCTTGTTGGCAATCATGACATAATGCAAAACTTGCCATACTGGTTGTAACCCGATCATAGGGTAACGCACGAGTAATACTGTAACGAGGCCCGCAATGGGTACAGTTAGTAAAAGGATAGCGATAATAGCGTGAGATAGGATTTGCAATGTCTTGTCTGCAGGCGTGACAAAGCCCTTGATCAGGAGAAACACACACCGTAGTACTATTACAGTGCTGACTCTTTTCAATACTAAATAGTTCTGGTTTTTCAGAATCTTGCCATAACGAGAGTGATAGCACAGCGATATCATCAATACGGCTTAAAGGTGGCGCTTGTTGCTCAAGTGCAATAATAAAACGTTCAAGGTTTTCAATTTCACCTTGCGCCTCAATTTTCACCCCTTCTGAATCATTAATTACCCACCCAACAAGCGCATACTGTAGCGCCAGTTGGTAGACAAAGGGGCGGAAACCGACCCCTTGTACAATGCCGGTAATATGAATATATTTTCGTGCAAAGTTGTCTTTCACTGTATTATCCAGCTAAATTACGACAGCATTAATACGCCACCAAAGGCTGCCATAACAATGCCAACCACACGCATTACTCGTTGGTTGATGGCAGAAGTCATGACTAATTTACCTAGTGCAATGCCTGATACATGTAAGATTGCAGTTGCTAACACGAAACCAGTAAAGTATTCCATCGCTTGTGCATCAAGCGGCATTTCCATACCGTGTGCCATGCCATGGAATAACGCAAACGCCATCACTAAGCCCGTTGCCAATTTTTCAGACAGACGACCGCCAGCTAACAACATTGCGCCCATACCAATCACTGATAAAGCAATGCCCATTTCGATGCCAGGTAATACCATGCCTGCAACACCTAATGCGCCCCCAACAACCATAATACCAATGAATGCCATTGGTAAACGTGATACCGCTTTACCGCCCATTAATGCCGCTAATAACCCCACACCAATCATTACTGATAAGTGATCAAGGCCTGTAAATGGGTGAACAAAACCGGTCATAAAACCCGTTGTTGTATGCGGTCCAATGTGGCCTGGGTGTGCTAAAACGAAGGGTGAAAAAAGAGTAAGCGCACCAGCAACAACATGTTTAATTTTCATTTATATTTATCCTTAATGTAATAGAATCAAACCCCGACTTAACGGGCGATTTATTGCTAATAAGTAAGAAGGAGACCCACTAATTAACATTAAATTCAATACTTAATCCTTGTTAAATCATCCCTGTAATACGTTCAGGATGCGCATAAGCATCTGCGCGACCATTACGGCAATGGCCCAATAACGTCAGATTAAGTTTTTCAGCCAGATCAACTGCCATTTTAGTGGCTGAAGATATCGCTAGCAGCACCTCAACCCCTGCGGCGGCCGCTTTTTGAACCATCTCAAAACTGGCACGACTCGTTACCAATACAGCCCCACCCGTTAACTGGCGCTGATGAATACAGCCCACTAATTTATCCAAAGCAATGTGACGACCAACATCTTCAAAAATGGCTTCTACTTGTCCTTGTTGGTTGATATATACCGCCGCATGAGCAGAGCCAGTTAACTGATTTAATTGCTGCTTACGCAATAATTGTTGCAAAACAGGATCAAGAAAACCTAAATCAAACTCCACTGATGATGGAACTGGATCAAGCGCTCTACATACCGTTTCTAACTTTTCTTCACCACAAATGCCACAACCTGTCAGCCCTGCAAGTGAGCGACGCTTTTGTTGTAAACGTGCCACGCAACGATTAGCAATGGTGACATTAATATTGATACCGTCACAGGTTGGTATCATATCGATATCATGAATATCACGATGATGGTCAATGATCCCTTCAGATAACGAAAAACCAATTGCAAACTGTTCTAAATCATTGGGGGTACACATCATTACTGTGTAAGCAACACCATTAAAAGCTATGGCAACCGGTGTTTCTTCAATGATGTAATCAAGCTCATTACAATCAGTTTTGCCTTTACGGTAACGTACGATAGGACGTTCACTCGCATTACAAAACATTGATTCCGGTAACGCTTCGAAGGTGTTCAACATCTTTTTCCTTTATTCATCTATGATGATGTTTTATTTATGGTATTCAGTTAATTAATCGAAAATCTTGGCTATTCAAACCCATTTTTTGCATGCGCGATAACAAGGTGGTTCGCTTTAACCCTAACTGATTAGCAGCACCATTAGGGCCAGCAATAACACCACCACAGCGAATTAACGCATCCACTATCATTTGTTTATCTATCATCGGCGAAGGCGATTTAACTGTCGCAGGTAATACCGTATCTTGTTCCACGACTTCAACAGATTTACTCGCCGATATAGATGACGACGAAACCAATTCTTGTATAGGTACATTAAGTACATGGCCTCGAGTTAAAATAACTGAACGCTCAATCACGTTACGCAATTCACGTACATTACCCGGCCATGAAAATTGCTGCATAATATGCATATCTTCAGCGGCAATAGAGGTAATGTTTTTACCCATTTTTTTCGCAAGTTCGCGGGTAAAATGTTTGACTAATAACGGAATATCTTCTGCTCGTTCACGCAACGGCGGTATTTCAATCGGGAAAACATTCAAACGGTAATATAAATCATTACGGAATTGCTTCTGCTGTACCATTTGCAGCAGGTTGACATTAGTCGCCACCACAATACGTACATCGACACTGATAAGCTGGTTTTTACCTACTCGCTCAATTTCATTTTCTTGCAACGCACGTAATAATTTAGGCTGTAACTCCAATGGCATATCACCAATTTCATCAAGAAATAATGTGCCTTTATGTGCTTGCTCAAACCGACCAACACGTTGAGTAACCGCTCCTGTAAATGCGCCACGTTCATGGCCAAACAATTCACTTTCAAACAGCCCACTTGGAATTGCAGCACAGTTCATCTTGACCATATCGGTTTTACTGCGGTGACTCATTTTATGAATAGCGCGTGCAATCAACTCTTTACCTGTGCCTGATTCACCTAAAATCAATACCGTACTATCGCAACTGGCAACTAAAGCAACCTGCTCTAGCACCTTATTCATCACTTCACTTTGACTAATAATGTCATCAAAAATAGCATGCTCATCATAGCTATCTTCGATACTAATGAACTTAGTTTGAGAGCGATGTGGAATCGCAGATTGATGCACTTTAATGCTGTGCATTGCTAATGCAACCCGTGCTGATATTTGTTTAAATAATTCAATCTCACTTAGCTCAAATTGGCTTTCTACCGCTTTGACATAACAAATATAACCAATGGTTACACCGCGAAATATCATTGGTATAACACAAGCACTTTTTGCCAACGATGAAAAATAAGGACTATTATCATCCCCTCTTAAAGTATAAATATCAGCCGCAGTTAACATAACCGCTTTATTATTTTCAACTGCATTTTTAATCATGCTGTCATCAGTAAAAAAATGACATTGATAATCAATTTCACCTTCAATATCACCACCAGAATATTGATTATAATGGCCATCTTGAGATTGAATGATTGATAATTCATTCATTCCAAATCGTTGATATAAAAAGTGTAATAGCGAGCCAATCAGTTCTTTTTTTGAACTTTGATTAATAACAGCATTAGTAATATCAACTAAAAATTGATAATCCTTATGCTCATTACTTAATTGTTGAGTTAACGATGAAGCAATTTGATGCTCAAGAATATGTTCGATCATTGCAGCAACCATATTATTGAACAGCTTAAATTGTTTTTCTACATCATCATAACTAGGTAAACGAAGATTAATATATTCAATTGCTCCTAACTGCTGATTTGCTATTAGCAGCGGTATTTTACAATAAGTTTGAATATTAGTGTATGCCGGATGGATAGATAATTGAGGAAATGTTCGATAAAGTTCTTCGCCATTAATATAATGGCTGTATTCACATGAAACAACATGATGAAGACTTAGATTATCCTCTGAATAATCATAGCATTGGAAATTTTTATTCGCATCTTGATAATATAAGATTGATTGAGCATTTATATCATCTTTTAAAATAATATTAACACGATCGGCATCGATGAATAACAAACTTTCATTATTTAGAAAATTTATTACACCTGATATATCATTAATAGACAATAATGCCTTAGAAAAGATCATTAAATCGCTTTCAAAATTTTCCATCTTGACATTAACTCTTGCTGATAATATGACTTAAATCGTGAATAATAACTCAATCATTTGTTATACAATTCTCAAGTATTTTAGTAACTAAGTATTGATCCATATCAATCAATAATTACTAACAATAGCATCACTAAAATAAAAGTAATAATATTATTAAGTTATTGAGCTAAAAATTAAATAAATGCGATTACTTTTACAAAAAAACAAATAAGGCACCAAGATAAAAAATAATCAATATTTTATCTTGGAAACCTTATTTTCATTTATGAGTTATAAATTACAAATAAAACGTAATCAGTCTTATTTAAATAATTTAATTACGCATTTGCAACGTGGTTTTTCAAACGTGCTTTCAAATTACTATACTCAGTTTGTACATAATTTTCAGCCCACGGCTGATCATCAATATTTTCTACTTTAACAGCACAATATTTAAATTCAGGCGTCTTTGAAATTGGATCCACATGTTCAATGGTTAATTCGTTACAAGCACCAATCCACCACTGGTATGTCATGTAAACCACACCTTTATTCACACGGTCATTATAGTTAGCGCGTGAGATAATTTTACCACGACGAGATGATACCCAAACTAATTGTTGATCATCGATCCCCAATGCTTTGGCATCATTCGGGTGCATCTGCACATAACCAGGTTCATCAGCCAATGTTTGCAACGCAGCACAGTTACCTGTCATGGAACGGCAAGAGTAGTGACCTACCTCACGTACCGTTGACAACACTAACGGATAGTCTGCATCAACCTGCTCTAACGGTGGGCGCCAATCTGCACCGATGAAGCTACCTTTACCTGATGGCGTTGTGAACTTATTGCCTTCAAATAAGTACGGTGTACCTGGATGATCTTCTGTTGGACAAGGCCATTGTACAGATTTTAGATCAGCCATTTTCTCGTAGGTAGCCCCTGCATACAGTGGACATAATGAACGTAGTTCATCCCAGATTTCTTGAGTATTGTTATACGACATCGGGTAACCCATGTACGTTGCTAACAAACTAAAGATTTCCCAGTCAGGCTTGACATCACCGGTTGGATTCACTGCTTTATAGAAGCGTTGGAAACCACGATCGGCACTACTGTATACACCTTCATGTTCACCCCAGCTAGTCGCAGGGAAAATCACATCGGCAAATTCCGCAGTTTGTGTCATGAAGATATCTTGAACGATAACCAGTTCCATCTTACGCATGGTTTCACGCATAGCAGCAAGATCAGCTTCTGTTTGTGCAGGATCTTCACCGAAGATGTAAAACGCTTTACAAATACCTTCGTCAGCTTTGTGGCCTACTTCAGTTAAGCGGTAACCCGGCTTACCTGATAGTTCTACGCCCCATGCTTTTTCGAATTTTTCACGGTTTTCGTCAACAAAAACATCCTGATAACCTGGGAACTGATTCGGTAGCATACCCATATCACAGGTACCTTGAACGTTGTTTTGACCACGAACCGGACCACAACCAACACCTGGACGACCAAAGTTACCGGTTAACAGTGCTAAGCCAGCTAAACCACGAACCACATCAACCGCTTGACCATACTGAGTAACACCCATACCCCATAAAATCATCGCTTCAGGTGCAGCCGCGTATGTACGAGCCGCCATGCGAATATCCGCAGCGCTAAGACCTGTGATTTCTTCTACAGACTCTGGAGTATAACGTAAAGCAATTTCACGGAACTCTGCAAAACCTTCAGTGTTATTTTCAACAAAAGATTTGTCGTATAAATTTTCTTCGATAATCACATTCGCTAACGCATTAACGAGTGCCATGTTCGAACCGTTCTTTAACGCTAGCCACTGATCAGCAACACGCGCAGATTCGATCTTACGTGGGTCACATACAATAATCTTAGCGCCATTTGCACGGGCTTTAAGAATATGTCTTGCTACAACAGGGTGAGAATCAGCCGCATTGTAACCGAATATGAGTAAGCATTTAGTAAGTTGAATTTCGGGAATAGCGTTACTCATTGCGCCATTACCTACTGTTGTCTCCAGACCGGAGACTGATGGTGCGTGTCACACCCTAGCACAGTGGTCAACATTGTTGGTTCCGATCACCGCCCTTGCGAATTTTTGCATCACATAGTTGGCTTCGTTACCCGGACCGCGGGCTGAACCTGTTGTCATTATCGCATCTGGACCATATTGCTTTTTAATTGCCATTAGCTTATCGCCGGCAAATTGAATAGCTTCATCCCAAGACACGGCTTCTAATGCTGATTCACGAGTACGGCGAATCATTGGTTGCTTTAGGCGTGGTGTTAATAAGTTGGTATCGTTGAGGAAATCCCAACCATAGTAGCCTTTCAAACAAAGTTGGCCTTCATTGGTACGACCCATTGCTGGCTCTGCTGCCACCACTTTGTTATTTTCGACAACCAACTTTAGTTTGCACCCAGTACCACAGTAGGGACAAACAACAATTGATTTTTTCATACTAACCTTTTGGCTATAATTGTTATTAATGTGTATTTAAACGAAGGCTTAGCGCCTTAGCGCACAATCGCTACAGCAGCATTGAGCGCAGCTGCTTCACGTTTTTGTTTGCTTGTTTGCTGTAATGTTTCAGGTTCAATAATCTGAATAGCGCTAGTAGGACAAACTTCTACACACGCAGGACCTGCTTCACGATGAGAACACAAGTCACATTTCAATGCTTGAGATTTAGGCACCATGCGCTTAAATAGCGATGCACCTTTTGATTCTTCAACCATCTTTGTCACGACATTCATTGCACCATAAGGGCAAGCAATGACACAGGTTTTACACCCGATACAACGTGACTGAATCACTTTTACATAGCCATCTTCTAAAACGATAGCGTTATTAGGACAAACCTGCGCGCAGGGTGCATCATCACATTGACGGCACATTACGGGTGTTGTTACATGCGCATTTTTCACCAATGTCAAACGTGGTGAAAAATCCGTTGGTGCAACACCTGTTAATTTTCCATCTGCTTGATGTGAGACAACACATGCGATTTCACAAGTTCGACACCCAATACACAGATTTGGATCTGCAAAAACAAACCGGTTCATGGTCTATACCTTGTTGATATCGATACATCGCAACATAGTCTTATGCTACGATACCTTTTAAGCATTAATTATACCAAAAATAAAGATTTGATAAATTTATTTTTAACTTACTGAAATTAAATCAAAAAAAAAGGAAGCACATGCAGTGCTGTACTTCCTTTTTTAGTAATGTCGATAACCACATTAACCTCGCCACTTGATTCGACATTATTCGTCAGTGACTATCGACACCCTTCGACACCGTTTATTTATCGACAGTGCCAACCGGCATTAACAATGCTCAAAACCACCCGACCCTTGCCACTCAGGCAAACGTTGATAAATAGTTTCAACAGCGGTTTGCACCATTTCAGTTAGTGGAAATGAAAATGCCACAATCGCTGGTTGAATGCCGACAAAAATCACCTCTGGTACAAAGGTTTTGAGATCATCAATTAAGAAATTTAATGGCAAACTGTGAGTAGAAACCACATACATATCAACGATAGTTTCTGGATCTATGATCCTAACTTCTCCAGCTTGTTCACCAATATCAGCCGCATCAACCACAATCACACGTTGCGGTTGTGATTGTCGAATCAGATGCAGGCAATCTTCAGGCATTGAACCGCCTTCAAGCACGCTCCAATTCTCAATCGGGTTATCTTTGATCATTTTCGCCAATAATGGACCTGCGCCATCATCACCCATCATGCTATTACCCACGGTAAGCACAATATTGCTAACGGACAGATCAACATCATCATTAGAGACACTTTCGCCCATCACGGTTGACAGATTCACTTCCTGCAACATAGTTAGCGTATTCCTCGAATCATCATATACATAGTTGGCTCACGATGAATATCACCTAGCGCTGCAATAAAATCGCGGGTTAATTGCTGTGAACGCGCATTTTGGGTCGAGGTATCAATTCGATCAAAGGCTAACGCCAGCATATTAAGATGTTCTGGATAAATAGTAATTTCGCCAAACACAAAATAGCCCTTCATTTTATTGAACGCTTCACCGTCTTGTGGCAACGCGCTGATCCATGTCAGGTATTCATCACCTTCGCATTCAATCACAGCTTTTAAACAATCAACTACGCCTAAGTGATGGCCAATTGCCAAACTGTAATACATGATTTGTTTAGCTTCTTCAGGCACATCATAACTTTCATCAACAAACTTACGCCCTAAAGTATAAAAATAGACGCGTCCTTGGAAATGTCGAGATTGTGTTAATTCCGCTAAAACATCACTCATTGCTGACAGCCTCCACATGATGGCGAACCTTGACCAGAACAAGCGTCTGAGCCCGTTAATGCTGCCATGGTTTTTGATAGCAAGATATTAACGATTTCAGTTAAACGTGGATCATCTTTGGTCGCAAGATAATCACTTATTTTTTGATCAACGTTATCAGCACTACAGGTTGCAAGTACATTCAATACATCATCTGCAATACGCTGTCCTTGTACATAACCCGCAAGTAAGCGCGCTTGACGTTCAATCATCACCTTAATATCCAGTGGAATTTCGGTATGTTTTAAACTCGCCTTTTGCACTTCAGGTTGGTGTACCTTGGCTTTCAATTTTTGATCAAGTAGCCCTAATGCCACTGCAAATCCAAAAATGGTTGCTGCAGGTGTAGGCGGACATCCCGGAATATAAACATCAACCGGAACAATTTTATCTGTCCCCCCCCAAACACAGTAAAGATCGTGGAAAATACCACCATCACAGCCACATGCACCGTATGAAATCACAATCTTAGGATCTGGTGCTGCTTCATAAGCCCGTAATGCTGGAGCACGCATCGCACGTGTTACCGAACCGGTATAAAGCAAAATATCGGCATGTCGTGGCGAAGCAACAACTTTGATACCAAAACGTTCGGTATCAAAAATAGGCGTCGTTGCGGCAAAAATCTCAATCTCACATGCGTTACAACCGCCGCAGTCCACACGATATACATAGGCTGAACGACGAATTTCCTTGATTAGCGCATCTTTTAATTTTTGGCTATTGGGTGGCAATTCAACTGGTACGGTCTGAGTATGAGCTGTGCCAACTAATTGTTTAATACCTTTCACTTTTGCTCCTCAAGGTAACGTAGGTGACTGACATTTTCGCTGTCTAGCATGTTGTTGCTGCGACGACATTCAGGGCAAGTTTCAAGCTGTTTACGACGTTCTTGTAATTGTTCACCGCTAACGCCGCTTTGCGCTAAGGTATCAATCACATATTCAAGCAGTTTACCTGCAACAAAAGGACGCTCACATTGACGACAATTGGCCAAGGTAAAAACCGCTTCATCATACAGATCAGCTTTACTGGTCACTGCTAGCTCAAAATTCTGAGTCAGTTTAATTGCATGAGTTGGGCATACTTCTTCGCAACGGCCACAAAAAATACAGCGCGCAGTTGAAAGCTCCCAGCGACGAGTGCCTGACTTAGTATCAGTTTCCATGATCAATGCATTGGCAGGACAAGCACGAGTACAAGCTCCGCAAGATAAACACTGATCGGCATCGAGTTCAGGTTTACCACGAAAATCCTCATTAACTTCCATCGGAGCAAAAGGATACTTAGTGGTAACATTACCTGTTTTAAGTACTGTTTTTAATAACTTAAACACATATCCTCCTAAAGCTTAAATGGCGAGTTCTTGCGGTCAATGCTGTACTGCTCAATCGCTTTATAAGGAATAGTTTTACTACGCTGCTTTTTAGTATCAACAATCGTTACACGGTCAGTACATGAGTAACATGGATCTAAACTACCGATAATTAATGGTGCATCCGCTACTGTATTACCACGTAACATATAACGTAATGTTGGCCAGTTGGCGTATGTTGCTGCACGACAACGCCAGCGGAACAGTTTCTGATTATCACCAGTCATGCTCCAGTGAACGTTTTCACCACGTGGCGCTTCAGTAAAGCCCAACGCAAATTTATTTGGCTTGTAATCAAAACCTTCAGTGAGAATTGCACCCGGTGGTAGGTGATCCAAACCATATTCAATCACATTTAATGATTCAAACACTTCACGAATACGCACCATCACTCGTGAGAATACATCACCATTTTCCATCACTTGAATATCAATCGGCACGCTACCGTATGACTCTAATGATTGACCATGCACAGTACGTACATCACGATTAAAACCACTAGCACGAATCATTGGACCAACAGGACTGTAATCACGTGCTATCTGCTTTGATAACACACCCACGTTTTCTGTACGACTGCCAATGTTAGGCGTAGCAAGCAATACATCCACCAGCTCTGAGAATTTCTGACGAACTTCTTTCACCATCGCAATACCTTGTACGCGCTGCTGTTTTAGAAAATCGCGGCGCACGCCACCAATTAAGTTCATGCCATACGTTTTACGTGCACCAGTAAGCAATTCAGCAAGTTCCATGGTTTTTTCACGAACGCGGAAAAATTGCATAAAACCCGAGTCAAAACCAACAAAGTGGCTTGATAGACCGATGTTAAGCATATGGCTATGTAAGCGTTCAACTTCAAGCAATACAGTACGGATCATCTTGGCGCGAAATGGCACATCCACTGATAGCGCATTTTCGATGGTATTGCTGTAACCAACACTATGAGTAAAACCACAAATACCACAGACACGATCAGTTAGCTGTGCCACTTCATGGTAACCCATACGTGTTTCAGCTAATTTTTCCATACCTCGGTGAACATAGAACATGCGGTAATCGGCATCAACAATGTCTTCACCATCAACGAACAAACGGAAGTGACCCGGTTCATCAGAGGTAATATGCAATGGACCGACAGGTACAATACGGTTGCTATCATCACCCAGTTGATTATCAAACTGATAGGTTTCAGTTTCTGTGGTCGGTTGTGGTCGCTGACGGTAATCCATCGCATCTTTACGTAACGGATGAAGGTTTTCAGGCCAATCATCCGGTAATACTAAACGACGCTCATCGGGCAAACCTACGGGGTGTAGACCGTACATATCACGGATCTCACGCTCACCCCATACTGCAGCAGGAATAGTCGGTGTGATAGAAATAAACTCTTGGCTTGTCGCATCAACCAATACTTTTACGGTTACCCAGCTTTTTACTTCACCTTCCATAGAAAGCGCATGATAAACCGCAAAATGCCCATTAAGGCTACGTTCATCATTACCAAAAGTAACCGTTAACCAGCCACCTTGATCGTAATAAAGCCATTTCATCACTTCGACCAATGAGGTCATTTTTACCGTGATAGTAACCTGATTCTCTGTCTGCCACTCTTCATCAATAATCGCGGATGGAAAGAAATGATTCACACCATCGACATAGTTTTTACCAATACGACCCGCTTGTGGCTGCGAGTGAAATTGTTGAGATGTATTGTTTGTCATATCTATTACTTACCAACCAAAAATTAAAAATATCAGTGCCAATACAGCCACTAAAAACGCAGGGAAAATTACGCGATGAACCTGAGTAAAACGTACACGTGCCATAGTGTTTTCAACCAGGCCAGCAACTAAGAACACCACAAACAATTTAATCAACAGAATAATAGTTGCGGAAAATAAACCGCCAAAACTCAAACTACTTGCTTTACCCCAAGGGATGAAAATAGCCAGGAATAATTGCGCAACAACAAGCTGTTTTAAACCTAAACCCAATTTCACCATCGCCAATGCAGAACCAGAATATTCTGTCACTGGGCCTTCTTGTAGCTCTTGTTCTGCTTCTGCACTATCGAACGGTAATTTGCCCATTTCAATAAACAGCGCAAACGCACACACAATACCAGCAAGAATAATCGTTAATGGATGCTGCCAAGAATTATTGGCTAACGCATGACTGATATAACCTAAGTCAGTCGTACCAACACTCAGTGCAACCACAACAATAGCTAGGATTAATATTGGCTCAACTAAGATACCAAGTGTTAATTCACGACTACTGCCCATACCTGCAAACATACTGTTTGAATCAATACCTGATAACGAAAAAAAGAACCGAAAAATCGCTAACAGATAAATATCGGTAATAATGTCACCTGAAATAGGAAATGGTGACACTTGAGTAACCGTTGGTAGTGCCATTCCAATTAATAGCATTGTTACCACTAACACCCATGGCATGATCCAGAAAATAAAACCAGAGTTTGCTGGAGCAACCGATTGACGACGTAATAATTTGGCAATATCACGGTAGTCTTGTAATACACCCGGACCTTGGCGCGAATGAATTTTGGCACGAATAACGCGAGAGAAACCGGTTGCAAGCGGTGCTAACATCAGCATCAATATGGCTTGGAAAATCGCTAATACGATCCAACCCGCTGTTGGCATTTCAAGTGGGGACATTAGAGACTAACTCCTGAAATGAGAGGAACGAATAACACCACAACCACTACGGCAATAATGCAGAATCGACATACTTTACGGCTATCTAGTGTTGGCGTTTCACCACCATTACTTAGATAAGGCAATACAAAGCGCTCAGTAAATGATTGCTGACGGTTGTTATAAATAAAGCCAAACATATGGCGCATCGGGCGGGTAATACTCGCCGCTGATACCGTCATTTTTTGCTCATACTGGTAGCCACACGCCCAAGGATCACCTTGATGACGACGCTCAAGACGACGTTGACGGAAGGCGTAAAGCAACGCTGCTGGAACTAACGTTAATAGTGCCAACGCAATGGCAATTACAGGTGTTGAAAGGATCGCTTGATCAGCAACTGCAGGGTAAACCGTTAAACCATGAGCAACCGTTACTGGTGCCATGTTCAACATTGAAGAAGCGATTGAGGAGAAATACGGTGCAATCCACGGTGCACAAACACCTAACACCACACACAATATAGCCAATGATGTCGTTGCAGTAATCATTGCAGGCCCCACTTCACGGGTATTAGCTGCACGCTCTGTTTTGGGTGCGCCGGTGAAACAAATACCGTACACCTTCACAAAACACATACAAGCTAAAGCACCAGTAAAGGCCAGCATTACCATACCAAATGGGCCAAATAGCATGTTAGCAGCTGAACCTACTTTACCCATGCTAAATAATGACTGGTAAATAAACCACTCAGACACAAAGCCATTTAATGGTGGTAAGGCACAAATTGCCAATGTACCAATTAAAAACGCAGCCGCTGTTTTTGGCATTGTTTTTGCCAAGCCACCCATGTCATCCATTTCTTTAGTGTGCATGCGGAACACAATTGAACCAGAGCCGAGACATAACAGTCCTTTGAACACCGCATGATTTAATAAGTGGTATAAACCACCCAACAGACCAAGCAGAGCTAACACTGGATGATGTGACGCAATACCAATCATACTCACACCGACACCAATTAAAATAATGCCAATATTTTCAATGGTATGATATGCCAATAAACGTTTGATATCGTGTTCTGCCAACGCATACATTACGCCAAGCACAGAAGATACCGCGCCAAAGATTAATACCAAGAAACCCCACCACAATTGAGTTGCGCCAAGGAATAAAATCGCAAATTTCAAAATACCGTAGATGCCAATCTTAACCATCACACATGAGATTAAGGTTGAACAATATGACGGAGCAATTGGATACGCTTTCGGTAACCAGCCATGTAAACCAATACCAGCAGCTTTAATACCAAAACCCACTAAAGCCAATAAGAACACCAATGATGCAGTTGCCCCTGTAACAGGATTTTGCATAATAGCGCTGAATTGATAACTGTCGGCATGGGAAGCTACGATCATAAATGCGACCACAACCAATAAGCTCGCGGCATGATCAGCAATAAAATATTGCAAGCCAGCTTTTTTACTTTTAACGCTACCATCACTAATAACAATCAACCAAGAAGCCAGTGAAATGATCTCCATAAAAATAATAAAGACCATTACATTGGCTGACACCACAAGGGCTGTCATCGCTGCAGCAAAAATATTGAAAAGCACATTAACTTTCCAACCGCCTTTGCCATAGTATTCTTCAAGATAATTAATTGAATAAACAGATGCTGCCATGGTGACCACAGAAATAACCACCACCATCAATGCTGATAACATATCCATGCTAAACCAATGGCTCATTGCAGCAGTAGCATCGGCAGTATCGTAACCTGATACGATGGTGCTAATACCTGCAATAATGCCAAACAGGCCACCAAAGGCACTGATCACACCAGCAAGGCGTAAACTTTCTTGCTCATGCTTACGCCCTTGATACGATAAAATCGCAGCCACGGCATAACTTATTAAAGCAAAACAAACTAAAACTAATGGACTCATCGTGTTACTGCTCCACCTTTGGCTGATGCTGAACTATCTGCCGCACATTCACGTTTAATATCGCGTGCTTTAGCAATATTTGCTTCGTCAATGAGCACGATCGCTTGTGTTGGACACACTTCAGCACAGGCTGGTCCTTGTTCACGGAAACCACACAAATCACATTTAACCGCAATGCTCTTTACTCCAGGCTCCCAAGCAAGAATATCTTGACCAAATGTGCTAGGGATTGAAGTTGAAGGGTTACTTGAACGAATGGTTGAAGGGATATAAGTATCGTAACTATTTGCCATCGCAATAGGTCGACTACCATCAAAAGCGATTGCACCAAAAGGACAAGCAACAGCACATAACGTACAACCGACGCATAGTGTTTCATTAAGCATCACACGATCTTGTTGCTTAGTGATCGCTTGCACAGGACATACTGTGGCACAAGGTGCATCTTCACAATGACGACACATCACAGGCGCTGTGGCATCATCAAGTTTAACCACGGTTAGGCGGGGATGGCTTTGCAGTCCTTGTTGTTTATGTACTGTCGAACATGCTGCCATGCAGGTGCCACAACCAATACACTTCTCAGGATCTGCAATTACAAAGCTTTTCATTGTCTACCTAGTCAATCGCAAAAAAACCTAACAAAGCAATAAGTATGCCAAAATGGAATAATATAGGTTAATGTAAACAATTTCAGTTAGTTAACAAAGCTTCAGTGACACTAATTTACTTCTTTTTCAGGTACACACTCAATTAAATGTCGTCACAGATTATGTCGACACTCGACATCGACACATATCGACACTAAATGTATTTCACTCTTACTTTTATTTTGGCAACCAAACAAACTGGATGTATAAGTTATGATAATTAATATTATAAGATAATTATATTCATATAAATTAAAAACAGGATCAATAATGACGACTATATACCAAACCTATAAATATAATTTATATCAATAACTTGGCGCTTTAAAATAGTGACATTATTATGCAATTAAATTGTATTTGAAAATTCAACTATAAATGAAAAACATCACTCTAAAAAAACTATCTTTACTTATTTGTGGTTTATTAATCTCGCCTGTTAATTATGCGGCTGAATCAATGTCGAGTAATTACTATCAAGATGCTAATGGTAACTTCATTGGTTATACTCACGATCCAGAAGATTATATTCACGAATATAATTCTATTGCTTCTTTATTCAGAGGTGAATGGAATGGTTTAATGGA
This sequence comes from Photobacterium malacitanum, assembly GCF_900185615.1. Lineage (GTDB taxonomy): Bacteria > Pseudomonadota > Gammaproteobacteria > Enterobacterales > Vibrionaceae > Photobacterium > Photobacterium malacitanum. The sequence continues at coordinate 58,879 of NZ_FYAK01000004.1, forward strand.
TGTTAATGGCAACTTGAAATATGCTGATCACCCAGAATATGCCTCTATTTTGACAAAAAAAACTTATTATAAAAATACAGATTGTTCTGGTACTGGTTATTTTTCTTTTATTACGACGGACTCTGTTGCTATCGAGCCATTTAACACTCAGGTAATAAAAAACAGTCACAACAAATACATCAAATATACTGTACGAACACTTGATACTTATTCATCAGACTCTCAGCCTGCTGATATGCTGTCTTATTCAACACTAAATGCAAATGGCGATCTAGTATGTACAGAAACACCACGCGCCGCTATTAAACAACAAATAGCAGAAATTGAGCATAGAATAAATAACTATGCTGAGTATGAAAACGATGCTGATGAGCTGGAGTTCTTACAGTCTCAATTACGTCATACCGAACCTAGAGCTGTCGCAGCAATTCTAGATACTGGCACTGATATTACCAATAAATACAATTGGATGGGATTTAGAGATCACCTTAATGGCAGCGTATCAGGATTTGTTAAAGGAATTGATTATGACGCTGGTATCAAATTTGTCGAAAATATATCTCCACCACCGCCTCAGCCAGAAGAACTAACGTATGTACGTACGTCACATGATCTTAGTGTTCGCGTTCAAGCTAATGGTTCAATTGGCTCAGCTAGTATCACTCAAGGTCCTGATATTAAAATTAGCCAGCTGTTTGCCGTGAAAAAGTCACCGGGTATTTATGAAGTTACTATCCCAGAATCATTTTTACCAAAAAATAAAGCGGTTAGGCACTTACAATTACAGTGTTCAAATAACGTGGGGGCATCAAGCTTGATACCGAATACAAGTATTGGCTGTTATAAAATGGATAATCAAAATAAAATCCGTGTAACGACAACACGAAACGAAAAATATCACAGCACCGATTTCAGTTTAAATATTAAATATTAATTAGCAACAACAAAGTCAGAGTGGATATATATCCACTCTGACTTTTGTATAGTTACTCTTTTAGCCATGATCTTAAGATGATACGCTCATCATTATCACGCTTAACCCAGCCGTCTTTTTCCATTCGGTTAGCTAATGGAATAGAATACTTACGACTTAACCCCGTACGATCTTTAATATCCGTCATGGTAATACGATCATGGGGCTGATGTTCAGCGATCACCGCGCGCACTAAATCTAAATAGATCCCCATATCAAAATAGATATTTTCATCAAGCGCAGTAATATATTTCTGATGACTTAATTGCCGTAACCATTTTTTGCCACCAACAACTTTTACTTTATTCAGTTCTAAGCCCGCTTTTCCGAACTGACGAATTTGATGCAGAATATTCAGCGCATCTTGCGGTAAATCATCTTCATTATCACCTTGGCCAATACACCATTTACCATAGCTTAAATGAACTTTATCTTGTTGTTTCAAACGCTGCATGATCAGTTCAATTACTGCATCATTAATTCGTAATCGGCTACAGAGCTCAGTTGAAGCCATCGCAATCCCCGCACCTAATAATGTTTCAATTTGGTGTGACATATCCGCTAACCATTGGCTATCAAAACAAAATGGTGCGATGTATGTTTGCTGTTCACAAGCTTTAAAATCTGCATCTGCACATTCAAAATAACCTTGTAAAACAAGAAACATTTGTCGCTGAGATTGTGGCTGTAGTTGCTGTGGTAAATTATTTAGCACATCGTATAGACGGCGTTTTTGATACCCAAAGATATAATCGGTCCACACGACTTCTGCGCCATGCTGTAAGCCACTGCCGCCTTTTTGGATCATGGCTAATCGTTGACCAAATAATAACGGGATTGGCTTTTCAAACACTAATCGGGCTAACTCAGTATTGGGAATATAGCTCAAACGTGCAGTTCCATGCCATGTCCCCATCGCAACTTCGACTTGGCGTTGTTTTTTAACTTTTAACGTTGTTGCCGTTTTAGTTAAACGTACAATACATTGATCGCGTAAGGTAATCTGCTGATTGATACCAGTGATCAATTGCCCTCTGCCGATATCTTTACGCCCCACGCCTTTAATGTTTACTGCGACACGACATGTTGCTGAAACAGATGTTAATTGCTGATGATACGCCTGAATCGATCGCACCGTACCTATAAGATTTGATGGATGACAACGTACTTTATCGCCAATAGCTAATTGTCCTTGTGCTAACGTACCAGTAAGCACAGTACCAATGCCGTTAACGACAAATACGCGATCAATATACATCAAAGGATTTGTCGCAGGCTCAAGCACTGCAATATCATCACTGTTTGCTGGCGCGATAACTTTATGACGTGCAATGTTTACCTGTACGGTATCAATTAAAAGTTGGCGCAGTGCTTCAATGTTATCTTTCTTTAATGCAGAAACAGTCACAATTTCAGGTAACAAACCACTACGTTCCATGACTTGTTCTAACACTTGATCTTCTATTTCAGCTAATTGCTCAGCAGTGACTTTATCGCGCTTATTGATACAAACGACAATATCTTCAATTCCCATTGCATGCGCTACATCTAAATGTGACGTCGTCATTGGCATCCAGCCTTCATCGGCAGCTACCACTAATAACAACACATTTAAGTGCCACACACCCGCAACCATATTTCGCAAATAACGTTCATGGCCTGGAACATCAACCACCCCAATGGTATTGCCGTGATCATCTTGAAAATGGGCAAAACCTAAATCTTGGGTCATGCCTAATTGCTGCTCATGAGGACGAGCAGTGATCATACCTGTTAATGCCTCAATTAATGCTGTTTTGCCATGGTCAACATGCCCAGCAAGGCCAACCACTGCTTGATATTGTGTTGGAGTTACCGCCATTATTTAACCTCAATATTTGTATAAGATTGAATATAATCGTCAAGTTGGGCAATAAAGACCGCATGATCACTGTCTAATAAAGTCGCGACATTTAGTAACAGCTGGTTACTATTAACATAACCAATAATTGGGATAGGTAACTCACGTAGCGCATCTAAATGCAGCTGTGCGTTACCGGGTAACGTAAGTTTCAGACCATAACAAGGATACGTTTCACTAGGAATAGCACCACCACCAACTTGCATCACTAGCGGTACAGCTTGTGCATAGGCTTTCCAACGTTGTGCCCATTGTTGTGCTAACGCTTGACTAACCTTGGCACGATCTAATGCCTTTTGTGCAACACCAACAGCCGCTGGATCTCGATTTAATTTCTGAACTAATAATTGTTCAAGCAGTGATAAAACAATCCGTCCAGGGCGAAAAGTTCGCATCATCGGATTTTTTGCTAATCGTTGACAAAGATTTGGACAGCCAGCAATGATACCCGCTTGTGGGCCACCGATAATTTTATCTCCTGAAAAACACACTAAATCAGCGCCCATCTGCAAATAACGTGGTAACGATACTTCACTTTGCGCATATTGCTCAGACGATAAACCAGAGCCTTGATCGATCACTAATGAGACGTGTTCAGGTAAGCGTTCAGCCACATCCTGAATATCGGGAGATTCGGTAAATCCCTGCATAGAAAAGTTAGACTGATGTACCATTAATACCATCGCGGTATTATCAGTAATGGCATTAATATAGTCATCACTGGTGGTGATATTGGTGGTGCCAACTTCAACTAACTTACACCCAGAAAGTGCGAGAATATCAGGAATACGAAAACCGCCACCAATTTGGACTTGCTCACCACGAGACACAATCACTTCTTTACCCGCAGCTAAAGCATGCAACACTAAGTAAACTGATGCCGCATTATTGTTCACCACCACACAATCTTCAGCCCCAATCCAACTCTGAATCAAAGTAGGTAATAAACCATTACGATCACCACGTTTGCCATCACTTAATTTGAGCTCAAGATTGTTATAGCTGGTGTTAACGGCTTTTACACTATCCCAAATATGTTCATCAATTGGTGAACGACCAAGATTGGTATGCACAGCAATTCCTGTAGCATTTATTACTCGCTGCTGACGACGTCGTTGCAATTGACGGCAACTATCAACTACTAATGCCATCACATCAAGATCATCAACACCTTGAGTTTTAAAATTAGGATGCTGACGAATAGAGGTAAATAACTGGCGCAACGTATTTGTTACAACAGGTCGACTTAATAAACGCACATAATCAGCTAAATCTGGATGTTGCAGTAATTGTTCAATTTGAGGTAAGCGATAATTAACAGTGGATATTGATGACGAGGAAAGACTATCTGAGGATGCAATAGTATTCACGGTAAGTTCCTTGGCTGAATTGCAGACAACAGCACTCACACTACTCAAGAAGAGATAGTTAATGAGTGTCAGGGAACCATTTAAACGCGCGAAAAATGGCGGAAGAGGCAGGAATTGAACCTACCAGAGCTTATACAGCTCACATCGGTTTTGAAGACCGAGAAGGCCACCAGACCTCATCTCATTCCGAAATTCCTGTTCATAATAGTGTAACAGCCATTATCATTATTTGATTTACATCAATTTGTATAACAAATAATGATATGCTTAGAAAGAATTATTTTAAGTGGGTAATATTTAACCTTTAAAATGCATAATTGTGTTATCTACACAATTAAAAAAGCCCTACTATATGACAAACATACAATAAGGCTAAAATAATCAGCATGCGTTTATAATAATGTTATCGTACTACCCCATTATCTTGTAGATTTTCAATCAAAATATCAGTTAACTCAGCAATAATGTCATTCATATTGGTTGGATCAACAGATTCTGATGATGTTGACCAAATCGGTTTATGGCTTTTGGTATCAAATAAGGTAAATTCTACGTTTACAAACTCATACGATACTGTGTAGCTATCATCATAAATATAGCTATAAGAATTATTATAATAGTTATGGAATGAAACGCTGCCGCCATAACCATAATTATTACCTGGATAACGAATATTTTTATCTTCAATATTGACTAACTGAGCAACAAATACTGTTTGAGTTTTATTTGCTTTTATATATCCTGCTATATCATTTTTAGACGGTAATTTATTTGGAAATAACTGTGAACTTGCAATTGCATTCACTCCATTTTGTCTAAAATCATTAACCATATCATCTTCAAATATACGTCGTACACGTAAATTATCTGACATGGCTACAACTAATGTACTTTTTATCGGCATTTGAGTGTAAGTTTTATCTACCCATGAGGATGTTAAATTACTTGAAGCACACGATGTGATTAATAAACAAAATAATGAAATAAATAGTAAACGCATAATACATCCCTTTAAGTTATGTTCTAAAATTAACAATAGTACAGGGATAGGAGAAATCAATAATGAAGAGGCTTATACTATCAAGTTTAATAATATTAACAAGTTGCTCAATAGAAAAAAATGAGCTACCAGTTGAAACAGAATCTAATAATAAAATGTCATCTTTATCTTACGATAATAATAAACCACCAACTCTTTCACCATTATCAAAATCTATATTAATAATTGAAAATGAATCAACATCAAATGAAGAACGTCAACAGCAAATAGATAAAATTGCCGCACTTTCAAATAATTCAGATGCGTTGTTTTATTTAGCTGCATTATATGAAGAAGGAAAACTCGTCCCACTTTCAGAGGTAAAAGCACGTAAGTTGTATCAACAAGCCGCAACAATGGATCATCCTCTTGCACGTTACTATTATGCGTTAATGCTAATTGATGGCCGTGGTGGTAATGTAATGCATGATGAGGCTGAGTCATACTTGCTAATGAACCATAATAAAGGTCATATACCATCCTCTTACTCTTTAGGATATTTGTATTTTATTCAAAAAAAACATCAGGATGTAATAAAAACTCTTGAGAAAAACAGCGAACAACATAATGAATACTCCGCATATTTATTAGCCATTTCTTACCTTGAGTTAAATATAAAAACTGCAGCAGCCATTGATTTATTACACAGTTCGGCAGAAAAAGATCACCAGTTTTCACATTTAATTCTAGGCGATATATATCGTAAAGGTCTTTATAAAACCCCCATCAATACACAAAAAAGTTATGATCACCTTCAAGCTGCAGCAAAACAAGACAATCCTAAGGCGCTATATGAACTAGCGATGTTAGGAATTGAGAATTTAGATCTTATTAACAATGATGTTGATATAGCAATAACTCAACTTAAATCTGCGGATAAAAATGGCTATCCTGAAGCAAGCTTTGAACTAGCTAAAATATATGATCAAGGAGATCTAATAAAACAAGATTTCACACAAGCTATTTACTGGTACAAAAAATCAGCATCACATGGTAATAATCGTGCAATGTATAATCTCGCTAGTATTTATATCAATGGTGATGGGGTTGATAGTTCAATTGAAAAAGCAGAATATTGGTTAATAGAATCAGCAAAAAATGGTAATGATAGAGCTCAAGATATTCTAAAAAAATAACAACCAATAAATAATAAGTACAAATTAAAAACCACTTTATTATAAAGTGGTTTTAATTTTTGATTATATTCATATAAACCTAACCATAATTTAAATAAAAAAAACTTGCTTAGCAGAAAACTAAGCAAGTGTTGTCGTTACAAGTCAACGATAATTAGTTATCTATTTTAATACCAAATTCCATTGTTTCACTGTCTCCAGGAGAAACACTATTAATCGTACCAACAATTGATCCTGTCGAGCCATTAATTGATGCATTTGCACTAATTGTACCTGTTGATATAGCAGGAACTTTACTCGCTACGACATTAAACGTCGTATAGGCTGGTGTGGCATCGTTTAATTTGACATTTTTTGCATCTTCAATACCAATATTTTCTGCTGTTAAGCGGTAGATTATGCATTGCCCCGGTGAAACAGCAAATGTTGAGGTAACATACACTGTTGTATCTGAAACTCCATCACAATCTAAATCTGGTGTTTGTTCTTTGGTTATTTTCATATTGGTATTAGCAATAGTCGTTATGTCTATAACTTGTGCAGTTCCACAACTCACTGTTGCAGCTACTGTGGTGATATTTTTACTTCCTTGAGTTATATTACCTGGTGTAAATACCTTCACAAACAGAACCTTGGTTTCATTCCCTGCTAGCGTTGTAATTTCAGTTATCACAGTATCAGCGGCACTAAAGACACCATCACCATTATCTTCATACACAACTGCTGTGAAATCAGGGTTTGAATTTGAAACCATGAGGGCAATATTTGTATATGCATCATTACTATTATTTAAAATATTATGCTTATAAACAATGGCTCCCCCTGAGTGAGTTACGCCTTCAGAATCAGCTTCAAACACAATACACATACTGCTGTTATCAACATTAATCGCATCGTGTTTAGTATCAACAGCTCCTGTTGCCGCAGATACAACTCTAAAGTAAAGTGATTGCAATGCTGTCGGTGCTGTTTCTGGAATTGTCACATCAGCATAAATCATTACAGCGTCATCAGGGCCTAATACTGGAATATTGGTAATAATGTTTTCAGTACTGTCTTTAAACGTAACACTCCAGCCTGCTGGTAGTGTATTTTCAGCAAAATCACTGTCACTGTATTGCAGTGTATAGCCATCTGCTGTTCCTGATGTATTGGTTACATATAATGTAAATCGTGTTGTTGCACCAGGTGCAGCCAGATTTGTCGTAACAGCCGATGATTCAGCCCCAACACCAAAACCACAATTATCGTCAGCAGCATCACAGCTATCTTCTTGCGTTATTGATGTTTCAGCGCGAAAGTTATTGGTTAAATCAACAGTACTAGCGGTAATTGTGCCGAGTTTGTCAACCACAGTATTTGATTTAGCAGTATTATTTGATGATGTTGCGGTTTTGACTACTTGATATGGGCCACCCGTACTTGATGATGGTAATGTAGCAACAACGACCACTTTATAACCACATACACCGTTACTATCAGTGACATGATATGACTGACAAGTCTGGCCGAATGCGGGAATAATACCTGTATCTGACTTACCATCATTATCTGTATCTAATAAAGGAGTCACGCCATCACTTTTATAGAGGAAGAAGCTAGTACCTGTAGGAAACGTAGAGCTGTCTAAGGTAATATTAAAAATATCTTCAGCATTACCTTGATTCCAAATATAGTTGGTAAAACTTACTCGCTCGCCTTGTGTGGCTGTTGCGACTTCAACTATTTCATGATTAGTATCATCACTACCATCACAGTTAATGTCATTACTGCCAGCATCACAGCCACCATTGTTAGCGATCACTGCGTAGTTTGCCGTAATTAAAAATGGAACACGGTTAGTATTATTTTTATTTTGCTCACTGACTTCTACTGTGCCGCTATTATTTTCATCAAACCCAAACACACCAGAATTGTATAATGTTTCTGTCGCAAGACCAGCATCAATGTTAACTTCAAAACTTACCGTTGCCGATTCATCACTGGCTAACCCATCCATTGTGAAGACAATTTCATCATTATTCGCACATGACGGATCTGGCGCAATACAAGTTGTAAAAGAAAGGTCATGATCACCTGAAACTTCAGTCGCTCCAGTTGTAACACCCGATCCGGTAATAATAGTACCTGAAACACTCCACGCGACCTTACCATTGAAACGCATACCTTCTGGAAGTTCATCAGTAAGGATCACACCGTTTGTTTGCAGCGGATCCATATTGGTTAGACCCACATTGGTATAAGTGAACGTTACAGTATATGGACCACTTGGCGACGCCCCTTCACCGGCACTAATTGCCTTCGTTATTTCGATAATCGGTAAATTTGTCACTGTCAGTGTATCGGTATTGGTTTCTGTGCCAACAGCATTGTTTGCAACCGCAATTCCATCAACCGTCACCGCCTGACTGGTTGCGGTTACTGTTAGACTGTTTGATGCATTTATTGCAGCTGCTGCATCGATATCAGCCACGATAACAAAATCAAAGCTCTCACCTGCCGCCAGTGGTCCAATAATATCTCCAGATGCTATCGCCGTAGCACCTGCATCAGCAACACCATCATTATTAGCATCTGGGTATACTTGTGCGCCAGTAATAACATTTGACGGAATAACATAATCAAGTTTAAAGCTATCTGTACTATTACCTGTATTTGTTAATACATGATTGAAGGTTACCGTACGCCCTGGCGCACCTAATTTTGATTGATCATTAATTAACGTCAACGCCGCTACAGGTTGGACTAATGTTTCAACCAAATTCGAGGTTGTGCTTCTCAAAATATCAGCACTATCGCGATACGTTGCCCCGGCTTGGTTTTTAATTACCGTTCCTGATTCAGTCAAAGCAAATGTAAAAAAACTTGCACTGGCTATGATCAGTAAACTTAGTTTAATAACTAACCTGTAGAAGACGTTCATATGAAGCTCCCTTGCACTATTGCGCACTTAAATGATCAATAGCAGTTTTATACTGCAAACCAACAGGATTAAAATCTGAGTCTAATAAAATCAGTTGCACTCGACGATTAACTAAATTTGTTTGCTTATTATTACTAACAACAAATTGCTCTCTCGAGCCACTACTTAATGTCACAATACGTGATGCAGCTATTCCCTGCTGCTTAAAGTAATCAGTAACATTTGTGGCTCGTTTACTCGCTAAAGTATTGTTATAAGCATTTTGTCCAACAGAGTCAGCAGATCCAATAACAGCAAGATTTAAACTTGGATTGTTTTGTAATATTGATACTGCTGCCATTAACTTCTGTTGCTGATCACCCGTTGCATGTGATTTATCAAATTCAAAATTAATCACGGTTGGCCAAGGCTCTGTTGCATCAACCAATATTTCCACTGGTGGTGGTGTATCTGCACCACAATCGAGCTTTCCATACTCTGTATAAATAGCCCGATCACTGACGCAACCACTTAGCAATAAGCTATTAAGAAATAAGAGTGTCATTGCACATTTCATCATCTATTTCCTGCCTCTAATCGCTCAACCAATCAAACATGTCTTCATCAAGTTTGAACATTAGGTCGAAGTAAAAACCTTGTAAGTTATAACCTTGAGGATCTAAATCATCATCATCGAATCCAATAACGTTATAGCCAATACCTGCACGTAAATTTTTCATTATTAGATAGTTAACACCGGCACCAGCTGAGTAACGACGGCTATTAAACCAATCTGTACCTAAGACTCCAGCATGTAAATCAACATCCCAGCGACGATTAATGTAATAAATCACGCGGCCATCGATTATGGTTGAAACAGTGTCATAGTCTTGTTGGTATTCAGTGAAGTCTTCCCACTTCATTCCTACACGTCCTGATACTGTCCACTTTGGTGAAAGTTGATAATTTTGATGTGTTGACAGAATATGTGCATCTCGAGAGATTTCACTATGCTCAGTTTTCCACTCATATGCTGCTAACATGTGGTAACGGTTATTTAAACGAGGACGATAAGCAACACCTAAACTCATATGATTGCTCCATGTATTTGCGCCTTGATCTTTATCTATATAACGATATTCATCACGGACTAAACCACTCCAATCTTGGCTTAAACGCGTTACCCATGCCCCTAATAAACCGTAGTAGTCTTCGTTATCACCATGACGGTATTCAACTCGACCAGTGGTTTTATAGTTAGGATTACGAATATCAGCTAATCCAAGAGAGACTGCTACACCTGAGGCGGAGTCCCCTTTTAGAACTTCTACATATTCAACTGAAGGATCAATACTAATGCCAGGTACCACTTCAAAACGACCGCGATAACCATTTGCTAGCTCAAGACTTCTACCATCAGAAGCTCCTCGTTGGCGGAACTCACTATAAGTACTACCACCATTTAACCAATCAACATCAATACCTGCGGTAAACATATTCGTCGAGCCGCTACCTAAATTACTGATTCCAGAAAGTGAATCAATATATTCATATTGAGTGTAAATACTGGCTTGCTTATGAATATTCCAATCAGCTTTAATATTGAAACGACGCTTACTGTTATGGCCAAAACTTTGCTCATATTCAGTATCAAAACGTGCAGGGCGGCTAAATAAGCTGAAGTTACGACCAAGGCCGATAATTGCGGTTGTGTACTCTTCTGAATTATTATCAACTTTATTATGGATATAACGAGAACCAATACGTGTCATCCACTGACTGCCTAAGATTTTAGTATCTATTGTGGCACTAATTGATTGCTGCATTTCATCATAAACTAATGATTCAGAGTGATTAGCCTCAATATTTAAATTAGCAATACCAGTAAGTTTATGGCGATGACGTAAGCGCACTTCTTGACGTGCTGGTGTTACACCACCAGTAGTATTAGTAAAGCCTTCTTGTGCATAGACATATTCAAGTTCAGTTGCAGCGCGTGCTGTCCAATCACGTTTGAGTAAAAACTTAACAGCAGAGCCTTTCTTAATTTTCTTACCAGTATTGTTGGCGTTGTCAGTTACCGTTGTGGCACTAGCATTGCCTTCATGATTCATTGTCGCAACCGAAGCGACTACCTTCGTTTTACTATCAAAGTCATAATTTACCCATAAACTACCAATATTATAACCTTCAACATCATGACTATTATGCTCATAACTTGCACCAGCAGCTAAATAAGGCGTAAATAGATAAGATAATCGTGTACCCGCTATTGTGTATTTATCACCATTACCATCGACATCATAAGCAACTCGAACTTTAATTGGATTTAACTCAGGATCATAAGATGGAATAACGCGGTTAAAACGCATATCACCGGTAAAATAATCAATCGTATAATCAACATAACGGGTTAATGGTTGCTGATTAATGATTAAACCAGGGCTGTTACGATCATAAGTTAATAACGTTACAATATCAGTATGTCGAACAATACGGTCATCACCAATATTATAAAACATCGCAGTACCATTACCGTCAAACTCAGTGACTTTATGCAAATCTTCAGGACGAGCACCGTATAATTGCGCTGTTAATCTACCATTATTATACATACCACTTGCGCCATTAAGTATTTGGCTAGTGCGCCCAATATCTGCATTATCAGAGCCATCTGCAGTGCTGTAATCACCCCACATAATATAATGGCGGTCTTTTTCTAATTTGGCATAAATCTTACTGGTACTTCTTGCATCATAGCCTTTAATACTTGCATCGCCAGGTAATGGATAATAGCTATCAGGTGAAATTTCACGTAAGAACTCTTCGTCAGATTTATCACTGTCATAGCTTAAAGTAAGATGCATTCCACCTTTGATATTACCTTTAATGAATATAGCCGCACGTTCATCATCAGTGTAATGACCATCTTTATAATTATCCGCTTGCTGAGAAGGCTCTTCTCCACTTACTGAGCCATAACGTCCGGTATAATTTAAGATACCCGTTACAAATAATGGACGTTCGGCGGCGACTTGGTAGAGTTTCATTTCATCAGAAAAGTCTTCAACACTGGCTCTAACAGTAATTTCACCCGTTGTTTCTGTACTACGTAAATAGACCGTCTTTTCACCATTAATAACACGTACCTGGTGACCTGATTCTTGTTCTTGAATATCAGGGTCTAGCCAAATATCACCTTTATTTGTATCTAAGGTAACAAAATAGGTACCACGAGAAGGCTTGTCATTTTCGTCGTAGAGACGAATGATTATTGGCATCACAGAACGACCACCATCAGCGCGTAATACATCACCATCAGCCATTAGATTGATATGCTTAGCAGATTGTGGTTGTGAGAAATTCTTACTAAGAACTACACGTTCATTACCAAATGGGTCTGTTGCTTTCACCTCAATGAGATTCTCAGCAAGCGGTAAGCCAACACCATACCAGCCCATTATCTGTGCGTTCTCTCTCTTATTTACAATTCGCTCACCGAGTTGCGTACTGCTCACTTTTTCGCCATTAACATATAACGCAGGCTCTATATCACCACGCACAACAACAATGAAACGGCCGTCATAACTATAATCATTTTTTGGCCAATACCAGGTACCTTTTTCTGCTTCTGCACGAGTGATATTTTTAGCTTCTTTTTCTGGTAACGGAATATCATCACCAATATTATTATCGATATTAAATTTAGCTTGTTGTGGAATATTGCTATACGACGTTTCAACAATAGTTGTATCTATATTATTGCTAACTAAAGCTTGTTTTAAGCTATTTAATTTAGATTGCTTATCACTAAAACCAAATCTAATTGAATAGGTGTCATTAATAAGCGGATATAAATAAGCTTCAGTCTGAATATTTTCTGGATAAAGGTTAATAACAGACTCTAAATCTTGCTTTCTACCTTGACGAGACTCTAACGCATAACCTTTAAAAACAGTTAAGACCGAATGACTAACATCCGCATCGTTACTCATATTACCAGTAATAGATGGGCCACTAACAATACCTGATTCTAGTTCACTCTGCTTCATGACTTTTGGCTGAGTATCAGATTGTAAGCCTTTAAAGTTATCTGCTGTTTCAAGTAACCACTCACCATTGACACTATTATTACGATCTTGAAGCTCTTGATATACTTCTGCTTGATTTTGCGTTGGGCATGGAGCACTAAAGTCTGCTCGATGCATTTCGCCGCGCAACATATCAACAAAACGGGAGTTACCATCGCCAGCATTACGCGTATCTATTGGTTGTAATTCAATACCCACAGGTAATGTTTGCTTATCAACCCGCAACACATGATTACCAGGTTTTACACCAAACATTGAATATTGACCATTTTCATCAGTTATAACGTAATCACCTGTTTCAAGGTAAATTTTTACACCACCAATAGGCCAATGTTGATTTTTACGTAATTGATTGCATTGCGCATCCACATAAACTTTACCAAATAAAATACCACGCTCAGACATCACACCCGTTTGTGTTATCCGCACTTGATATTTATCGGTATTAGACACAAGTTGATTAGCACTGCTACCACCAAATGTACGAGCTTGAGCATAAACAGAGTTAATACCATCTGAATCCAGCGCACCAGCGGTTAACTGCAAGACATAAGTCAGTGTGTATGTACCATTTTGCGGTGCTTGCGTTGAACCAGATAACGTACCTATATCAAAACGGTAGGTATATTTGTCAATCCGCATTGGATCTGCAAAGGGTTGATCATTAAGACGGGTACTGCCTGACATATATTTAAATCCATAAGGCATACTATCAAACACCTGCGCATTAAAGATTTCTGAATCTGGCAAATTATTTTTTACTATAACGGTATATTTAATATAACTACCGATCTCTGCCGTTTCTTTATCTGCTGTTTTTTGTACTGATAATCGGCGGTCTAAATTATGAGGATCAAGAGGAATATCAAATAAGTTAATCGTTTTTTGTGGTGTTAGTTCAAATGTACCTGAATCGACAACATCTTTATTACCAAATGGACCATAAGACTCAGGAGAGACATTAAACAAATTAAATGCATCTAAATCAGTATATGCCGACGGCCATTGGTGTGTTGTTGGCGGCGTCACCGTAATATAGTATTTATCAAGATCATTGATCTCTAATTTAGGATAGAAAACACGTCCGTCAGCATCAGAGATTACTTGAGCTTCTGGTGTTAAACCATCGGTATTAGGTAGTCGCGTTTTAGCATCTGGCGCAACCCCTTCTACTGTTTTATAAAAGTTAACTGTTGCGTCAGCGACGCCTTTAAAATTGGTCGCATCAAATACGGTAAATTGAGGACTAATATAAGCAATATCACTTAGTAATAAACGACCATTTACACTGTCATAAACATCGGCATATATTTCACCGCCGGACGTCACTTCAATTTCACACTCAGGATGAGTATCTTCGCCATTAAGTCCATGCGCACTTAAATTAATAACACCATCAATTAAAGATAATAGCGAGGTGTTATCGACATGATTTGTTTCCCATGTTGTTACAAGGCCTTCTAAACAATGATCTAAATTATTACTTGAAGCAACCTCTTCTGGTGAAATAGGATGCACAGGTATAACACTTCTGAAGTGACCTGTATTCGTTCCTGTTTCAGCAAAAACTAAATGAAACTTATCTTGAGCATTTGAACTTAATAAAACAGGATAGTCAGAGGAACTCGGTCCGATGATATCAATCGCACTAGGGTGTTGATTGGCTTGAGGCAAGAAAACATCAATATATATACTGTCACTTTTAGAGGTAAAGTTATCAGTTTCGGTATGGTAGTAAAAATCAGTATCAACAAAATGTGATGTCTCATGATGTATTATATCTATATCATTGTTTACCACATCTGCGTGTAATTCTTGGAAATTCAGTAAGTCATTTGAGTCCGTTTTAGTCTTATCATTAATACCAGATAGCGTATTACAAATTTCATCACTGTAAGAAATATTAACGTCTGTGGCTGATAAATTAACTTGGGCTTGAGAATATATTTCAAATGCTGGAGCACCCGCAATATCATTCACTTCTGCATAATATCTAAAATAGCCAGATGTATTTGGGCGTAAATAAGTTGGCTTTACTAGAAAACCTATTTTTGCTACATTTCCTGAACCATCCCAGGTTGCATAATCAAACCAATCAATATCATGATTTGTTGCATTACTCTTAAAGCTATTATTAATACCAACTAATACAATACCACCATCAAACTTTGTTTCAGGAGAGGAAATAGTGATTGGTGCATAATCTCGAGCAGGTTCACCATTAATGATTTTATCTTGTTGTAGCGTAATATTTCCTGGTAACTCTGATGTAATTAAAACACCTGTATAACTTACTTTTTTATAATCAGGTGATGCCATTGAGCCAGTATTAATTGTAAAACTATAAGGTTGCTCAGCTGCTTGTGGTTGGACTAAACCAATACTGGTATAATCAATACGATATTCAACATTATCAAATGGTCCTAATTTTTGTTCACAGATAGCAGAAGAACTCGCAGTTAAATTAACCACAGGACCTGTTGTAACAATAATACTTATTTCACTTGTTTTAACGACATCAGGATCAGTGACAGATGTGACAACTGTTTCAATATCATAAATTGTATTATTAAGATCATTAGATGGAATAGACACGACGTAAACAAGATTAATCTTTTCGCCAGATTTTAATTTAGGCGTTATATAGTTACCATTATTATCTTTTTGTAATTCAATTTCACCTGCATCATAAATACCATTACCATTAGCATCAATATATACATTAATATCATCTGAACTTGGTGAAGTAACATCGCCATTATCACCAGTTAAGTTATTAATATTAATAATATATGAATCAGTTGTGTTACCTGTATTAGTAATTATATTTGACACATTGACTACAGCACCTGCAGCAGTATATTTTTCAACTTTACCGCCGCTTGTATCAGGAGTGAGTTCAAAGCTATGAACATTTGCCACTCTGATATATGAAATATTAGAGAGTATTTTTATGGTCTCACCACTTTCAGAATCAAAATAGGTCATAATGGCTTGATTCATTATTTTGGTGCCAGCATCAGTTATAGCTAATGTCGCTGAACTTAAACTAATTAAAATGAAAACAACCAAATACTTCATTTTATTTATGTAATTTAAGAGGGCCATAAGCGCTCTCCACAGGCTAGAAAATTCAAAGAAATGGATATAAAGGCTTATTGAGATCATTTATTAAATAAGCTCAATAAGCCCCCCTAAATTAACAGGGAGGCATAATTAGGAGCTGTTAATCTACTTCTACAACAAAGTGGCCAACAACACGGTCACCAGGTTCTAAATCATTAACAGTGAAAGTTACTGTGTCACCAGAAATAAGAGGGGTAACATCAGCACCAGTAGTACCGTCTGGGTTACAAAGTGGACCAAGATCATCAGTCTTCAGTGCGTAGTCAGCATCTGTCGCAAACTTAACAGCGCCAGTATCGACTGAATTACGACATTGAACTAACTCACCGCCATTTGAGAATTGCGTATATTCAGTACGCTTATCTGTAATAACAGTGTTTAGTGCTGTTGAACTACCTTCGTTAATTGCAACAAGTTTCCACACCACACAATCTCCTGGAGCTACACGAGTTGTATGTTGTTTCTGGAAGTTCTTCGGCATATCAGACTCACCACTACCATCACAACCAACATCTATATCAGTAAACTTGTACAGACGTACTTGACCTTGAACGACTTCAGAATTATCTAAGCCAGTCGCATTCACTGATGGATCTGTTGTTGATACAGCATTAATAGTCGTGATGTTTGTTGTACCAGAAGTTGCTGTACCTGGAGCAAATACAGTCACAAATAGCTCAACAGTTTCACCTGGTTCAATTGTAAGGCTAGGAACAGTATCACTACCATCCGTTGCGTCACACGTCACTTCAATATCAGTCGCAACACCAGTACTTGCTTGTAGTACAGAAATAGGCGATACAACAGGGGCATCACAAAGGTTACCTATTTCTTTATCTGGCGTACCATCACCATCAGTATCAATCATGATAGTGTTGTTAAAGCCAGGAGTATTGTTACTTGAAGAAAGGTCTATCGTTTCAGTGGTATTACCATTATTACTTAATGTGTGCTCATAACCGACGTTACCGCCTGGCTCAACTTGCTCACTTAAAGATAATGGTGAAATATCAATACTTGCAGCGTCATCAATATCAAATGCTTCAACCTTACGGTCTGTTGCACCAGAAGCTGTTGACTCTACAACCATCGAGATGATGTAGTCTAAATCACTGTCACCATTAGCATCAATCGCACTTGGCTGTAAGCTATCAGACAATGCTAATGTTGGATCTAATGGAATAGTAATTTCAGCTGTCACCCATAATACACCGCCACCAGGAATTAATGGTGTTGAAGTAATGACTGCACCAGTTGCTGGAATATCTACAGCTCCACTGTGGTCAGTATCAATACCGTTATGCTTAAATACTACAGTCCAACCTTGCGGTAGTGTCGGTAACCAAGCTGCACCATCATAACTACCTTCTGCACGTAGGATGAATGCATCTGAACTACCACCTTCATTCGCAATATATAACGGAACCATTACTGTTGTGCCTAAAGGCTCATTAAAGGTTGTTGCAACATCAGCACTTGTAAAGCCATCACTAACATCAAACGGATCAAGGTTAGTACCTGGTGTTACGTCTGTAATTGGGCTGTTAGCAATATCAACAGTAGGTCCTGTGATCGTTGCTAAACGCTCAACTTTACTACCTGATTTAGACTTATCATTAAATGATGTTGCTGTCGTTGTTGCATCAAACGGAGCGGTATAATCAGCCGCATCTGCTGGTAATTTAGCAACGACACGGATCAACACTTCGTTACAATTTACGGTAATACCATCTACCGTTGCTGGCGTAGAATTATCACACGTTGCGGGTTGAACAGGACCTGTATCAGCGCCATTATGTCCATTTGTATCAACAAGTTGACCAGTACCATCAGCATTCCAGTATTGGAAACCTGTTAATGGTGGGAAACTTGTATTTACTGTTGTTAAATCAAAGCTATCAACTGTATTACCATTGTTGATAATTTTGTTATAGAAGAACACATCACTACCCGATGAGCCTCCACCAACAGTCTGAATACCATTACCTGAACCATCGGTATCACCACCACCTGATGTACCTGTTTCAGGACCTGTATCTGTAATCCCTACACCAGTGGTTGAAGTTGTTGGTGTCGTTGTAGGGTTAGTTGTATCTGGACCGGCTTTCGTAGGATCAGGGTTTCCACACTCTCCATCATCTTCGAAATCACCATCACCATTTAAATCAGCACAGCTATAGGCAACGTTACCAATATCTGTATCACCCGAAATAATATCGGGAGAATATGCTACGTAGAAGGTCATCGTCATGTTGTTACCAACATCCATGAACTTATCAATCGCATAAACACCAGGCAGGCTTGAATCAGATGTGTTGCCATTACTATTTAGATCAAGACCAGGACCAATATCAGCCTCATTAGAGTCCGTTGCGCCATCTTGGTCTAAATCAACACCGTGACTGCCTTCATTAACTAAGTTAGCAACACTAGTAATTAAGGTATCATTACTTGATGCTTGTAGAGTACTGGTTGGATCATATAGTGCACCAGTACTTGCTGTAACTAATGTGGTTCCATCAGGAATACCATCAAATATCACAACATCTTTAGCAGCAGTATTACCGTTATTTTTAACCGTTACCGTATAACGAATTAAGCTGACGGGTAAGTCATTGCTAGTATCACCATCGACATCAACACCAAGAGACTGCTCTGTTCCTAGATTTTCAAGATGATCGGCCGATTTGGTCATATTAAGTACAGCGTCATTTGTCACTGTAATTAAGTCACCGTTGGTATCATCAGCGCTGTCATTATTACCAATAGGATCAGATACTGAACCATCAATTGCACTACCAGTGCCCTCATGAGCTTCAGCTTCTATCTGGACACCAATCGTTTCACCAATAGCTGTTGTCGGATCAATACTCGCAGCAACAATTAAGTTCATGATCGAGCCACCATTAATGGTAACAGTATCGCCAGACACAAACTCTGGCTCACCAGGACCTGGCTCACCACTGTTATCTATATCATGGAATAATTTGATCGATGTTGCATCTTGAGTATCTGGTCCTCGTGTATCACCTGTTGGTAAATTTTGACCAAAGGTTAAGGTGTACGTATCAATACCGTTACCAGTATTGGTTAATACGTGAGGAAGATAAACGGTTTGACCAGGCGCACCAGGCTTATCTAGATCCTTTTCAATTGTTGCACTGTATATTTGTTTAACGGTAACTATGGCTTCATTTGATGTTGCAGTATAACTGTTCCCTGAAGTATCTTCATAGGTTACTGTTGCTAAGTTTTTTATATCAGTTCCGGCGGCAGTAGCTGCAAGGGCTTGGCTAGATATTGAACCTGCACCTACCGTTATGAGTCCCGCCGCAACCCACATACTAATAGGCTTTAAATGCGTCTTCATAAAGTGGTTACCTTTTAAGGTCATTAATGTAATTACTCAGATGTGTTGCAAACCCTTGCAAAAGCACGGGGTGAATCATTTCCTCACCGTTTATTTAACTTCTATACGGTAAGCAAAAACTTGTTTTTCCTTAGCATTAATTGGGACGAGTGGCATCCAACGAACTGCGGTATATTTTTCAGGTGGAATAATAACTTCTACTTTTTTTCCATCTTTTATAATTTCGCGTTTCACTGGCTCTGATTCAAATGTTTTACCTCCATCAATACTAACGACAAAATTTGATTTAATTTTTGTATTACTTGTATCGGCAACATAAAAAGTGTTTTCAGGAATTGGTCCTGTAATAACTAGGCCATTTAAAGGCTTTTCAGAATTATTTGTATACGTTAATTTATATTCAATTTTATCTTTGGGATAAACCTTCTCAGCTTTTACTAACTCCTCTTTACCTTTCTTATTAATTTCAACAACATAAGCATCCATTTCACTTGTAAGTAAATCTTTATTTTCCGCATAAACAGAAAAAGACATTATCAAGCAGGTTATTACCATTAATAATAAGTTTTTCATATTACACCTCATCCATTATGATCCGTGAAATATAACTAATGCCAGAAGTATGCCAACCATAGTATTTATTTAAATCATAAAAAATCATTAGGTTAAAAAAATCAGTGATTGCACAATGCAAAATAAAAAATATTGCTTTCTTTTTTGCAAATCTATAAAAAGATTACAAACATTCAGACAAATTAAAAACAAGACGTTTTTAAAATACAATACACATTCTTATTTTTAATAAGTTATCTTCTTTATATTTTTAAACAATACAATTTAAAAATAGCTTAATTTGTTTTTTTACTGTCACAATGCTGAGAAAAACCACCTTATCTTCATTAGAAAATAAGCTGTTTCCTTATGTTACATAATTAACTTAATATATCCGTAGTTGAGTTTTATATACAAGTTCAACTATTAATTAGAAAGGTGATTTTAAAATGTTATTTTATTTTGCAATTTATAATTCTATTTTGCATCACATATTTCAAATTTGTAAGCTGACACTTAAATAAACTAAGCAACAGCTTTACAAAAGATAAACTTACCTGAATAACATCAATCTATTCAATATTTACTTGATAATAAATAGAACCATTTTCAGATGGCTGTAACTCCCCCGTTAATTCAACCTTTATTTGACCTTTATAACCACTAACGTTATTACCATTAAGCGTTACAATGTTGCAGTTAAGCCCAGTAGGATAAGTATAATTATTACAATCAAGCGGTTGCTCTAATACTGTATATGCTGGCGTATCATCATAAATAGTGACATCAGAAATCACCCCTGTTCCAACATTTTCAAAGTGTATGTCATAGCGTAAGACATCATTCGGTTTAGCGGTATTTTGGGTTGTAATACCACTGCCCTGAGTGAGGTTACTCACTGTTTTTGTCAGTTTTAATTCACCAGCACCAACAAAAGTAACTTTTACTGTATCGGTATCAGTGACAATTCGCGAAATACCATGCCCAGTTCCAGATACATCTTCAAATACCATGGTGGCCTTTACTGCATACCTTGCTGAAGCATTTAATCCAGCATCACTTGGTATGAAAACTTTACTTAATAAACATAGATCTGTATTACCAATTACCGTTATTGGCGCTGTAATAGCATTATCTATAATATCAATAACACCATTACAATTTTGGTCACGGTATAAAGTTATCGACCAATTGTTATTCGTAGGCGTAATAACGATATCATCGATAATGAGATTAATACTACCCGAGGTAAAGCTATGTAGTTGATGGCGCAGTAATACCGAGTTATTAGGTTCTACTTCGGTAAAATTATCGGCCTCTAATGTTGGCGGTTTTACTTTACCAAAGTTAAGATATTCAACGTTATCTCCGGCATTGGCTGTTACTGTAACTTGGTTGTCGGTGACGCTACTACTGCTCGCTTGTGGTATTGAGGAGAGATCACTTTCACTGATATCTATCCATCTCGCTTGGCCTACAACCTTAATTAAGACTGGTTGGGTAGCGACTTCTACTGGCAATAATATTTCATAGCTACC
Source organism: Photobacterium malacitanum (assembly GCF_900185615.1). Taxonomy (GTDB): domain Bacteria; phylum Pseudomonadota; class Gammaproteobacteria; order Enterobacterales; family Vibrionaceae; genus Photobacterium; species Photobacterium malacitanum. The sequence goes on from NZ_FYAK01000004.1 coordinate 80,876, forward strand.
ATCACCGCGACTGCGTACTGTTGATAAAATATCACCAGGGTTATAACCCGCTATCACTCCTCCTTGATAAAAAGCTTGTACAGTAAATTGGCCTAATCCTGTTTCTAATCCTGATTTCACACCATCATGTGCAGTAGCACTTCCTGCTGCATTATCTTCAAAAATAAAGCCTTTAATAACAATCTGATTGATCAATTCAAAAGGGTAATCTTCCACTTCACCATTAGGTGCTAACATGCCTAATTGTGCATCATCAGGTGCGTTACATTGATTTGCTTGTTCACATAATCGAAAGCGTATGGTGGTATTACCGTTATAGCCCTGAGTATAAGCAGCAGGAAGGAGAAGCTGCACTGAGTTAATACCGTTAATAACATCGAGTTCATTAACAATTTGCTCGCCGGTATCTCGATAACTACCATTACCGTTCATATCAACCCACACATTTAGTTTCAGTGAGCCAGAGCCTTGATTGGTCACGGTAACATCAACGTTAACGATACTATTTACCACAATACTGGCTGGCATATTGACGCCATCTTCGTCATCAATATCATGAATATCATCACCACGAGCATCGGCACTATTGAACTGTGTTAGCTCAGGATCAAACAACACCCCTAAACGATAGTCTACCTCACCATCGTTATCATCATCATAAAATCGATGTGTAACATTACCGTCAATATCTGCGGTTGAATCACCATAATCAGCACTCACAAAACAACCTGCACCATCTAAGGTTTCATTGTACGTACTGTCCATAGCTGCAATAGCAACAATATCACCAGTGACTGTATTTATACGATACATAGCAGACCCGGTATGCTCTGCTATACCATTACGATCTATATCATGCGAACCATTTTTGGTAACCGCATAAGCAAAAATACTGTCATCCATTATCAAAGCACCAATAGCACCACCTGCGATAGGCGCACTGGCACCATGCCAATTGAGGGTAACACTATTAATGGTTCCCAATGTTGGATTCAATTGATATAACTGCCCATTTAAAAGATCAGCATTGTAGAGGTTGCCATCTTTATCAAAAGCCATGTCGCCCCCCATTGGGGTTAAGGCACTTTGCAGGGAAACTATTGTAAATGTTTGATCTTTTAAATGTACCTTTATCAAACTTTGCCATTGCTGATGATGTAAATAAAGGTAGTTACCCGTAGGGTCAATCGCACCACGGGTAGCACTCTGGATATTAACGCCATTAACAACATTAGCAAGTGGTTGATTCTTATTAAATACAATCGAACTAGATGGAATTAGTTGTAGTGTTTGATTAACGGCCGAAACAATACGTCCTAAATTAACCACTTCACTACCACTTTGATCTGTGACGACTAAATGCGCATCACCATTCATCGAATTGCTATCGGTAACAACCCCATAAATTAAATAGCTTTCAGGATGCATACCAAGACCATTGAAGTGATCAAAATTGGTCAAGCTTGTAATCGTAACCGGTTGCTGCAATGACGTGGTTAATAGTGGTGTAGTATCTGGTTGCAAGCTTTCAAGTCCATAATTACCATTCGCGCCACTTGATAAGGTAAAATTGTTACAACTGTTGGTAACTAAAGAGACTGCTGTTGTCCATACTTGATAATCTTCCACTTCACCATTACTCGCACTACTTCCCTGTACAACATCATTATACTGATCACATTGCCCCATAGCGGCACAATAACGCACTCGTAATATGGTCGCACCGTTATATGAACCCATTGCAGTCGCATCTAATGTCAACACTATCGAGTTATCTCCCGCCGTAACAGCATAATTCGTTAGCAATTGTTCACTGCTATCAAAACTGCCTCCGTGTTGATAATCTAACCAAATATTGACCACACCGGGCTGAGTCGCCGAGAGTGTTATAGTGTTTGTACCTGCCTGTAACTGAGCTGGAATAATTACCCCATCTTCGTCTGCTAATGTATATAAGTTGTCATCACGGGCATTCGTACTGGAATGAGCATAAAATTCACTATCCCATAAACTCCCTAAAGAATAATCATTAATACCATTACTATTATTATCCGAAAATTGATGACTTACAGCGCCATAGCTAATATCAGCATCGCCATAATCTTTTGCTGTTTCAATACAACCTGCGGCATCAGAATAAGCGACATTCGAACCTGATATAGGGCCTAAATGTAATGCTTTTTTAGACAATATATTGAGTTGATATAATGCAGAGCCCACGCCATCAAGACTGCCATTTAAATCACTGTCATAATTGCCATCGATCATTAAATATACAAAGCTATCTTCCCCCATCACCATACCGTAACTCGTCGCTGCTGGTACCGTGGTATTAAAATCAATCGCCGTTGTTGCTATTGCGCCACTGGTTGGATTAATAATATAAAGCGTTCTTGCGGCGAGTTCTGTCGCATAAATATTCCCAGTCTCAGCACTAAATACCCAATCAGAGTCAAAAGGTAACGAGAAGCCCCCCCCCGTTGTCATGCCAATATCTGGTAGTAATAAATTAACTGCATCAACAGTAAAGGTATTTAAATTGACGATTAATATTTGAGCACTGTTAATATGCCCTAAATATAAATACTCCCCACTATGATTTATCGTACCTAATTGACCAACTAATGAAGGAGAAGCAGTAATAGGAGAGCCTGCAAGAACTGCAGTCATCGCACCTGTAGATACATTTACTATATCGAAACTATTACTCGCAAGCGGAGCACCAACATCCACAATATTGCCTGATTTATCAAACATCGCGATATGGAGCGTATTGCTATTATCAATGAAACTACCATAGAACACCCCTCCGACACGATCAAAAGCAATACCATTGAGATTATCAAATCCTGTTTGGTTACTGATAATATTCGATAAACTGTAAGGCTCATTGGTTATATTCAATCCAGAAAAATCAAAACTGGTTGCGCTGCTACCACTGGATTGATAGATACCGTCACATGTTGTACTTGGGAAAACACCTTCAATCACTTTCGCTAAGTGATCTTCTACTTCACCATTACTTGCAGGCCCTGAAATAACATCACATTGCGCCGTTGCATCATCAGTACATAATCGCAATCGTAAATAAGTGTCCCCAGTAACAACTCCCGCAAGCCCATTCCAATTTAAAGTCACATTTGCTTGTGTTGTCGTTGCACTAACAGCAATACTGGCTCGCTCTGATAGCTCAAATCCATTAAGTTGATTAAAGTCAACCCAAGCATATAAAGTGGCCGCTTTTCCTGAATTATTCGTAATAGGAACCGTTAAACTACCGCTGCCATTATTAACAAACACACGGACTTGGTTATCAAAACCATCTTCATCATCAGGCGTAGTACCCACACTATCATCACCATAAGCATCTATTTGTGGTGCACCATCAACATCATTATCAGGTTTATTATCACCAATCCATAAATTGTTATTGCGAGTAACATGATAAGGTCCACTTGAACTATTAAGCGTTTGATAACTATCAGGCGCATCACCAAAATCAAGGCCTAATGGCGCATAACGACAACGAGCACCATCATTACTCGACATCGTAAATCCTAAGTTTGACACTATCGTTGCGGTATAATTTGCTGCAGCACCATTGCCAATTGGAATTTGAAGAACGGGTGCAGATATATCACCTTGAGTGTATTTACCATTATTAACAGCATACATATTACCTGCTTGATCAAAATAAATAGCACCATAACCAGAAGTGAAATGATTACTATTATAATTTCTCGTCACACCAGCAGAGATGACCTTATTGACGTTTTTACTATTATCACGAGTATTTGTTGCAGGATCAAAAATCGCAATCGTACCATTATTCCGTAATCCGTATAACTTGCCGTCAAGTGGGTTAATCGCAAAATCAGCGGTCCCAAATGAAGAAATACTTGGTCGGCCAACTTCTTGCAAATAGGTTTCACTGGCAGGATTCACATCCACTTTTAATATATAGCCCGTGTTACCACTGGCCATATAAAGAATGCCGTCATCAGAAATAGTGGCATTATTAAATGCAATATTGATATTGCTTCCCGTCAGAGTTATAGGTAATAAATGGACATTATAATTACCATCAACTAAACCAATTAACTTGGCATTTGTTTGCGTGATATCACCAATAATATGATTATATTGCATCATATAACCAACTTGCAGACTGCCATTTTTATAAGTACTGGTAATATTTGCGGCAAGCTCTTCGGTGTCACCAGTAAATAAATCAACCGCAAATAGATCCGCGGGGGTTCGTAGTGATAAATAACCATCAGCATCACACGATGCAAACCCTGGCGCACTTATATCTGCAAAATTATTACCAGAGTCATCACTGGTTATTGTACCTAAATCAATAATATTGCTTGAACTTGATGTGTAACCGTCAGGATCAGTAATAGTATTGTTTACCAATAAACCATCACTATTGACAGCACCGACTTCTGGTGGACAAACCAACGGTGCCGGTGTGGTCTCATTAGCCGTTTCATAGAGTTTATATTGATGATTGGTTAATGCGGCTAGCGCATAGTCACCATTTGTATCTGTGGTCGTTGATTGACAGGTATTGGTAGTAATATCGTATAAAGTAACCACAACATTACTAATACCTAACTCGCCAGCATCAAGATTCCCATTGTAGTAACTCATGCCATCGGTAACTGCATTGTTACTATCAGCAAACACCTTACCACTGACTTTAAAACCAACAATTACCGCATAATCTTCAACTTCACCATCAATAGCAAAGCCTGCTGAATCTGTCGCTGTCAATGTTTGAGTTGTTATACGTAAACGTGCAAAAGTGGTTGCAGGTGCAGCAGCGGCTGTAAAACCAGAAAACGATAACGTCGCAGAGCCGTTAGTTGTTGCATCAGCATCATTACATTGCGCTTGAGCAAACTCATTATTACTCGCGTCAAAACTGCCATTGTGATTAAAGTCGACCCACGCATAAACCGTCGCTCCTAAGTCTACATTACCATCATGATCATTACACACCACATCAACTTGATAATCCGTACTATCTATAAAGAAACCAGGCATACCTGTCACAGCATCTTCATCATTGCCAGCACTAATACCAGAAGTATCTACATTATCATCATCAGTAGCAGTATTTGGATTATCTTCGACACCATCTGAAAAACCATCACTATCAGCATCAGCAGCAGTTGAGCCTAAGTAGAGGCTATAGCGATAGCTACCCAACCCATGTTCAGCGCCATTATTAGCACTTAACGTATGATAACTATCCGGTGCATCACCAAAATCTGACGCTTGACTAAAGGTAATTTTATGGTCCTCAACCTCCCCGCCAACAACGGTACCGGTTGAGGCTTCATCCCACGAGGTTGGTCCAAGATCTTGTGGTAAAGACTGATTGCTAATCCGTAAGCGTAAATAACTCGTGCCCTCTTGCACCTGCGTAACATCGATCCAACGTAAAATTGCGGCACCTGTTGAGGATTCATCAACATCGGTACACTCTCGATAAGCATATTCAGAACGCTCAAACTGCTGGTTGCCATTAAAATCAATCCAACCATGAACCGTTGCAGCTAAATCATTACCCGCCACAAAATCATTACAAGGCACATTTAAAGTAAACGTCGATTTAGACGAATCAAACACTAAATTATCAACAGCATCTTCATCACTCAATAACCGCAACGCCGAATTATCATTAATATCATCTTGATCGGCATCGATACTTTGGTAAGTACCAGGATCCATATCAGGCTCAATATCGCCTAAGAAAATACCACTTATTGCCCCGATTTCATGCACAGGACCATTACTCTCTAGTAAGGTATGGAACGTGTTATTAGTTCCATCATCAGGTGCATCACCTAAGTCATTAGCAAAAAATGAGATATCTTGTTCAATAATACATATTTTTTGGGTATTGGTATAAGCCCCCGTTGATCCTGTCATACCATAGTAAATTAAGTTTGAACCACCAAAATAGCTATTTACTAAATCCGCTGTTAACGATTCATATAACTGACCATCAAAATAATAATCAAACGTTTGCGTAATTGGCTCCCAATCAAAGATGACTTCATAATATTTACCGTCTTCAATATTAGATAAACTGTGATAACTTGTCCCTGGTATCAAACCTAGATTTGACGATGATGGCAGCATCATCGTTGTATGATCATTACTGTTACTATCGCTATATTGACCATTTGTCCACGTATCAAATTCAACCCCAATCGAATTACTGATACCTTGAGCACCAAGTCCGCCGCCTAATAGACCTTGTGTTTCTGTGCCTGATGGATCGTTATGCATTACAAATGCAACGCCATCAGCACCATTACCGTCACGAGTTCCCAGATAAACACCAAAACGCAATCTAAATTCAGCCGACATATCAAAGCGATTTTTAGTCCAAAATGCACCGCGTTGGCTCGTTTGATCTGCAGTAATAATCACTTCATTAGTGGTGGTATTTACACTCGAATTTGAACTTGCTGGCATTTTAAATTGATCGCCCAGTGCTAAACATTGCACTGGACCTATCGTAGCTTGATGATCTTCTACTTCTCCAGTCGCAGCATAGCCACTGATAGTGTTACATTCATTTGCATTCTGACAGTATCGTATCCGCGCCCACACCGTCCGATCTGAAGTGACACTGGCAGGCATCGTAAATGCATGTACGTTACTACCAGTGGTTACAGACCAATCCGCAATAACGAGATCATTTGCTTCAGTAAATTGACCATCATTATCCCAATCAATCCATATCGATGCATAACCATTTTGACTCACTTCAATGGCAACAGATGAGCGATTCCACGCGATACTGCTATTTCCGACAATGCCGCGATAAAGTGCAAATTGAACGCCATCTTCATCATCTCCGTTGCCATTATTATTACTTCCCCCACCTGTCGTCGCATCATCTTCATCGGCTAATACCCAGCGTGTGGATTCTTCGTCAACACGATCACCTAAATAATAAATACCTGTGGTATGAATCGCTGCTTCTTGGCCTGTTACTTCATAACTTAGTGGTGCATCGCCATAATCACCACTACGGCTAATCATAATAATGTGATCTTCTATTTCACCATCATTAGCAACGGCGATACTTCTTTCATCTTCAGAGGTTAAACTGAGATCAGTATTACTAAACTGTGCATCAGGCACAATGCGCAATCGCATTACCGTAAAACCGACATCAAATGTCGCGCTGTCTAAATTACTCCAGTTAAGTTGAACCTGACCATCAGTGGCTGGTGTAAAATCCGCACAAGATCCTGCTGTAAATTCATAATTACTGACTTCGAAAATGCCATTACGGTTAAAGTCTATCCATGCATAAACTGGCGCGCCATTACCATTACAGGCTAGAGTATGAGAGAAACTCGTCGACTGATTGCTGACATTGACGATGTCATTAATCGCATCTTCGTCGTCAATATTTGGAATAACATTCGTCGTATCATCAGCATCAGATTGCAAGCTCTGCAATGTTCCATCATCTGAATCTGGAGCAATACTTCCAAGATAAACACTAGCACCATTCGCCGGAAGGAGATGATAAGGGCCGTTAGTTGAAGCAAGCGTCGTATAATCATTAGCGCCAGTGGTTCCACTGTCACTATCATCAGGCGCATCACCATAATCTTTGAAAATAATGGTGCCACCAGCATAATCACAATACGCGTAAATTTCAGGTAAGGTTTCGATACTGGCATTGCCTGGCATCGTTAAAGTTTTAACAAAAGAAGGTGTGGTCGAGATATTATCAATGATGTATATACTGGCATTTTTAAACGCATACAAACGTCCATCAGGACCAAATTTAATCGAAGAAACACTATCAGGTATACCCGCAACAGCAACCACAGCATCGGTTGCAATGTCGTAATAGAATAAAGGCCCATTATCGCCAGCGGTTCCATTTTCAAAAAAGACTTTATGACCATCAGGAGAGAATCGCGGTGACGAACCAATACGATTTATATTGGTTGTAATTTGTTGAACATTATAAAGTTGACCACTTGCGGCATCAAAATCAGCAATAATTAATCGATATGGCAATGAATCGTGTGCAATGGCTAATTTACCCGTTGCTGGCGAATAGTCCATCGCCCCTTTACCGTTAGAGGCAGATCCCGAAACAATCGCTGATGTAACTGGTGCTATAATTCCACTCGCTGTCAATTGGTGGGCATTTAGCTGCCAACTGGTATTTACCGTTAATAACCATGTATCTGAACGGTTAGCGTGGGGCACCACAAGTTGTGATTCAAGTAACGATGCCGTTTCAACAGTACCTAGACTGGTTACTGTTGCCGATGAAAAATCAAGCTCGCCAGCACTGATGGTCGAATAGTTATTTCCAAATACATAAAATTCATTTACGCCACCGCCAGGTTTTGGGGTTACCGCGATAGGGAAATCAACCGAATTGCCCATTGCAAATGGAAGTGACAAAGCTTGATGCGTTTGCCCATGAAAAACACCACCGTCATCACCATAAATAATCACTGCACCATTGGTGGGATCTGTCATGGTCACCGTGCCTTCCGTATGACCATTACCTGTCGACATTCCGATTAACGATGCTTCACTAATAGTCGGATCACCATTTGCAGAAAGAGCAGTAAAGTCAATAACTGTTCGTGTTGCTCCTCCCGTTGTACCAATCCACCATTTCTGGGTTAATTCCGCATGGTTATTACAACTCGCAATAGAGAAATCAGCCTCACCCATGACAAAAAGATGATCTTCCACCTCCCCTAAACCACCGCCATGTAATGAGCGTGGATCTTCACTGCTGCCCGTTTCACCATTAAGTAATAACGCTGAATCAGAAAGACGTAAACGGACATAATAGTGATCGTTAGCAGTCAGATTACTTAATGATGTCCATATTAATGTTTTACTATTATCGCCACTTGCAACAATAATTTGACCGTCAGTTCCGGTGCCACCTTCAACAAACTCATCAACATCAAAACTACCACTGTTATCCCAATCTACCCATGCATAAAGATAGCTATCATTAGCTGTATTATTGGTAACAGTAACTGCAGTCGTAAGACTTGTGTCGTTGGCACTCATTGAAATACCAGCAATACTATTTTCATCGTCAACGGTGCCAGTTGTATCATCACCATCAGCCGTTAATACACTGACCCCTTGTGCTTCATCTTCATTATCAGCGGCATTTGAGCCAATAAATATATCAGTTGATGCAACATGATAAGGGCCACTATCTGCAAGTAAGGTGCGATAATTATGTTCGCCCACGCCTAATCCAGTATCAGGGGCATCACCATAATCTGCATTAACGATTATGGTTACTGGATGATCTTCAATCTCACCATAAACGGCAGAACCATAAGCACGATCATCTCGATTATCGCCGCTAGCAGTATCAACTAAATTATCATCCGTTATTCTTAATCTTATATAGGACTCACCCGAGGCTAAATTTAAACCGCTCCATATTAATACCGCACTACCAGCCTGAGTGGACGAATTATCATTACACCCTTGACTCGCATATTCACTTTCTTCAAATTCACCATTACGATTTGTATCGATCCAACCATGAACGGTTGCGCCAAGATCGCCACTACCTGCACTAAAATCATTACAAATAATGGTTAATGAAACATCAGTACTATCAACGACAATCGGCGTAATAACACCATCTTCATCATTCGGAGTCGTTCCTTTTATATCATCATCTGAAGCGTTAAATTGAGTGTCTACACCGTTGTTAAATCCATCCGTATCACTGTCAGGAGCCTGATTACCTAAATAAATAACATCATCAATAATATGCGAAGGACCGCCATTAATTGATAAGGTTTCATAATCGCCCTCACTAGTACCAGTCACAGCATCGGGTGCATCGCCATAATCACACCCAGAAGCATCACTGATCACCATGCTCATACCACCAAAAATATACCGCTGGGAGCTTGGGTCATTATTATGTGAGGTATGCGCTAGCCAAATCCCTTGAGATGGATCAAGAGTACGTGCACCTATGTGCACTGGAGATTGAGCAATAAGAGAACCATCATCATTCATAACAGTCAGTTGAATTGTTGTTGACTGATCTGATTGAACATACATACTAAGACGATAACGTTTAAATACTGTTGTACTTAATGATCCCGCAACCGAACCAAATTGATTCACAGTGCTATTAACAAAACCACTTATTTCACTATTAGCGCCATTCCAATTTGCATCTTTACCAACCCATGCTGTATAGCTGTTATCAACATCCGTTATAAAAACACCATTCATGTTAGTATGATCAGTAAGCCAAAATAGCAAATCACCATCTCCAGAATTTAAATTTTTCAATCTAAACTCGGCTTCAATACCCACAGGGTAAGTAAATTGTTTTCCTGGTGATAAAACTTCTAATTCAAATCGCTTTGCAGGATGGCTACCACTGGCTGGCATAGAATGCAATTCATCACCGACAATACTCACACCACCTAGTGCGGTATAATTTGAGAGTGTGGTGATATCGGCCCCAGTAAGAGCTTGGGCAGAGGAAGAACACGTAAGAGTATTAGCTTGGGTGAAATTAGGCGTAACATTAATTTGATGATCTTCAACTTCACCAAATCCTGCAAGCCCTAAAGAACGAGGGTCTTCATCGGTTGCAGATGCCGCACTATCTGGTAATAATTGATCACTAATACGCAAGCGCATAAAAAAATTACTGTTTGATGATAACGACGGTAATGTTGACCAAAGTAGGTTAACGCTGGTATCACCATTCGCGACGAGCATCGCATCACCTATTTCTGTCCCGCCTTCTACAAACTCATTACGTTCAAATTGACCATTGTTATTCCAATCAATCCAAGCATAAAGATAGGCTGGATTAGAGGTTGTATTATTAACTAATTGAGAAAAACTTAATGATGTACTGCTGGCGTACAGACCTATACCATGAGAACTATCTTCATCATTATTGCTCTGTATATCATCCGCCGTTGCCGTTACATTTTGTAATAATCCATCATCTTCATCTGGTGGATTATCACCAAGAAAAAGACTTGATAACAATTCATGACGAGGACCATTGTTACTCAATAAGGTACTGTAATCACTACCATTAGTATCTGGTGCATCACCATAATCATAACTACCGTTAGCGTTTGCATTAGCAGCTAAAAGCAATCCATGAACAAATATCAGTGCACCACATAGGGAGAAATTTATGAAAATATTTTTTATTTGCGATAAAGAATTGTTTAATTTAGACATTATCATTCTCCCTACAATATTTATGCGTCCATTCAATGCTTTTTGTATTATGGAAAGCAAAATAAGCCTTATTTAATAATTGATGAGTTAAATCTGATAACCAATTAATCCTCATTTTCTCAGTTATAATTCGTTATCAAACTTAAACGAATTTACACCTGACAAGCCGTGTTATTACTGCTGCTGACAGCAATAACAATGAAATGAGGGATTAAGGTATATTGATGGCAATTGAGAATGTGATTGGACGTTAATATATGATGTGTTATCTGAAGTGCGTCATCATAGTCAAATTGAACATTTGAACTAATGGGAACGATATGGCTATCACTGATCATGTGCCAGTGCTTGTTGTTAATTTCCTCTTTGATGTCATAAGTATATGGTACTGTTGCATTGGAATTTAGAAAGTCAGTTGCTGCTACACGAAAAGGCACAATCGTAACCAATGATGCCATTATCGTTAATACCACTTTTTTTATACTAATACACATGAGCATATGCCCCTTTTTTATTAACATAAGGGAACATATGCAGCATATATGCCAAATATAATAGGCAATCAATCAACTAATTAGACAAGTATTGGCAGATTGAGTGAAATGCGTTACGCAAACCTGCGTTGCAAAATAATAATATTTATTACTCGATAATTATTTGATATTTAACAGTACCACTTTCTCCTGGTTGTAATTCATTAGTCAGCGTCCACTTCACTTCACCTTGATAACCAAGGCCATTAGTACCGTCAGGTGTTGATACCGCACAGGCTAATGATGCAGGAACACCACTACAATCAACAGCAGTATTCAATGAACTAAAGGCAGGTGTAGTATCAAATACTGTTATTTCTTTTATTGGCCCACTACCAACATTGCTATAAGTAATAACATACTCCAAGACATCACCCGGCTTACCAGTATTACTAACACTTGCAGCAGAACCTTGAGTAATATTTTGTACTGTTTTCTCAAGTTTTAGCTCACCCGCTCCTGTATAAGTGGCTCGAACAGTATCGCTATCAACCACTAAACGTGTGACACCATGTCCAGTACCCGTTGAATCCTCAAACACCATATTCGCTTCAATTTCATAATTATACTGAGCGTTAAGTGATGCATCAGCAGGCACAAAGACTTTACTCACTAAACAAATAGCCGTATTACCCGTAACTGGTACTGATGCATTAATACTCGCATCAGCTCCATCAACAATACCATTACAGTTGTTATCGAGATAAAGCGCAGAACTCCAACTATCATTTGCAGGCTCAACATTTACATTAATAATTGAGAAATCGACAGTACCAGATGTTGCAGCTGTAAATTTATGTGCAAATGCAACAGGTTTGCCCGGTTCTGCTTCAGTAAAGTTATCAGGCTCCATACGTGGCTCCTTCACTTTACCAAAATTAAGTTCAGTAATAATATCTCCAGCATTAGCATTAACTATCATGTCACTGTCTGTCACCAAGGTACTGGTAACTTGTGGAATAGTTGTCACATCTGATTCACTAATATCAATCCAGTCTGCTTGCTGAACAACATTGAGTGATAAATTCTTATTGGCAAAATCAACACCAATTTCAAATTGATATGAACCATCACCCGATGTCACTTCAGTGGCAATAATATCGCCATTATTAATACCAGTAACACCTGTGTCTTTAAAGGTTACATTAACAGTAAAGTTGCCTAAACCAATTTCACCACCGTCGATAACACCATCATGTGCCGCTGTTGCTCCGCTGATACCGTTATCTTCAAATACAAAGCCACTTAAAATAATACGATTAAGTAACTCAAACCAGTGATCTTCGACCTCACCATCAGCAGCTACGCCCTCTGGGGTATTACAACTACCTACAGCAGAACATAAGCGTATTCTCATTACTGTGTTGCCATTAAAGCCAGCAGCACTAGTGGCATCAAGTGTAATAGGAATAGTGTTGTTACCTGCTATAACTGCTTGGTCATTAACAAGTTGTTCATTTGCATCGGTGAACGCCTCATTGTTATTCAAATCAACCCAAATACTAATGAAACCATTACCAACAACGTTAATCGGTAAGTTAGTGGGTGTTTCGACCACTATTTGCGCTGGAATATTCAGATCTTCATCATCTTGGCCATGAACATCGTCACCTGAAGCATCAACACTACTCCACTGGCTGAACTCAGGATCCCAACGACTACCAAGCATTAAGTCAGCACTACCATCAAGAGCAGCATCAAAGTACGCATGGCTTGCAATACCATAATTTGCACTAGCATCACCATAGTCAACAGCATCATAACAACCAGCAGCATCATTACCTTGAAGTGATTCTGCATCTGTTGCTGTCACAAATTCAATTTCAGCTAATGGTAAGTTAATACGGTAAATAACCGAACGCTTATCAAGGTCAATCGCACCACTTTGGTTAGTGTCATGATTACCACCATTGGTGATAGCATAAAGACTTAATGCATTATCAATAATCAACCCACCAGCTTGAAGCTTATTGTTAGCATCTAGCGTTGGCTCGCTGCCGAAGTAAACTAGATCTTGCTGCACAATCGCGCCAGAGGTTAAATCGACGCTGTAGAGATTACCGCCAACGAGATCAACCATGTAACCTAAGCCTGTTTGTGGGCTAATGGCTAAATCAGCCCCGACTTCAATTGCACCGCCTGTTAACGAACCGCCCATTGCCGCAATATCAACATTCACCACAGTAAACGTTTGAGTATTAAGGTCAATTTTCACTAATGAGTCCCACGATGTACGCCATACAACCAAAGTGTTGCCATCTATTGTGACATCACCCATTGTTGGTGAGCTTAATGCGGTTAAGGTTGAGCTATAACCTGAATGACGTAAGCTATCTCCTTCAACAAAGTCAAAGCTTTCTCCATCACTTAACCGACGTATAGTGGCATTACCTGCGGCAGTAATTGGTCCTAAATCTATGAAGCTAGTGCCTGTTTTATCTGTCACAAATAAATGATGAATTCGATCTGTTTGTGACATATCGGTAAAGGTACCGTAAATAAGACCACTCGTTCGATTAAAGCCAATCGCGTTAATATTGTTAATATTTGGCTGATTAGTAATAACAATAGGACTCACAATATCAGAGAAAGAAATTGGATTACTGGTCACATCAATTGCATTAAAGTTATAATCCGTTGCTGCAATAGGTTTCTGAGTTTGAACAATCAAATCACAACTGTTATTCCCCACTAAATCAGAAATTAGAATCCGGTAATCCTCAACCTCGCCATCTAATGACATACCCGTTGGTTGACTACAATCACTGCCGCTACATAAACGAACACGTAAATAGCTATAACCAACAGTTGCACCGCTAGGAATTGGAATAGTAAAACTATTACTACCAATAACTGCATTCGGCTCGGTTACAATTTTCTCATTGGCATCATCCCAATCACCATCAAGATTGAAGTCTAACCATGCATGAAGTTGTTGGCCTGTTGATGTACGAGCGGCATCTTCAAGTACCATAATTTCAAGATCAAAATCATCACCTTTCGTTGCTGATAACAATGCATTAATACCGTCTTCATCGTCAAAGTTATTATTGTCATCTGCAAGTGCACCAATATCTTGTAAATCACCAAGATCAGCATCCCACTCGTCACCAAGACGTAGATCTATCTCTCCATTATCATCGGTATCCGCTTGTACATGCATCGCGCCATCATTTTCATAAATCGTAGTGTAGTTATTAGGTCCTGTGCCTACCGTGGTATCAGGTGCATCACCTAAATCAGAGCCCAGTACATTTGGCGCATGAGTGAAACACCCTTTTTGCAGGTTGTAGCCAGCACCTGTACTACCTGTAAATCCAAATCGAACCATGGTCGTTCCAATATCCGCACGAATATCACGCGTAAATTGACCAATAACGACACCGTCCATGTAATAAATAAAGGTATTAGTACTAGGATCCCACTCAAATTGAGCAATATGGTAACGACCATCTTCTAGCTCACCATCATTGATTGAGGTGGCAGAAATAAGCGTATTCGCCGGATCTGGCGTATAAACATCACCATTTAAATATACGCCAGTATGATCGATATATTGCCCACCTAACGCATCATCCGTTGCACCGATAAAGGTATTATCAAATGTATCAAACTCAAACACGATGGACGGTGATACAGGTGTTGCACCAAAGATATCACCAACGCCTAAACCGCCACCAAATGCACCAAATGCATTTAAATCACGTGAATCGGCAGAAAGGACAAATGTCATACCATCAGCACCTGACTCAATGCCATTTGGACAACCCGTGTTACAATCACGATCACCTAGATAAACAGCAAGTTCAGCATAAAGTGGCTTGTTTAAATCAATGAAACCATAACTCCATAAATAGCCTTGTTGATTAGTCTGATTTTCAGTCACAATATACTCACCATTAGCTGATTGATAAGCATCGCCGCCTTCAAACACTACTGGTGCATCACACGCTCCTGGCTGAATAATATTGGTAACCACTGGCGTGACTATATCAGTATCATCTTCACCATTACCAAAGCCGTTATTCGGGGTTGAATCAATATCGATAATATCCGTTGCAATAATTTCAGCATTAATACTTGGTGCTGACATATCTTGTGGTGCAAGGCGAATAATCGCGTAGTCATTAAATCCAAGTCCGATAGTGCCTAAATCAAGTTCACCTGTTAGCGGATCATAGGTAGTAATTTCGGTGACACCGTCTCCAGCATAGGCTTTAACAAAACTGTATCCTGCCGGTATAGGTAGAGTGACTTTGGTATTTGCCGCAACCGTTGATCCTTTATTTTCTACACTCACGATAACGTTAAATGGAATACCTATTGTTACATTAACGCTTGGATCCAGTGTTAAATTCAACTCAAGGTCGCCAAGAGGCATTAAGCTAATCGCATGATCTTCTACTTCACCATCTTCTACACTGCCCGTTGGCGTATTACAGCTAAAGCTACTTGAACAAGTACGTAATCGAACAAAACTATTCATCGGTTGCACATCAGCTGGTACAGTAAAGTCGAGTTGTACATCTCCATCAGCAGTAAATGCGGCTGTCGCGTATTCATCGACATCAAATGAACCATCACCATCAAAGTCAATCCAGCCATGAAGATTATCATTACCCGATGTCACGACAGGAACCGTCAGTGATACCACGTCATTTTCAGCTAAGAAGCCATTGATTTGTGGCTGAGTAAAACCATCTTCATCATCAGGAATGAGGCCATTGGTATCATCACCATCGGCAGTCACCGTTGGTTGACCATCATTTTCATTATCAGGTCCGATTGCACCAATAAATGGCAATCCAGTGTCTGTTTGGTGACGTGGCCCCATATCAGCAAGCTCTGTCGCATAATTTAACGCGGTTGGCGCATCACCATAATCAGTAGGTACTGGTGCATAACGACAACGCGCGCCATCATTACCAGATGCTGGTACTCCATCCCCGCTCTTAATGGCTTGAATTAAATCAGCGGCTGGTGCGCTTAGGTTAGATAAATTAAAGCGCCATAAGCTACCATCAGCATTCACTGAGGCATATGCAAAGCCTAAATTATCAAAATAGAAGGCACCCACAGCACCACTGGATGGAACGATATTCGTTTGACCAACATTTGTCGCTGATGCGGTATAGGTTGAACTTGCTCTATCTGCAACAAAATCAATACGATATAGTTTCTTATCAGAGTCAACACCCCAACCAGTATTGGTGTCCAGCGGATGAATAGCAAAATCACCAAGGGCAACATTCAATGATGCTGAACGGCCTAAGTATTGTCCATATGTCGCCGAGTTAACATTAACATCAATAAAGTACATTCGACGGCCTGATCCACCATCAGAGATAGCGACCAAAATATCATCATCTGTCACATCACCCGAAGCAAACGAAATACCGTTCATTTCCGGTATATTAAAGCGCATCACTTCTTGATTTAGACGATTAATCGCAACCACATCAGAATTGGTTGAGCCACTATTTTTATAAACACCCCAAATTAAGTTTTGCGCGATACTATAACCAATCGCGTTATAGGTTTTCGACGATGCAGTGCCTAATTCCACTTCAAGCGCAGTAACTAAATTCACTTGATACAACTCAGATGGCGTATTCTTCGCTAAATAAGCATTCGTATCACAGGTTGGATACTCATCAGTATATTGCTTATCAGCAAAATCATAATTTACGCTGGTTGTCATTACCCCAATATCATGAATATTTGGATTCACAGAGACATAGTTTGGCGGATCATTAATTTCACGACCAATTGCAGTACCAGTAACAGGATCGATAGTACCTGAACTTGGTGGGCCAGCACTACAATCAAGTGGTGGTGTAATACCATCAGTTTCATACAGGGCATAATCTTTATTTAATTCGCCATCAAAGCTGTAATAACCAACATCAGCATTATCAATGTTGCCATCACCATTAGCATCGGTGGTGCCATCACTGGTTAAAACGGACGTACATATTCCATCTGTTTTGTTATAAAGCGTCACATAAACATTGGTAATACCAAGTTCATCGCCGTCTTTAATTGCATTAATTGATGTACCTGTTGAACCACCGTTATCATTAAATACATAACCGGTAATAGTTAATGCGTCCAACATAACCAATGCATAATCTTCAACTTCACCATCTGCAATATTGACACTCGTTGCACGGCTATCATTACCTAGTGCATCATTAGTTCCTGCTGTAGGCTCTGTTGTAAATACACGAACTCGCGCTGCAGTCACGCCCATGACCACACCAGCAGGTACCGTAAAGTTAAGATCAACGGTTGAGGTTGAAGTCGCTGTTGTTTGCTGCAATTCACTGGTTGCAAACACACCATCTTGGTTCCAATCTATCCAAGCATAAATGTGTGCTGTACCACTATTTACGGTTACATCCACAGGTAGCGTATAACTATTGCTCCCTAACTGCAGACCATGATGTAATACATTCGCGCCGTCTTCATCATCACTATCGGTGATATCATCACCGCTAGCAAATAGTACCAAGTTACTATTCACCGTAATAGCAGCATCCCCACCCATACCGGCATGGTTTTGACAATAATAGTACAAGTTATCTACCGTACTACCATCAACCATAACATCGATATAACCTGTATTTTCAGTCACACCCGTTGTATAGGCACTGCCGCTATTCCAGGTGCCGTCAGCTATGGTTGAAAATTTCAATATATGGGAGGCAGGTACCGCACTAACATCAAAACGATAGGTACCAGCAGCAAGAGATAAATCAGGTGCTTCAATACCATCAAAGAAGAAACGATTACCACCACTACTTGCTGGTGCGGTGGTTACTTTAATGATTGCTTGGTGTGTTGCAGTATCAGCACCACTACCAAAAGCACCTGCATCAGCATCTGGTGCATTAATACCTAAATGTACGGTTGAGCCCGTGGTAGGAATGATATGCGTCGGACCATTTATCGTGCTGTAGTTTGCTTGACTGTCAGAACTTGCATTAGTATCTGGCGCGTCACCAAAATCAAGTTGCTTAACACAATCAGATACACGGTAATGATGGGTTTCCATATAGTAATTTAAACCAGATGGAATATTACCTACATTAATGGTAATTGATTGACCTGCCGCTAATGTAAATACAGGATAACCAACACCACCACCTGCACTACCTGTTTTCCCTTGGCGTAAATCAAGTACGGTATAAACTTTCGCTGGCTCAATATCTACACCACTAGGATCATAGGTAGGGATTAATAAATTACCTAATCCACCTGTTGGCGGTTTAATATAAGTTCGTCCCTGACCAAAGTTACCGGTAAAGCTCATCGTCATCTCATCAGTATACAGACCAGTATTCCAGAAGTTATTTAGCTCAATTGATATTGCCGAATCTTCCTGACCCGCTGCGGGTAAATAACTATAAGTAATTGCCACTTCGCCATTTGGAATACTATTAAACGAGGTAACATAATGCGCCATTTCTCTTACAGCTAAACTTGCAGTACGAGAAATACTTAGCCCAGTATGTCCACTATTGGCTGGGTTGGTATTAATTGGCACACTTGAGGTTGACTCTAGGCGTCCAATAACTTGGAAGCCTTGCTGAATAGGTAAATCAGCCGACCAACTATTGGCTGTATATTGCTCGTTATAACCATTATTATTGCCATTCCATGCAACATAATCTGTTAATGTATTTCGCATTACATCGGTTAAACAAACTGAGTTAATAGGTAACGATGGATCAATTATTGTAAGCAGATGATCTTCCACTTCACCACTTGATGCTGCACCAAATGAACGCGGATCTTCGTCACTTCCTGTAGGGCTACCTGTTAACACCACATCAGACAAGCGCATGCGTACATAATATGTTTCACCTGTTGTTAAGCTTGGTAACGTATTCCATGTAATCGTGGCTGACGTGTCACCATTCGCAACTGTTAATGGCATGCCAGATACAGCTTCATCTGCATCAAAACGTCCATTATTGTTCCAATCAACCCAAGCATATAAATACGCATCACTGCCTGTGGTATTGGTCACTTTCACTGGCATGCTATATTCTGTGGCAGTATTGACTAATTCAACCTGAGAAAGACTATCTTCATCATTATTAGCATCAAGATCATCACCTTGCGCTAATAACTGAGCAACACCTAATGCATCTGCTTCTTCATCTGTCGCATTCGTCCCTAAGAACAAATCAGTTGATATTGAATGGCTTGGACCATTATCAGCTTGCGAGGTACGGTAATCTTGTATACCAACACCAACAGTGCTGTCTGGCGCATCACCGTAATCACGAGTGACCGTGATTGCGCACGTAGTATTAAACCCTTGTTCAACACCGTCAATACCAACTCGCCACGTTAAAATAACTACACGAGACATTGGTGCTGTACCGGTTAAGCTGTAGTGGCCTCCCGTATCTCCAAAGTTTTGATAAGCAACTTGAGCCCCAGATGAATCGAAACCATAAGCCTCATTTAGACTTCCATCAGTATGCACATCGCCGTAATATTTAAATGTCGTTAAAGTACGTGGGCTACCATCAGGATTAACAAAGGTATAAGAAAGATTTCCTAATAAGGTTATAGCGTCATCATTTGGTGCATTAGTAGGAGAACTACCTATAACATATGCTTCATTACTACCATCAGGTAAATATGGATAATTTGATTCAGCTTTAGAAATAATAAAACCATAAGGTTGCCATGTAGTTGATGGCTTCCACCCAGTACTTAGTCCCTCAGTTAAATTTAATGGACCCGTTGCTAACTCCGAAATACATTCATCCACCGTAACCTGATGATCTTCGACTTCACCATCCGTTGCAGCACCAATTGAACGGCTATCTAACGCATCACCCGTATTAGCATCGGTTAATGTATCTGACGTAATACGCACCCGCATAAAGGTATTAGCTGTGCTTACAGGGCTCCAACCAGACCATGACAGCGTAACGCTTCCATCACCGCCACCAGTATCAGAACAGGTTGCTGCTTGCGCGGCTTCTGTCGATTCAAAGACACCATCATTATTGATGTCTATCCACGCATAAACATTTGCACCATCCCCATTACAGGCAATTTCTTTGCTATAACCTGTTGCATTGGTCTGAATTTGAATGGGTGTTGCAAAGGCATCTTCATCATTAATACCAGAAGCTACTTCATTATTATCATCAGCTGTTGCACCACTATTTTGTAGGGTTCCATCATCAACATCTGGAGCTGTTGTACCTAGATAAACTGTTGCACCTGTTTGCGGAATAGCATGTGAAGCGCCACCTGTTGTTGATAATGTTAGGTAATCACTGCCACTGTTAGCATCACCATCATCAGGCGCATCACCGTAATCTAATGTTGATACAATACAATCTTCAATCAATGCACCTACAACACCGATAACTGACGCTGAGCTACGATCATTGTAATAAGCAACACGATGGATTGGCACCCCTCCTGTTTCTGCAGTCGTTATTATAATAGGAGGATTGATATTATTGTTGTTGTGAGTGTTCGCCTCTGTAATACTCTTCGAACCAATTTGATTATTGTTAATATCAAACGCGACTAACGTAAGAATTGTCGCACCATCTCCAGCTTGATCAGGCACAATACCCACAGCATTAGCAGTACGCTTACTACCATCTGTGTTGACTAAATCAATTGAAAGTGCACGATCTCCTACCCAGAAAATACCGGGCTGACCACCATCAGTGTTAATCAATGCATTTTCACGGAATGGATAGTTACCTGATTTATGTGATTCATAAATTTCAACACCAAATGGACGATAGACCTCTTTAGCCGGACGACCAGCAGATTGAGATTCGGCAGGGCTAACGTAATCACTAAAGCCTGTCGATACAGAGGTAACACAATCAGCAATTGTGACTTGATGATCTTCAACTTCACCATCCGTTGCAGCACCAATTGAACGGCTATCTAACGCATCACCCGTATTAGCATCGGTTAATGTATCTGACGTAATACGCACCCGCATAAAGGTATTAGCTGTGCTTACAGGGCTCCAACCAGACCATGACAGCGTAACGCTTCCATCACCGCCACCAGTATCAGAACAGGTTGCTGCTTGCGCGGCTTCTGTCGATTCAAAGACACCATCATTATTGATGTCTATCCACGCATAAACATTTGCACCATCCCCATTACAGGCAATTTCTTTGCTATAACCTGTTGCATTGGTCTGAATTTGAATGGGTGTTGCAAAGGCATCTTCATCATTAATACCAGAAGCTACTTCATTATTATCATCAGCTGTTGCACCACTATTTTGTAGTGTTCCATCATCAACATCTGGAGCTGTTGTACCTAGATAAACTGTTGCACCTGTTTGCGGAATAGCATGTGAAGCGCCACCAGTTGTTGATAATGTTAGGTAATCACTGCCGCTGTTAGCATCACCATCATCAGGCGCATCACCGTAATCATATTCAGAAATATTATTACAACTAGATACATCATAATGACCCGTATCAAATGTCCAATTACTTGAATTCGCTGATGGAATATTTTCAATTGTAAAAGTGATCGTCTGCCCAGGAGATAGAGTAAAGACTGGATACGCAAGCCCACCAGAACCACCATCAAAGTGCTCTTGTCTAAGTTCTAAAACGGTATACGTTTGCCCAGGTAAAATATCAACACCACCAGGATCGTAGTCAGTAGTGACGTGATTTCCGAGTCCTGAGCTTGGTGCTCTTAAATAGGTCCGTCCTTGACCAAAGTTTCCAGATACTCGCAAAGTTGTATCATCGCTATAAAAGCCAGTTTGCCAGAAGTTATTAATCTCAATAGAGATTGCATTACTTTCATAACCTGCTGTTGGCAAATATTGATAAGTAACTTCAACTTTTCCATTAGTCACGGTTGGGAAATAAGTGCGATATTGCGCAACTTCTCGAACAATTAAGGAATCAGTTCGGTGAACGTAAAAGCCAACAAATCCACTATTTGCTTGATCAATCGTATCATTATGCGTCGCTTGTAAACGACCAATTGTAGGTCCATCTTTACGAATTAAATTAGCAGACCATTGATTACTCGTAAATTGTTCACTGTAACTACTATTATTACCCGTCCAATGCATATAATGAGTTGTCGAATTTTCAAAGGTATCTGTCAAACAAGTAGCATTAACGGGCGTTGATGATTCAATTATTGTGAGCAAATGATCTTCTACTTCACCATTAGATACCGTACCTGCACTGCGCTCATCCCACGCAGTACCGTTATTATCTGCAGGTAGCGCATCCGTTGTTATACGTAGACGCATAAAGCGATCACCGGCTTGTAGGTTACTCAAGTCATTCCATATTAGAACTGCATTACCATTATTAGCAGCATCACTATCTGAACAAGCAGCTTCTGCATATTCCAAGGTTTCAAACATGAAGTTATTATTGAAATCAATCCAACCAAAGACTGTCGCCCCTTTATCTTGAGAGCCGGTATGGTCATTACAAGGTACATCAAGAGTAAATGATGTATTTGTATCTAAAATTGTCGTATTACGATTAAAGGCATCTTCATCATCTATGGTCGAGGAACTACCAGAACTATCATTAATATCATCAAGATCTGCATTCGCACTTTGATAAGATCCATCTTCCATATCAGGTCTTATAGATCCTAGGTAGATAAAGTCATCACTTAAATCTTCATCTTCTTGCGGCGTAATATCAGGAATACCGTTATAAATAATTTCTTCAACATTATTTAAATTAATAAAACGGTTATCTGGCCATGTAACCCGCCATGCATTAGTTCCTTGAGAAATCACAGTATAATAAGAAGCTGGTTTACCAAGAATAAGTCGGTCGTGCCCATCACCACCAGAATAACCTAAGCCATTTTGTGACATATTATTTTTAATCACTAATACATCATTTTGACTACCACCATTATGGTTAACATTAGCTGGATAATTCCAATACACCCAACGATTACCATTTACAGATGGTGACAGCATGTCTAACAACTCATCATCTGTAAATTGAGGTAATGCATCACCACTTGTATCTGCAGCTGATGTCGTCAATTTATGCCGCGCGCCACCACTCGCTGCTAATGTATGGAATGTAGCATCAGAACCATCATCAAATGCATCACCAAAATCGCTATCTGCTGTTGGTGAGCTAATAATATTAATCTGATGATCCTCTACCTCACCAAAACCTCGACTTGATAATGAACGAGCATCAGCAACACCTAACGCAGTCCCACTAGCTGTAAGTTCTTCTGCACTAATACGTATTCGCATATATAGAGTCGTATCAGCATTAAATCCTGAATGACTGTTCCAGATAATATCGAACAAATCGCCATTAGTATTATTTGCGACTAAAATTGCACCATTCGTATCACCATTTGTTAAATGCTCACTCTCTTCAAATAACCCATTTTGGTTCCAGTCAACCCATGCATAAAGATAAGCATCAGCACCAGTTGTATTGGTCACTTTTAGTGATTTCTGGAAGAAAGTTTCACCATAACCATGTGTAAGAGCACTTAAACTATCTTCGTCATTATTTGTTCCATTAATATCATCGCCATCTGCCGCAGTTGTTGGCTGACCATCACTATCAACATCGGTAGCATTGGTACCAATAAACAGATTAGTTGAGACAATATGAGCAGGACCATTGTTAGCCACAAGGGTATGATAATTTCCAGTTCCATTATTACTTGAACCATCATCTGGCGCATCACCGTAATCAAGATCGCCAGCACCAACAATGAAGTTTGCGGAGAATTCTGATGTTTGACCTGGTACTTGACCAGTTCCTACAGCATGATCGGAGAAACTAATCGCACCAATTGTATCACCGACAGATAAGCCACTAACGTTAATTGTGCCGCTGAAAGTACCATTTGTTTGTTGCGTTAGACTGCCAAGATAAGTAACACCCTCACCGTAGGTTAAACCTGTAATTTCATTACCAATATTAGGCATGAAACTCCAACCACCAACAGGGCTTGCTGTTGTTGAAGAAGTACTGGTATCAGTTGCATCTCCACTGACAATATAAAATTGAATTTCATAGCTATTTTCGCTAACAAATGCACCGTTACAATGCTGACCTTCAACGGTTAAGGTATTACCACTCAATTCTGCTTTTTCAATTAATGGTAACGCAGGCCCCGTAACTGTAGGTGAACCATGATAGGTTGCTAAATAACAACGTCGGCTATCTCCCTGATGAGGGTTGGTATCAATACCATCCTCCTCACCAATATCGATAGCAATACCACCGTTATTACCAAATTGGTTTTTGCTTATTTTAATACCACGGCCTAGACCATGTGCATAATCGACACCATTGACACCCGCAGCGCCATTTATAACCTTATTGTATTCGGCCAAAATACTTGAGCCATAACCCAAGCTAATACCTGAATGAGGGTACCATTCTGATACAAGGCCATTATCATAAGCCGTATTTGATTTATCAAAGAATCCCTGAGTATTGGTAACTGTATTTTGCAAAATATCAAGATAAGACGCACCAGATGCATTATCGATACCTGCAAATTTAGCGTTATCAATATAGTTACCTTCAATAGTCATGGCGTTTGTACCACGATCAAGCACGATACCAGAGCCATCAACATCAATAATATAATTATCTGAAATAACAAACTTATCACGAGGATCTGTTGGGCCGGTGATATACCAAATAATGATCGCTGTATCCCAAGTATTAGCGAAGTAGTTACTGTCTATTTCACCAGAGCCGTCGTAATCAATTTCGCCTCCCCAATTAATACCATTATTAATGATCACACCACGGTATAATTGATTTGCAGCTTCCACACCCGTTGGCAGCACACCAATAACATTATTATTAAAGTTAAAGCTCTGAATTGAATCACGAGCAAAGAACGCCGGGCCAGATACAGTGCTATCACTATCATCTGAATATACCCCCATATTTTGCACCGTAATATTATGGACATTTGAGGTGGCTTCTATTGCAGAACAGCCACTCCAACTAATAGATTCAGCGTTTACTTGAGCATAAAAACTGCGGCCACAGGTGTTATTACGAAGGTGATTTATAGCTAGATCTGGGGTATCAACTTGTGAAATTGTTTTTGTATTCCAGTCTGCGCCCACAGATGTCACAGGGCCTAATAACGATGGATCTTCATTCCGATCAGCGTTACCGTCTTTGTAATCATAGGCTTTACCGTCAATCGTGGTATTACTGTCTGTTAATGCAGTAAAGGATGTGGTATCCGTTGTTGATGTTTCCCACCAGGTTGCGCGGTTAGGCGAAACGGCTGGCACAAAACGCATAACATTCGGACCACTATAAGCATTCGCATTTTGTAAGAACTGTTCATAAGAACCAGTGCCACTACTTTCTGTATTAACAACAACATTAAAACTAAATCCAAAACTTAAATTTCCAAGTGCTTGTATTTGCGAATTAAGTAAGAAGCCCGTAACGTGCTCTCTCGTTCCAGCATCGGTTTTATCATCTGCAGCCGTTGCCGATTTCCCCCCATAACAGACATCGTTAAAATGCGTAGTATCAGAAGATAATATACTACCGCCGCTACCATCAGCACAGTATGATTGAATTCCCCACGCTTGAGGTATCTGGAATTGAGATGCCATACCGAATGTCTGCTCTGCAACTAGTCCAGTACTACCATTGCTTGAGACAGTCGGTGCATCAGGAGCAACCCAATACACCCCCGTTCCTAAGCCTGTAAATTCATAATCACCATTTGCATCTGTTGTCACTGTACTGACCAAGGTGTCACCACTGCTTGGCAAGTTATCGCCATCATCCAGATACAGTGTCACTATTACATTTGATAGACCACGTTGATCACCCGTATTGTCATTAAAGACCACATCACCATCATAAAAAATACCATCACCGGTTATGTCTTCAAAAATAGTACCATTCACTTCAAATATACCAGTAGGTGGGTTATTTGAAGGGGTATAATCTCGATAATCAAGATCGAGTTGAAGCGGTACTACTGCACCATCAACTGCATCATTATCAGTATCACCAAAGATAGTTTTTAAATGAGCAACAGTATCGGCTGTCACTTCATCTGTCGGACTCCAATTACCAGGCGCTGAGCCAATGACATTTGAATCATCAATTGAATCAAAAATATCTAATAAACCATCACCATCAGTATCGGTTGTACTGGTGATTGTATTTGGATGACTAGCACCATTTTCAATAAGGTCAGATATACCGTCACCATCAGAATCATCATCAACATAGTCTGGAATTGCATCGATATTAGCAGGAACCACTTGATCAGTATTAACTGGCGTAAGGCCTTTTGTACCTTGAGCACTGGCTGTAAGATAAGCGGTATTAAGGCCATCATTGGCAATATATTGAGCAAAACTATTTACGTTTGGTAAAATGTAATCTTCTGACGTTTGAGCCTCTATATTATCTGGAATACCATCATCATCGGAGTCGATGTCTAAATGGTTGCCTTCTACTACACCAGATTGCTGTTGTTGATGTAAGGTTTGATTCAATAATTCAACACCACAGAAGCCCCAATCATTACCTTGGCCACTATTACCACCAGACACATTCCTTAATGACAATGAAGTCAACGGACTATCAGCTGACGGGTTATATGTAAAGGTTAATATTTGATCGCCACTGGCTGTTAGTGCTTCATTTGGACTCAATGTTTGTCCATTAATAACAGCTCTAAATTGAGATATTGGGCTATGCCAAACATTGACATGTAAACGTAAAGTATAAGTTTCGCCAGCTTTAAAGACATCACCACTAGGTAAGAATTGATTCTGTAATATATACCAGTCACCAACATGGCTGGTTGTTCCCTGGCAGTTATTACCAGTATCACCTTCAGAACAACGGGTTAAATACCCCCAGCCTCGGCCATATGGATTAGCACTTGTTGAACATTTCTCACCACCATAATTACCCCAAACACTATTGCGTTGATTATTTGACGCCTCACCAGGCAGGCCACAAGCACTATTACCGCCGTGCACTAATGGATTATATTCACCATTCGCAGTATGTTTCACTAATGGACAATGGCTAGGCGCTGTGCCTGAAGCGGGTTCAAACCAATCAGCAAATAGATAATTAGGATCATAACCAAGCTCAACTAAATCCAAAATACCATCATTATCATCATCAATATCTATGGAGTCTGGCACTCCATCACGGTCAAAATCGTTTTGTGTATTACCACCACCAGTACCATTTGCTTGTACGTAAACATGGAAATCAGCCACTTCACCGCGGTTCATCAAAATACCGAGTTGACGAGGATCTTCTGCAGTGCCTGATGCACTATTTAATGGAATAATATCTTCAGATAAGCGCAAACGGATACTGTAGTATTTATTAATATATTGCCACGTTGGTAAATTAGTCCAAGTAATACTAACGGTTTGTGAGCCTGAACTTGATGGGATCACTATTGCGCCATTGTTAGCACCACCACTGACAGCTGTCAGCTCACCCACTTCCATAACACTGTCACGATCAAAATCAAACCATGCATAAAGGTAAGCATCCTGACCTGTGGTATTGGTGACGGGAATATCAAAACTAACCAGATTGTCTGTATCCTTGATATCAATAGGACCAATGGCATCTTCATCATCAACCCCTGCTCCTGTTTCATCGTCACGGTGCGGATCATCATTATTGAAGTAATTAATATTTGTGAGATCAACAGTATCGGCATCTGTCGCTTCAGTACCAATAAACAGTGCTGTACTTGGATAGTGCGCAGGACCACCATGTTCCAAACGGGTTGTATAATCGACGCTGCTCGGGTTAGTTGATAAACCAACTAGCTCATCACGTAAATCACCCATATCAAAGCGATCAATACGTATTTGATGATCTTCAATTTCACCATTCTCACTCACTGCACCAATAGAACGCGGATCTTCATCAGAACCCGTAGCCCCTGCTAAGTCTAATGGATCATTTTCTGTTAAACGTACTCGCATAAAGTAATTGCCCGCAGCAACACTTGCTGGCAAATCAAGGATCATATCCGCTTCTTGTGGATTATTA
Organism: Photobacterium malacitanum; assembly: GCF_900185615.1. Taxonomy (GTDB): domain Bacteria; phylum Pseudomonadota; class Gammaproteobacteria; order Enterobacterales; family Vibrionaceae; genus Photobacterium; species Photobacterium malacitanum. Next base: position 109,764 of record NZ_FYAK01000004.1, read on the forward strand.
GTATTAATACCTACATGGTTTTCACCATCTTTACCCGCAGGATAAGAAGTACCCACTCGACTTAATACTTCATCAACTTCAAAAATACCGTTTTTATTCCAATCTACCCAGACATAAAGATAAGCATTATTACCGCCGGTATTATAAATAGGCGTGAGCTTAATCTTATATTGTGAGGTTTCAGCACCAATATTAATAATGTTGTTCTGCAACGAAACATTCAAAACATCATCATCATCATTATTATTAACATCATCACCGTCAGCATTTAACGTTGGTTGACCATCAGTATCAATATCAGTTTCAACTTCGCCTAAACGTACTGTTGTTGAAGCTATTTGTGAGGGACCATTATTGGCTGATAATGTTTTATAACTCGGCGCACCACTTAGACCATCAGGTGCATCACCATAATCTAAATCGGTTGAACAGCTGCTCGATTCATTGGTCAACGATAGGTTATCAAACACAATGCCATAATTTTGCGTATTAACACTAATCGAATCAGTTGTGAAAATAGATAGCGTAATGCTATTCATATTTTGAGTTGGGGTAAACGTAAGCTCTTGGGTTGATAATACGGTATTAGAAGAGACGCCTTGAGAGGCTAGCTGAACATGTCCAGTAGGAACCGTCAACTTGCCAGGTGCTACAACATTAGTTTGGGTATTGCCCCAAATACGTAGGTCTATATTGGCCGCTTGATTAAATTTACCTCCATTTAATTTACCACCAGCAATATCAAGCGTTAATTTATAAGTTTCCCCCGCAATCAATGGCGAAGGTAAGTCTAATGATAGTCCTTCTTGATTTTCTAAATTATAGGTTAACCCCACCAAACGGTTGCCATCAGTTGGTGCATAATTATCAAACCAATCAGGCCGAGTACCATCAAAATGATCTGCTGTACCCTCATCTGTCCAGCTATACCAAGGAGCATCAGAATCTACGATAACAATTGAACGTCCATTACCGCTACCACGCGATGTTTGCGTTTCAAAACTTGGTGAAATAAGGTCGATTACACATTGATTTCCTGTTGAGATTGGCACTGTTAGCTCAACTTTATGATCTTCAACTTCACCAATACTCCCAGCACCAAATGAACGAGGGTCAAGATCATTATTCGTTGCGCCAGCAATATCTAAAATTTGATCAGTCAGTCTGACGCGCATATAAAGCGGACCATCAGCCACAATACTATTAAAACGCCAATTCATATGAATAACAGCATCATCAGGTTCATTGGAGTCAATGCCATAGCCGCCATCATCTTCTCGACCGCTAACAAACAATTCATTTACTTCAAAACTACCATTGCGGTTCATATCTAACCAAGCATAAAGAAACGCTTCTGAACCAGAGGTATTAGTCACTTTGATTGACTGACTAATAAAGTTTTTATTTGCAAATAAATTATATGTATCTAATCCATCTTCATCATTAACATCGTTATCATCATCACCTGATGCATCTGTATTTGGAAAGCCATCGTTTTCAATATCTGTCGCTGCTGTTCCTAAATAAAGTACTGTCGATGGAATATGAGATGGGCCATTATCAGCAGCTAATGTTTTATAACTGCTTGGCGCATCACCATAATCAGCAGGAGTTCCTGGACTATCGACATCACGATAATCAAGATCTTGTTGCAATTGCACAATCGCACCATCTATCGCATCAGTGTCACCATCCCCAAAAATAGTTTTAAGGTGAGCAACTGTACTCGCTGTTACTTCATCAGTAGGCGACCACTGTCCAGGTGAAAAACCATTAATAGCTAAGTCATTATTAGCATCAAAGATATCTAATAAACCATCACCGTCAGTATCGGTTGTACTGGTAATTGAATCAGGATGTAATGGCCCATTTTCAGCAATATCAGCGGTACCATCGGCATCAGAATCATCATCAATATAATCAGGAATAGTATCACTACCGGTTGGAGCACTTTGGTCTGTATTAACCGGCGTAAGACCTAATCCTCCGGTACTACTTGTTGTAAGATAAGCCGTGTTTAAGCCATCATTAGCTATGTATTGTGCAAAGCTATTTACATTAGGAAGAATGTAATCATCAGACGTTTGGGCTTCGATATTATCAGGAATACCGTCATCATCGGCATCGATATCTTGATGATGTCCAGCTTGCGTTACATCGAGATCTTTAGTTAATAACTCCACACCGCAAATCGCAAAATCATTTCCTTGGCCGCTATTATTACTACCACTAGCAACAAAGTTATTACGTACTGCAATCGTTGTTAATGGTTCGTTCGATGATGGAGTGTAATCAAAGGTATAATAATTTTCGCCACCAACAATAGTCTCATTTGGATTAATAATTTGGTTATTAATAACACCTTGTGTTCTTGTCATTGTGCTTTGCGACATCAATACACGTAAGCGATATGTAACGCCAGCTTGTAGGGTTGTAGAAGGTAGATATTGAGATTTAACACGATAAAATTCGTCATTAAATGATGTCGCTGTTAATCCTTGTCCTGCACAACGGCCAGCGGTATCAAACTCATTACACAAAGTTAAAAACGCATAATAACGGCCACTAGAACAACTACCACCATATCCTTGCCATGTATTATTCACTTGGTTACCAGTATTACTACCCATACCATGCTGACCGGCACAGGCTAGTGCGTTACCCGATGGGTTACTATCACCTACACCACCAACATGAGATGGCGCATAATAGAATCCATCACCTGTATGTTTCACTAATGGACACTGATTAGGATCATTAGGATTAACCGCATCAAAATAGTCACGATAAAGATAATTAGGGTCGTAACCTAACTCATCAACATCTAGAATACCGTCATTATCATCATCAATATCTATGGAGTCAGGCACACCATCACGATCAAAATCTGATTCAGTTGAACCGCCTCCCGTTCCTCCACTTGCGACCACACGAATAGAGTAATCTTCTATTTCACCTAGTGTTAATTGCACACCCAGTGCACGAGGATCTTCATCACTGCTATTAGCCCCCGATAATGTGAGTTTTTCTTCAGAAAGACGCAGACGAATACCGTAATGCTGATTTACTAATGGCCAACTCGTAATATTATCCCAAGTGACACTGTAATTTGTCGCTGAACCACCATTATCAGGAATCACTATCGCGCCATCATCAGATGCACTGCCTACTGCTGTTAATTCATTAACATCAAGTTGACCATTATGATCAGCATCTAGCCATGCATATAAATAAGCATTCTTACCAGTATTATTCGTTACCGAAAGATCAAAGCTAACTAAATTATCGGTTTCATTGATAGTAACTTGTGTCGAAGGTAGCGAATCTTCATCATCTCGTGTTGCTGTTGGCGTACCTGATGTATCATCTGTTGTTGGGTGCGATGCCGTATATGTGGTGTTATATGTTGAACGATTATGAGGATCTGGATCTGTCGCATTAGTACCAATAAATAGATTTGTACTTGGTAAATGTGCCGGCCCTTGATCATGTATGCGAGTATGGTGGTCAACACTACTTGTCGTAGATGAAGTACCTAACGCCGTATCACGTAAATCCCCAATATCAAACCGACCAATATAAACACGATGGTCTTCTACATCACCAATAGCATTAACTAAACCTATAGAACGCGGATCTTCATCTGTTCCTGTTTTACCCTGAAGGTCAATTTGATCTTGTGAGAGACGAATACGCATAAAGTAATAACCATTAACTAGGTTATTAGGTAATACAAAACCAACATCAAATAAGCTTGCGTTGTTAGTAAATGCAGCTTCACCTTGAACACCAGCATTGGTACGATTAATGGCTTCATTAACTTCAAAAATGCCATTTTTATTCCAGTCAATCCAACCATAAAAATACGCTGAACTTCCTGTCGTATTAGTCATTGGTTCAAAACGTATGATATGTGAACCAGTGCTACTACCAACATTGATAATATTGTTGGGGTAATAAAGATCTAAGACATCTTCATCATTCGTTTCGGTATTATCATCACCATCAGCAAGTAAACTAATTAATCCTTCGGATTCAATATCAGTCTGATTTGAACCTAAATATAAATTTGTAGACGGCAATTGACGAGGTCCGTTACTCGCCGCTAACGTTTTATAGCTTTCTTCGCCATCTAGGCCATCTGGCGCATCACCAAAGTCATAAACAGGTTGTTGACTTGGCTCATCACCATCTCTGAAGTCTAAATCTTGAGATAAGGGCTCAAAACCACTTACATCACCATCAACATCACCAAACGAATTCACTCGTTGAGTAATAGAAGCAGTTGTTAATTCATCATCGGGATGCCATGCACTTGCGCCACTACTATCTGTGGCATCAAAAATATCCCATAAACCATCACCATCGGTATCAGTATTAGCACCACTGCCAGGATGAATATTATCAGGACCATTTTCGGCAATATCTAATACTCCATCACCGTCAGAATCGGTATCAATATAATCAGGTATTGTATCGACACGAAGAGTAATAGTTGACGAAGCATCTGTATTTACAGGAATCAATCCTGGGCCACCATTATTAGTATTAATATAACTACTATTAACGCCATCATTAATATTATACGTTGCTGCATCATCATTTGATGGGAATATATAACCTTCTGTGGTTTGCGCTTCAATATTATCTGGAATACCATCATCATCAGCATCTATATCTAAGCAATTAGTGATTGAAACTGCAGTTTGCGATTGAAATAACACATTATCAATTGAGAAGTCATTACCTGAACTTTCTGTCGTACGATTATAAATACCCCAATCAATGGATGTTTTATTGCCACTATTCCATGTAAAAGTAAAAGTTTTATATTCCGCTGTTGTTATAGACGCTGAACGATCTGGAATATATTGCGCGACAGAGACACCATCGACATAAAAATGAATTTCAGGTTCAACATTCGGCACAGTATTAGATGGATGGCCCTGAAGGTTATTAGTATTAATTTTTACATCAACACTAAATACATAATTAGTATTGGGTTGTACCGGAAGTTTATTTACAGGCTTATAGATATAACCCGCTTGTTTAGGATCATTAGCTTCACACACATCAGTAGATGGCACACTACCACCTTGATAATCATGCGTACCAAAAATTAGATAGACATTACCGTTACCATCATCCCAAAGAGTGGTTGTTTCAGAACAACCAGATCCTGCAAGGTAACTACCCACTTGTTGACCCTGTGAGTTTGTTGGTGTTGTACCGCCACCTAAAAATGGCACCACTAACGCTGGCTCTAAAGTATATTGACCCGTAGATTCAAATCCTGTCGCTTCAACTGTCGTTGTATCAATAGCGGCTTGTAGACTTGGAATTTCATTAAAGGCATCTGCAAAACGTTCAAAGTTTTCGTTATGAACAATACTACAACCTTCATCAATATCTAAAATACCATCGTTGTCATCATCTAAATCACGGCTGTCTGGTACACCATCTTTATCAAAATCACCACTTGCCACACTTGGTGGCGATATTGGTGCTATATATTTCTCAATCGTAACTTGATGATCTTCAATCTCACCATTACTTGCTGATGCGGCAAAATTACTGCTACTGTACGAGCGACAACCAAACTCAGAAACACTAGCACTTGGCATGCCTTGTGATACATCAAGTTCTTTAACGCCACCTTGCATGGTATATCGAATACAGCCATCACCTGCATCGTGTGCAGCATGAAACTGACGACCAGGATCATTTAAATTGGTATAAGTGGTTTGTGTTCCAGTTGCCCAGTTATAAGAAATGGCATTATCTAAACCAGCAAAATAGGTTACCATTTGACCTGAGCTATTAAGTGCTGCGACTTCTTGGAAGTAAACACCATTAGTATTAAAATTAATACCGTTCAATAACCCATTATTAATTTGTCCAGTGGTTATATCAACACAAATAACCGGATCGATAGAAGCATCACCACCACATACAGCAACAGGGTTTGATGATGAGTCATACGAGACGAAGAAATTATCTCTTTCTGCATCATCTTCTTGTATTAAAAGTAGAATAGGTTGTTGGTTATTAAAATCACTACACATCTCATTATTTGTTGTATCCCAACACATAACAAAACGCTGACCAGCATTACGTGAATATGCAAAATAGACGCGATCGCCAATCACTTCAGTTCTAGTATCTGCACCTGTAACACCGAGCCCAACAAAACTTGTAATATCAATAGGATAACCAGCACAATCGGCCATCATGGTTGTGACACACTCAATTTTTGTTGAGTCATCCATCACATACATTTTATTACCGACAAGCCCTGGCATTGAACGGCAAGTATGGTCTGTACTACCACAATTATTGGCATTATCGGTTTTGCCATTACCAAATGCACCCATGAATGAAACAAAACCACACGAATTATCGGTATCCATATTCCAGCAGGACATTCCGTACTCTGTTGGTAAATAGATTTTATTATTTACAACAATATGATTACCTTGATGAGGCGTTCTGGTATTTGGATTAGCCCCCGTATCCAAATGTTTACCATCTGGATTACCAACGCCATTATCATAACCAGGACACAGCGCGCCCGTTATGATGTCATAACAAAACACCGCAGGCTCATGTGGATTTCGATGATGTGCTATTGCATAAACTCGAGTTTCGTCACTATTAGTGAATACCCCATAACTATCATGACCAATATGACCAAGTCCTGTTAGTGAACTACCACTGGCTAAATCATCTGTTGTGAGGCGAAATCGAGCAAACGTTAGTCCGTCTTGTATTTCAGACAAGTCATTCCACACCAAAGTGACATTGCTGCCATTTGTACCAGAAGGCACGGTGACACTAGCAAATTCATTCGTTTCAAATTGTTGGTTGTGGTTTAAATCGATCCAGCCATATAAATTTGCAACAACACCCGACAAATTCGTTACTTTAACGTCAGTCGAGTACGTAGTGTCACCACTTTGATACGATACAATATGTGATGTAAAAGACTCCTCGTCATCACCATTAGCATCATCTCCTGTTGCATCACTATTTGGCTGACCGTCACTTTCAATATCAGGTGCAACATCACCTATAAATAGATTACTGCTTGCCACATGATTAGGGCCACCACTTGATATTATTGTTTTGTAATCATCAGGCGCATCACCAAAATCTTTCGTTGCTAATGCTTCTGAACTAAATAACGAGGCAATAGAAATAATCCCTAATGAGATAAAGCGCTTATTTATTTTTATACATTGATGTGTACTTTTACCTACACAACAAAATAGATCTATTCCTATTTTCTTCAATACTGATAATACTCTTATTCCTTGTATAGAAATAAGATTAATAAGTCGGGCTACCAAACTCATTTTTGATAATGTGTCCAAACATTTTGAGTAAAGAGAACTCAACATAATGAGATTCCTTAATAAAAGTAATTATCAGTGCAAAAAGAAACAGACAATGTAGAGTTCCATCGTTATAAAATTAACGAAATAAATTCGCTATAAAAATGCGTCGACTGAAATCATATTAACATCTGTATATTTTTATTTAGCAGGTTTCATGCCATATATTAGGTACAAATTTGACCTAAAGTTTTAACAACATAAAAAAATTATATTTAGAATGTAATTAAATTGCATTGCAAAACAAATATACTTTGAAATTTATGGCGAATTAAAAAACGATTATTATATAGAAACAATTAATATTCTTATTTTTAATAATTCCACGGCCGTTTTCTTATATTTGATATTTTTACTCAATGATAACACGGTAACTCACTTCGCCTTTTTGATTAGGTTGCAAACTACCTGTTAGTTGCCACTGAATATCACCACTAAATCCAGTATTATTTATTAGTGGCAATAATAGCTGGCAAACTAGCCCTGTCGGCATAACCGCATTAGCACAATCAATAGCTTCTGCTAATTGTGTATATGCTGAAGTGGTATCATAAATATTAATATCCGTTACGACTCCGGTACCAACATTAATAAATTCAATTGTATACACGAGAATATCACCAGGTTTAGCCTGATTAGATGCTGAAGCCGCTGTTGCTTGAGATATATTTGCCACCGTTTTATTCAGTTTTAATTCTCCAGCGCCACTGAAGCTTACTCGCACAGTATCACTATCAATAACTTGGCGCGTAATACCGTGGCCTGTGCTTGCCATATCAGCAAACACCATATCAGCGTAAATATCATAGTTATAACTTGCATTAAGTGGAGCATCGACAGGCGTAAGGACTTTACTCAGTAAACAAATATCGCTATTACCTGACACAGCAATAGATGCAGATATTTGGCTATCGCTACCATCAATAACGCCATTACAATTTGCATCTTGGTAAAGTACTGCCGCCCATGCTGTATTTGGTGGAGTGCCCATTGGATTAGCAATCGTCAAGGTTACATCCCCAGAGGTAGCACTAGTAAATTTATGCTTAAATAACGCAAAGTTACCCGGTTCAAGCTCAGTATAATTATCCGGCTCCATTCGCGGTTCTTGCACTTTACCGAAATTCAGTCCAGTCAAATAATCGCCCGCAGAAGCATTTATCAACATCTGACTGTCAATAACGCTGCTATTAGTAACTTGTGACAACGTAGCAACATCAGCCTCACTAATATCAATCCAACGCGCTTGTTTGACGACATTTAGCACAAGATCTTCATTCGCTAACAAGACAGGAATTACAACCAGATAAGATCCATCACCAGAGGTTTGTGTCGTAGCAATAATATCGCCGACAGCATAACTATGAATACCTGCACCGTTGTAAATCGCATTAACGGTGACATTACCTATTCCCTGCTCTTGGCCATCGATAACACCATCATGTGCCGCCGTTGCTGCACCAATACCATTATCTTCAAACACTAGCCCACTCAATATAATCTGATTGATAAGTTCAAATTGATAATCTTCTACTTCTCCATCAACAGCTTCACCGATAGCAGTATTACAACTTGAGGCCGTACTACATAATCGGAAACGTGCAACTGTATCACCGTTATATCCAGCCGTTAATCCTGCATCAAGATTGAGATCAATGTTAAAGCTAGTAGCATTAACAATATGATCTTCTACAATAAGCTCTCCAGGATCATTAAAGTTACCATTACCATTTAAATCGATAAATATATTTAGGAAACCACTGGCTTGTGGTACTGATATCGCAACAGGTGTCAAGGTCGCAACCGTGATACTCGTCGGCATAATGACTCCATCTTCATCATTTAAGCCTTGTAAATTATCCCCTGTAGCATCAAGAGAGAACACACTGACAAGCTCAGTGTCCCATTGATTACCTAGCGTTAAATCTTGATCACCATCAAAAGCAGCATCGCCATCGTTACCTGCATCTGAATAATTATGATAAGCAACACCATAACTGCTCGCTGCGTCACCATAATCTCGGCTGCTATAACAACCTGCAGCATCTTGACCCGATAGACTGGTTGCTGTCATAGCTGAGATATACAACAAATCACCAGTAATAACATTGAGTTGATATATCGCCGCTTTATTGATCACGTCATGAGTATTGTCACCTGTGGTGTCATGATTACCGCCATCAGTAAAGGCATAGAGCATTATGCCATTATCCATTACGGTACCTCCTGCGACGGCGGCTCCCGCATTAGTCACTGGCATTAAGCCATTAAACTGTATGATTTTCTCTGTCACATCACCGGTTAATGGGTTGATTTTTAAATATTTATTATTTGAAAAATCAATACTGTAAATAAAGTTATCATGCTCACTAAATGAGAAGTCATCCCCTAACGTCACCGCAGCAGAAAGAGATATTGTTGTAAATGTTTGAGTACTGAGTTCAATGCGCACCAATACGTTCCACTGTGGCTGCATCACATACAAATACTGACCATCAATCGATACATCACCAAGTGTAATAGCCTCTAGATTTGCCCCACCGCCAGTGCGTGATAATGTCTGGTTATCACTAAACGACGCACTACCATTTGCTGCATGCGTCACAGTTTGCGAATTATTAGCGCGTACTTCACCTAGTGGCACAAAATCAGTGCCATCACGATCGGTGACAAATAAGATAACATCTTCATCAGCAGTAGATGTGTCGTAGAACACACCATAAAACAAGCCATTTTGACGATTAAAGCCAATACCATTTATATTTTCAGCATCAGGATAACCAGCTACAGCTATTGGGGTAACTAATGTGGTTAATTGCGCAGGACTCGTCGATGGGTCTAGCTCTGTATAGTCAATGCCATTACTGGTATTTTCATGAGTATCAATGACAATATTACAACTGGTATCACCATTTAGATTTGAAACAAAAACCCGATGATCTTCAACTTCACCGTCAGCAGCAGGTCCTGTTGGATCTGGGTAACCATCATTATTGGAGTCTAAAGCGACATTGGTTGTTGAATTAAAGTCAGAACTGATACGAAGCCGATAGCCTGTCACACTATTGCTAATATTTGCGCCCGTCGTACCAACATTATTCCAAGTTAAGGTTACGGTTGAACCACCGCTCGGGGCTATTATCCAAGCACTTTCATCATTTTCAAAGGTGCCATTATTATCAAAGTCGACCCAACCAGAAACATAAGCGTCATTACCGGTGGTATTTGTAATCGGAATAACTTGAGTAACTGTTGTATTAGAAACATCTAAGGTCACTAAACTCGATAGAACATCTTCATCATCCATTGCCAAACCGTTATCATCATCGCCAACAAAATCAATATTTGGTTGACCATCATTTTCATTATCAGGCGCAACAGCACCTAAATATAGCCCAACAGTATCGGTTAAATGACGCGGGCCATTTGTCATTAAGGTTGTCGTATAGCCTTTTATTTCTGGTGCGTCACCAAAATCTAATGGCATAGGTGCAAATCGACAACGCGCACCATCATTTTGGCCTGTCGATGCATTCATCTGAGTAAAATTGACTGCAGTATAATTACCCGCCGTTAATGAAGGATCTGAAAGATCAATACGAATAATACGGCCAGGATTAGGGTTTTGAGCCGCATACATAAAGCCTTGGTCATCAAAATAAATCGCCCCCCATCCTGAAGAGGTTGTGCCAACAGTACCCACGCTACCAAGATTGGTTCTCGTCCCTGTTACTGGATCAAACTTCACTAAACTCCCGGTCGGTGTTAACGTATAGAGCATGTTATCAATTGGATTGATTGACATATCTGCCATCGTTGGCGCAGAGACTGATAATTCATCAATTTGACGCAGGTAATTAACACTATTTGGATTAACATCAATACGATACATTGATGTACCACTGCTATTCATCAGCAATAGCACTCCATTATCGTCAATATCACCACTGTTATAGTTATTTAATGCCATGCTACTATCGGTTATTGGTAGAACAAATGCTGTACCACTACCATCGACCATTAATACGGTATCTTTATTCTTAATATTGTCGCCAATAAGCGTATTGGTAATAAAGTTATACCCTGTTCCTCCAAATACGCCTGTTGCTGTTGGTAACACATCATCATACAAGGGGGTTACTTGGCCTAACGCTAAATTAATACTGGTGATATCTGTTGGTGAATTACGTAATAAATAGCCATCACTACTGCAGGTTGGGTAAGCCGAAATTGCAAAGTCTGCAAAATTAACATCTGTCGTATCAGTGAATATGGTCAGCGCCTGCATATTAGAAGAGCTTGAATGTATGTTTGCTGGATCACCTATTGTAGCACCAACATATTCACCGAGAGTGGTGTCTAATACACCTGCCGTTGGTGGGCACGTTGGCGTAACGAGATCCGTTTCAAGTGCAGCCTCATAAATATGATAATTACCCCCAGGTATAACCATATTGTATTCACCAGTCGTTGCATCTGCTGTTGCTACATAACACTGATTAGTTGCTAAGTTATGCGCAATAACAGGAACAGCAACGCCTAATCCTGCTTCCGTGGGATCTTTTATTCCATTGAGTGTCGGTGCAGTACTGCTGTCGTCAAATACAAACCCTGATAAATTAAAGCTACATAAAGCAGGTGCTGTTGGTAATGGTGCAGCCATTGTTACACCACCATCACCGCCTTCATCACCACACAATAGCTGGCCGCTACAACTTTCATTACCACCACTAATATTGACGGTTGCACCACTGCTATTAAAAATAACCCCACCACCGCCACCAGCAGCAGATTGACCATGACCACCAGAAGAGCCAACCCCATTACCACCGATAGCATTAACAGTGAGCCCAGTTAGCGTAGCGCCATCTTGGTTATAAATAACCACTGTACCACCAGCACCACCGCCACCCGGAGAATCTCCGCCAGCTACTGCTGATTGATTACCATTAGCATTAATCGTTCCGCTGCCTGTAATTGTTGTGGCATTGATATAAACAATACCGCCACCATCGGCACCATCACGACCCGCTGAATTGTTTTGCTGCCCAGCGCCGCCACCGCCACCAAAGAGTAATCGAGTATCATCAACCAAGCCCAAACCCGTTCCAGGTTCTCCGGCGTAATAACTCAATGAATTTGAATATCTGCCACCTCTACCACCTGGGCCGATATTTGCACCACCACCACCACCAGAATTAAAATTACCGCCGCCGCCAGCATTTGCTGGCGCACCAATACCATAATCACCATTAGGATAACCATTGCCACCAAGTGCAGCAGGTGTGCCGGCAATACCTTCACCTTTACCACCATCGATATTTGATGCTGACAACACATAATTAAGACCGGTTGCGATACCATTACTGGTGTTTAATTTACCGCCTCTAAAGCCTTTACCGTTAACATCAATCGTATTGCCATTGAGATCTAAACTGCCATTAACAAACAGTGAAACAATACCACCACTACTACCATTCCAGTCGGCTGCGGTGATTGTGCCAATAAGACGCACGTCTTCATACATTGGCACTCGCACAACTTGATAACTGCTTTGGCTATCAACCACAAAACTATTGGTCAGGTTTTCACTGATCACTAACGTTGGGGCGTTATAACTCACAACGGTTGCTAATTCATATTGACCGCTATTACCGTAATTAATCCAACCACTGCCATACCCCCCCACTTGACCGCTACCATAACTATCAGTATTTGACGTATCTAGAGTCGTATTCTGAATTTGAATGATCATAATCCGATCACCCGAATTTAAGGTTTTCGAGGTATCTCCTGTTGCAGCACCTAGTTCGATCGTGTTTGTTCCTGTCAACGCTGAGGCGGTGGCTGGATAATAAGTATTGACCACACCTGTAATATCAATTGGTGTACCCGTTTCACCTTCTATATTGGCAGTATTGATACATTGGCTAGCAACAACCGCTGGAGAAATTGGCTGAATAGGCCCTTTAAGAATTGGAATTTGATGATCTTCAACCTCACCATTGATAGCAGTACCGTTATAATCTGCCATGGTGAGAGTTTCAGACGTAATACGTAAACGAAGATAGGTTTGAGTTGCTGTTGTGCTGGTATTTATCGCCGTAAAGACTAAAGTTGCGCTGCCCTCTGTTACTGCATCAGCATCCACACAAGGAGCTTGACTAAACTCACCACTATCAGCAAAATCACCATCGGCATTGAAATCTCCCCATCCATATACATTTGCCCCAATATCAACGCTACCAGTGTGATCATTACAACTGACAAGTTGAGTAAATGAGGTCGCGCCTTGAGATAAGAAGCCCACAGTGGCAATCGCATCCTCATCAGCATTATCAGTAATATCATCATCGGTGGCATCATAGTTATCATCAATACCATCGCCAAAACCATCATCATCAGTATCAGCTAACATCGCCCCTAAACGCAAGGTGGTGTTACCCATTCGGTGACGTGCGCCATTTGCTGTAAATAAAGTGTCATAACCTAAGGTTTGTGGAGCATCACCATAGTCATAGCCAACATCCAATAGAATACGATGATCTTCAACCTCACCATCATTAGCCACACCATGAGGAGTTGAACATTGGGTGGTGGTTGAACAAATACGGATTCGAGCATAACTGCCGCCATCTAATACATCCGTCGGCGTTGTGAAGTTCAGTATTATATCGGTATTGTCATCCGCCGCTGTTATTGCAACGGGCGTAGCAGCTTCAGTGCTTAAATCAAACTGACCATCACGATCGAAATCTACCCATGCATAAACAGTAGCATCAACATCCGTATTAACGTGAACGGTTAGGGTTTCATTACTTCCTGGGGCTGCCAATAATGTTGTACTACTAACGATACTGTCTTCGTCATCAACACCCGCTACATCATCATCTTGTGCAAGGCCATTATCATCAACCCCATCAACAAAACCATTGGCTTCAGTATCTGTAGCGTTAGTTCCAAGATAAATCGATGCGGTAGGTATATGCATCGGTCCTATTCCTTCGCCATCAGCATCAGAGCGATCGGTACCATAAGTATCAGGTGCATCACCAAGATCAAATGTTCCCATTACCACTAAATGATCTTCAACTTCACCATCGCTTGCAATACCTCCTGTTGATGTCGCAGAAATAGCATCGGTGGTAATTCGAACTCGAGCATAGGTCACACCAGCTGTTAAGCCTGTTAATCCGGTCCAATTAAAGCTGTATTGCCCTTCACTTACACCATCAGCCACAGTGGTTACTTGAGCTTCATCAGAATCAAATTGACCACTCCTATCAAAATCAACCCACACAATTAAATTCGCCATTGCGCCTGAGTTATTGGTTGCTTCTACCGTTAAGCTGTAATCACTAGCATTAATATTGATTGGCGAAATAACATTAATACCATCTTCATCATCTGGTGACGCTTGGTTATCATCGCCATTAGCAAGCACAGATGGCATTGCATCAGATTCAAAATCACTGGCTTGATCACCAACAAATAACACCCCAGCGTCAAAGTGGAATGGACCACCATTACCTGCCAAAGTGCCATAACTGTCAGGCGCATCGCCATAATCAACATTATCAGAAACCGTCAGCGCATAATCTTCCACTTCGCCATTAGTCGCTTCCCCTATTGGCGAGCTACAATCTGTGGTTGTATTACACACTCTAAAACGCATATAAATCGTATCACTACTGGTTAATGAAGCTGGTACCGTCCATGTTAATACCTTGACCTCATTCACATCACCGTCACTAACGACTGCGGTTTGTAATTCTGATGCTTCCAGATCGCCATTAAGATTCCAATCCGCCCAACCATAAACAGTACCGTCTGTACCTGTAGTATTGGTGGTATTTATTCGAATTGAATACTGCGTCGCTGTACTGGATAATGGTAAAATTTCAATTCCATCATCACTGTCACCATTGGCTGCAATCGTTGCAAATGCATCGGTTTCACCATCAGGTGGCGTACCTAAATAAATGGGCTGACTAATATCATGACGTGGGCCATCAAATTGATAAGCCGTAATATAATTGCCATTACTGACACCAGTACCGGTATCAGGTAGATCACCAAAGTCGAGCTCTATATTTGAGCAGCTATTATTAACGTTGGCGGAATCTGCTAACCAATTATTTCGACCATTAAAGGCACTTGCGTCCTCGTAGTAGTCATAGACAAAGTCCATTAAATCTTGATAAGCCGATAAATTATACGAGAGATAATTAGGAGTGAAATAGAATTGGCGCTCACCAGAGCCAATCCATGGGCCTACATGTGAACGAGGGTATGCATAACCTCCGGTAGAGGTTGGCGCGTAAGGAATAAGCCATGCCATCGCATCGACATTATTACAAGAACCAGCCACTTCAGGTAAGGTATAAATCACACTTCGATGATCAATACCGACAATGGTGGATAATGATTTCGTCGTATCAACTAAATCCTGAGTTGATAATCCGCCAGGGCCATCTGATGGATGGAAACGAGGTAAATATCTAGCGCCTGTGTATTCTGCAAAACCGGTAGCGCTGGTACCTGGGAAACCCACTTGTTGCCCCATGTAAGCGTTAATTCTGGTCGAGGTGGCGTCAGCAAATCTATCACCTTCAACAATAGAGAGTAATACGCCGCCCTGATTACGGTAGGCGAGTAAGGCATCAATTTCTGCCATTGAATCAGTACTTATTGCACCTGCGCGATCTGATTGATAAAGAACAAATTGATAATCAGCTAAGGTAAAGTCAGTAACAATATTATCGTTTGGAACCAAAGTTTCGTAGCTTACATAACCTACACCATAATTATGCTCCATTAAGGCCACGGTATTATTAGCCGTATTTGGTAGCGTGTATTGGAAGGTGCCTGAACTTTGTTGGATCAACATATGGAAGGTCACTTTATGGAAATGATCTTCAATTTCACCATCCGTTGCAGCACCATATGAGCGCTCATCAATCAAAGTCGCACTATCATCAATAAGGGTATCGGTTGTTAGCCGTAATCTGATGTAGGTATCACCAATATCTCCACCAGTACCTGCCGATAAATTATTCCATGTTAAAGATACGTTCTGATTACTCGTGCCATTTGCAACCGCCGCACTGGTATATTCATCCAACTGGAATTCGCCATCGCGATCATGATCAACCCATGCATGCAAAGTAGCTGCTGCCCCAATGGTATTGGTCACAAGAGTATTAAATGTCCATGTTGTCATTGATGGTGAGAGTACAGGGAAGTTAGGCGGCGTTTCATCTGCCGTCTCATTATTATCATCATTTAGCGCATCTGTACTTGGCTGACCATTAATATCAGCATCAGCCATGAGGTTACCAATATACAACGCAGATGACGGCACATGATTCGCGCCATTATTAGCAGCAACAGTATGATAGCTATCAGGCGCATCGCCCCAATCTTGGTTCGTTAATAGCGTAATTCTAAAGTCTTCAACTTCACCAGCAGATGCCATTCCACCAATACTAGTATGCGTAAAGCCATCACTGGTTGGCATTAACCGTGCTCGACCAAAATAATACCCTGCCGTTGGCGAAATACCATTCCATGTCGACGTTTGTACTTGATAACTACTACTTGGAGAGACAGTAACTGATTGGGCTTCTGTGCTATCAAATTCACCACTGCGATCCCAGTCTATCCAGACGATTAAATCAGCATCAGCACCAATATTATTAAGTACATTAGCATCTAGAGTATAAGTCGTTGATGCTGCTGTTAACCCAGAGAGCGTTAAGCCATTTTCATCATTGGTTGCTGTTATATCGTCTAAAGTCGCATTGTCACTGGCTTGCGCATCTTCGCCATCTGTCGCTGAAGTACCAATACGTAAAATAGTACTGGTTGGATGTAACGGTCCACCATCAGCAAAGCGAACACCATAACTGGTTGGCGCATCACCACCATCGTAATAAATATTGTTACTTAATAGATAATGATCCTCCACTTCACCATTTGTCGCACCACCATATGAACGCGGATCTTCAGTAGTACCCGTTACAGTATCGACTAGTAAATCAGAGCTAATACGTACCCGTAAATAGCGATCAACATTGGCAGCTAAACCTGGGGTTGATAACCAATTTAGCGCGACGGCTTTATTGACCGTTCCTGTTGGCACTATCACAGCACCTCCAATTGCGGCACCATTACCTACAAATTCATCACGATCAAAACGACCATTACCATCAAAATCAATCCAAGCATAGATATAGCTATCACTGCCAGTATTATTGGTCACCATTGCGTTAGCACTATAACGTCCTTGGCGAGTGGTAAGTGGCGGTAATACCATTCCATCTTCGTCATCATTTAACATGGTATCATCACCGCTTGCTTGCAAGGCAATGGTTGCTAGCGCATCAGACTCGGCATCAGGTAAGCTGCCTAAGAACAAATTACTGTCAATACCATGGAAAGGACCATTGTCTGATTGGGTAGTACGATAATTATTCGCCCCCACATTTATCGCTTCATCAGGTGCATCGCCATAATCAAATTCACCGATATAAACCATGTAGTCTTCAACTTCACCATCCAGTGCTTGTCCACCCCAATCAGCGGCAGTTAATTCTGTTTGGCTACTTAATCTAATCCGCAGTGCCATAGCACCATTGGTTAAACCGCTAAGCCCTGTCCAGCGTAATTGTGCCGTTTTATTACCATTAAAATAAGGAATATTGTTCGAACTAAAACTAACGGGGGTAGTGGCATCATAATCAATAGTTGAAACAACCTCTGCTGCACTAAACTCACCATCTTGATCAGTATCTAACCATGCAATAAGCGTGGCTGGTTGCCCTGCTAAGCGAGAGTTTTTAAAGCTCACTGTGACAGTGTAATCAGAAGCTGATGTGGCAATATTTGCTAACGGCTGTGGCAAACCATTTTCATCATCACTGCCATTTAAATCGTCACTTAATGCATCACTACTTGGTATGCCATCACTATCAGCATCAATAGTTGCAGTGCCTAAATAGACCGTGCTTTTATAACCTAAACCATGATGAGCACCATTGTTTACGGTTGTCGTTTTATAATCATCTGGCGCATCACCATAATCTTGATCGCCAATATAAATTCGGTGATCTTCCACCTCACCATCACTGGCACCAAACAGCGAACGGGTATCTTCAGCAGCGGCGCTATTTTGGTTCTCAAGGCTATCGGTGGTTAATCTAAACCGAGCGACTGCAAACCCTGCTGCAATGCCAGGAAAACTGCTCCAATCTAGATTTACATCGCCATGGGTGCCATCAGCAACAGTAATTTGTGCTACTTCATCAGACCCAAATTGACCATTACGATCCCAATCAATCCAGCCATATAAATACGCGTCTTTGCCGGTATTATTGGTCACTTTAACCGTTGCGGTGTAACTCGTTGGCACGGGTGAATTATCAAGTCCGCGTAATATAACTCCGTCTTCGTCATCCGTTGCGGTGTTATCATCACCATCGGCATAGGTATTAGCACTACTTGGATTAGCATTATTTTCACTGTCAGGTGCAGCCCCTCCCATATAAAGATCGCTGCTGATCACATGGTATGGGCCATGATCTTCGCGGCGAGAACGGTAGTCTCCGGCACCTGTGGCTGTATTTGCTGCGCTATCTTCAGCATCACCAAAGTCTAAATCGCCAATATAAATAACATGATCTTCTACTTCACCATTTTCAGCAGGTCCTCCCCAATCATTGGCGGTAAGCACTGAATTTGTTAAACGTAAGCGCATATAAGTACGACCAGTATTTAAACTCGAAAAACCACTCCAAGTTAATTCAGTCGTCGGTGTTGCTTGGCTACTGGTATTTGTGCCTGACGAAATCGCACTTAATTCAGCAAACTCATTTGGACCATCAAAGCGGCCATCTTGGTTTAAATCTATCCAGCCATACAAATTGGCATCTTGACCAGTCGCATTATTGATCGGCACACCTAATGTATAACTGCTACTCGCTGAAGAAAGAATTGGGAACGGTGTGAGATCATCGGCATTTTCATCATCTTTACCGTCGTTATCATCACCCGAGGCAGTCGATGTTGGTTGGCCATCTTGATCATGAGTATCATCATGAGTTGCATCACGAATATAAAGGGAGGCGTGGTTTTGAACATGGTACGGACCGCCACTGCTATACAGCGTATGATAACTATTTGGTGCATCACCGCCATCATAGGTATCAACACGTACATAATAATCTTCGACTTCACCATCGCTAGCACCACCCAAAGATCGAGGATCTTCATTAACCGTATTAATTTGAGTGTCTGCTAATATATCTGTGGTAAAACGTACTCGTATATAAACATCGGTATTGGTCGCAATGCCAGGAAAGCTGGTCCAATTTAAATTGGTCACAATATTGGTGCTACCG
Source organism: Photobacterium malacitanum (assembly GCF_900185615.1). Classification (GTDB taxonomy): domain Bacteria; phylum Pseudomonadota; class Gammaproteobacteria; order Enterobacterales; family Vibrionaceae; genus Photobacterium; species Photobacterium malacitanum. Next base: position 129,559 of record NZ_FYAK01000004.1, read on the forward strand.
CTATTAATATCTGTCGGTAGACCAGTATTACCACCATAAAACTCATCACGATCAAAACGACCATTACGATCAAAATCTATCCACGCGTAAAGATAAGCCGTTTTTCCTGTGTTATTTGTTAACGTAACAGGTAAAGAATACTCGGTATTGGTGTTATTTAATGGCACCACAAAGACACCATCTTCATCTGCGCCTGTTATGTCATCACCGAGTGCAAATGCTGTTGTTGGATCGTTTGCATCAGCTTCTGTATCTACGGTTGTACCAAGGAAAATCGTATTAGTTACACCGTGGTAAGCACCATTATCACTTAATGTGGTTCGGTAATTATTAGCCGCAACGCCAACCGCAGTATCTTTTGCATCACCAAAATCAAATTGGCCGACATACACAATATAATCTTCAACCTCCCCCCCTTGTGCAATGCCACCCCAATCATTTGCTGTTAACGAACTATTAGCAACACGAATTCGCAGCCCCATAGTACCTTGCTGCAAGCCACTAATATTATTCCATTTTAGAGTCACTTTATTCGTTAGATTATTATTGCCTGTTGGGAAATTATCTTGATTAAAGATGGCATTAGTAAACGGTATTCCGGTCGTAGCGACATTTAATTCATCTACAACCTCATTAGCAGTAAAAAAACCATCTTGATTATGATCTAACCATGCAACTAATGTCGCCATAGACCCAGAGGCATTAGTAACAGCTACATCAACACTGTATTCTGTAATTGACGTTGCTACAGTCGCTAGCGGTTGTTCAATACCATTTTCATCATCATTACCACTATTGTCATCCCCCATTGCCGCCGCATCAACGTAAGCTTGGTCATCATCATCAATATTATTAGCCCCCATATAAAGGCTGCTGACATAATAGTGTGCCGGACCGCCACTCGTCGGCAAGGTTAAATAGGTATTCGGAAGATCGCCAAAATCAGTATTTTCTGCAGTAATAAAGTAATCTTCGACCTCACCGTCTTTGGCGGCACCTAATGAGCGTTCATCAATAGCCGCTGATGCATCACCATCAATAAGTACTTCTGAAGTAACGCGCAAACGCACGCCATAAGTACGCGCATCAACTAATGCGGTATCGGTGATAAAACTGACGTTATAGGTTTCTTTTCCTGAATTAGGTGCAATAGTAATCATGCCATTGGTAATAGCTTGCACCACACCACTACTATTAACTGCTGCTTGGGCTATTTCATCATTCTCAAAACTGCCGTCACGATCCCAATCAATCCACGCATATAAATACCCCACTTGATCAGTATTATTGGTTACTGAAATCAGCGTATTAAATTGATCACCAGCATCAAGATCAGGTAATGGAATATCAGCTAATGCATTTTCATCATCAATAACCTCAGCATCATCACCATCAGCGGTTGGCGTTTGTGGTGTTGGTCCATCAACATCAGGTGCAACATCACCAAGATAGAGCCCACTCAATGCCGCAACATTATGATAAGGGCCGCCATAAGTTAGATTAGTTTGGTAATTATTGGCCGCAGTTCCCGTTGAGGTATCAGGTAAATCACCGAGATCTTGACCACCAATTTGAATCATAAAGTCTTCAACTTCACCATCAGAGGCACCGCCACCAACATCTGTTTCGGTGATTGGATCTGTGGTTAAACGGAAGCGAATATAACTATTACCAACGGATAAGTTTTGCATCTGATTCGCATCAAATGCATAGGTATAAGCCCCGTTTTGTCCTGTTGAAATAACATCAACCCGCCCTTCTATCTCATCAAATACACCATTACGGTTACTGTCTATCCAGCCGGCTAAATACGCATCGTTTCCAGTTGTATTCCTTACTATTAATTCTAATTGATGACTGGCACCATTTACCGGAATAGATGTTAATGGTTGAGTGGTTGCATTTTCATCATTACTGCCATCATTATCGTCTCCTAAGGCATCACTCGATGAAAAGATACGACTATCACCATCAATGGTGGCGTTACCTAAATGCAAATTGGTTGCATTGGTAATAATATGATGAGGGCCACCTAATAAAGGATCAACAAGGTAAGTTGAAGGAGCATCGCCTTGATCTTGTAGGCCAAAGAAAATGCTATGATCTTCAATCTCACCTCCAGCCTCACCACCTAATGATGAGATATCACTAATTTGAGTCACAAGACGGTTGGTTAATCGCAATCGAATAAACGATGTGGTGTTATTTGTAATTGAGGGTAATGAGGTCCATTCCAGTTCAACTGGCGTATTGGTTGCGCCCGTTGAAACCACAGCCAATTGGCCTTCACTATCTTCAAATTTACCGTTACGGTTAAAATCGATCCAAGCGGCCAATGTTGCATCACTACCAGTAATATTGGTCACAGGCACAGTAGCTTTGTAGGTCGTCATCGAATTAAATAACGGTGGCAGAATAATCGGACCTTCGTCATCAATAGCATCATCGTCATCTGCTGTGGCTGTTGCATTTTGTAAAGTGCCGTCATCAGTATCAGGGGCAGTATTACCAATATATAATCCAGCAATAGTAAGATGATAAGGACCAAAGAATTCATAACGAGTCTGGTAGTTATTTGCAGCCATTGCTGATGATGTATCTGGCGCATCACCAAAATCAGGATCACCCACATAGATAAAGTGATCTTCTACTTCACCATTTTCCGCAAAGCCTCCCCATTGAGCCGCGGTCAGTTTTTCTGAGGTTAAACGTAAACGCAACCCCATATTGCCTATTTTCTGACCGTTAATATTATTCCAAGTTAAGGTTGTTGTCGGTGAAGTTTGCCCTGAAGTGTTAGTACCATTAACAATATCTTCTAATGCCACAAACTCATTAGCGTCATCAAAATCACCATCTTGATTGAGATCTAACCATCCATAAAGATGGGCATTAACGCCTGTACCATTATATAAAGGTACTGCTAATGTGTAGCTTGTATCTGTTAAGGTCAAAATTGGGAACGGTGTTAACTCATCACCATTTTCATCATCACTACCATCATTATCATCACCATTAGCTGCTGCGGTTGGCTGACCATTTTGATCATGAACATCATCATGAGTGGCACTACGAATATAGAGTTGAATATTTGTATGATAGTGTGCCGGACCACCGTTGTTATAACTGGTATGGAATGATTCAGGTAAATCACCACCATCATAAGTATCTATTCGTAAATAATGATCTTCTACTTCACCGTCACTCACACCACCATAAGAACGAGGATCTTCAGCCGTTCCCGTTACAGCATCACTTAATAGATCGGTTGTTAGACGTACTCGAACATAAACATCAGTGTTCGTCGCCATCCCCGGAAATTGAGTCCAATTAATATTTTCAACCCAATTAGTAACACCACTACTGACGGTAATTGGCACACCAGCAGCGCCACCTGCAAACTCATCACGATCAAAATGACCATTGCGGTCAAAATCAATCCATGCATATAAATAAGCGTCATTACCAGTATTATTTGTCACAGTGGAACGAATGCTGTAACTCGTCTGCGATGTGTGTAGCGGCATAATATAAACGCCATCTTCATCATCACCATTAGCATCGTTATCGTCACCTAATGCTTTAATTGCAGGTACGTTGGCATCATTTTCAGTATCAGGTGCGGCAGCACCGAGGTAGAGTTGACTCGATAATCCATGGTAAGCACCGTTATCATTAAAATTAGTACGGTAATTATTAGCACTGACGCCATTAGCAGTATCTGGTGCATCACCAAAATCAAAGTCACCAATAAATATTTGATGATCTTCTACTTCACCATTGAGGGCCATTCCCCCCCAATCATCTTTGGTTAAAATATCATTGGTAATACGCAATCGAACATAAGTACTGCCTTGCGCTTGTCCTGAAAAATTATCCCAAGTCAGAGTAGTAGTGGGTGTTGCTTGATTTGAAGTATTAGTACTATTGGCAATGGATTCAAGTGCAGCAAATTCACCGTCGTCATCAAAACGACCATTTTTATTAAAATCAATCCAACCGTACAAATTGGCATTCACACCAGTGCCATTATAAAGTGGAACACCTAATGTATATGTGGTGTCAGTGAGGCCGAGTAATGGAATTCGAGTTAAATCATCACTGTTCTCATCGTCACTACCATCAATATCATCACCATCAGCAGCATTGTTAGGTTGACCATCTAGATCATGAATATCGTCATGAGTCGCGTTGCGAATATAGAGGTTTGTATTGGTGTGATAATGCGAAGGACCATTACTGGTATATAACGTATGGTAGGTATCAGGTGCATCACCACCATCATAGGTATCAACCCGTAAATAATAATCTTCAACTTCACCATCAGTAGCGCTGCCATATGAACGCGGATCTTCTTGTGTGCCTGTCGCTGTATCTAGCAAATTATCGGTTGTTAGGCGTAACCGAATATAAACATCCGTATTAATCGCAATGCCTGGCAGACTATTCCAATTAATCGACACAGCACCATTGACCGTTCCAGCAGCCACAGTAATCGGAACCCCCGTTGCCCCACCTGCAAACTCATCACGATCAAAGCCTGTGGTACGATCAAAATCTATCCATGCATAAATATAAGCATCACTACTCGTCGTATTGGTTACTGTAACGGGAAGAGTATAGCTCGTCGCACTATTATGTAATGGAATTAACAATGCCCCATCTTCATCATCGCCGTTAGCATCAATATCATCACCATCAGCACGGTTTGCTGGATTATTAGCATCTTGCTCGGCATCTACTCCTGTACCAAAGAACAACTGATTATCAATTCCATGCCGCGGGCCATCATCACGTAACAATGTACGTTGGTTATTGGCTCCGACACCATTGACAGTATCTGGCGCATCACCAAAATCATAACTTCCGACCATAATATAATGATCTTCTACTTCGCCATCTGGCGCACTACCGCCCCAACCAATATTCGATAATCCGGCAGTTGTATAACGCAACCGCAGTGCTGCACGCCCTTCTGTTTGTCCGCTTATATTTGTAAAGGTTAGCGTTATTGGTGAAGTTGTTGTCGTTCCATGAGGTACTGTCACAACCGCATATTCTTCAGCTTCAAATTGATTATTTTGATTCCAATCTAACCAACCATAAAGATAAGCATCAGTACTGGTATTATTGCGCACAGGCACATAGACCGAATAGGTTGATGCCGTAACGGGTAAAATAGGGGTTGGAGAACTAAAGGCATTTTCATCAGAACTATCGGTAACATCATCGCCATCAGCATCCGTACTTGGTTGACCGTCGCCTTCAGTATCAATGGTGGCACTGCCAATATAAATATTGGTTTTATTACTTAAGCCATGATAAGGACCACCACTTAAGCCCAATGTTGCGAAGGTATCATCCAGATCACCAAAATCTTGATCGGCCACTTGCAACGCATAATCTTCCACCTCACCGCCATTAGCGTAACCATACGAGCGAGGATCCTCAACCGCACCGCTGACGCTGTCAGTCAATGGGGCTGCTGTTAGACGAGTGCGTAAATACACCGTTGAATTATTCGTTGGCGAACTGATGCTTGCCCACACTAATGATATTGCTGTTGCTGTAGTCCCATCTGCAACAATTAACGCACCGCCAGGACCACTACCGTTTGAAATAAACTCATCTCGATCAAATTCACCATCTCGGTTAGTGTCTAACCAAGCATATAAATAGCTCGAACTTCCGGTATTATTCGTCACCACGGCTTGCGCATTATACGCACTGGCACCACTGGTTAATGGCAATAACAATAAGCTATCTTCATCATCACTGACATCAATATTATCACCTGTTGCCGTAATATTTTGTAAGCCATCGATTTCAGTATCAGACGCTGTTATTCCTAAAAATAAGTTACTATCAATTGAGTGACGCGGACCATCATCTGCTAAGGTGGTTCGATAATTACCAGCACCAATGCCTACACCGGTATCTGGCGCATCACCAAAATCAGCACTGATAATAATTTCACCATAATCCTCCACTTCACCATCGATACTTGGTCCCGTTGGCTGATTACAATCACCAGTGGAACAAATTCTAAAGCGGGCATAGGTTTTACCTAAGATTGCAGCAGCGGGCGTACTAATGGTATAGGTTTGACTGCCAACAGTCGCACTGGTATCAGTAATTATTTGTTCGTTACTGTCTAGCCAATCCCCATCTTGGTTCCAATCAATCCAGCCATAAACATGAAAGGTTGACCCAGAATAACTGCTGTGTTTACCGACCGTCACCACAATGTCGCGATCACGATTTAACACATAAAATCCTGCGGCCGTTACTCCATCTTCATCAGCAACATCAACTAAATTATCACCATCTGCAGCAATATTTGGTTGACCGTCAATATCAGTATCAACAAACGCGCCCAAGAAGAAATCAGCATGAGTACCATTGCCACTGGTGGTAACGATATGACTAGCACCGCCTACCGTTCGACGGGTTGTATAGTCTCCTTTTGCTGTCAGTGAAGTGATGTCTGGTGCATCACCCCAGTCTTTATTATCAATATCCACCACCATATTAGCGCTAAATTCTGATGTATCTTGTAAATAAGTACCAGAGGATAACGTGGTGCGTTGGGCAATAACTGTAATTTGATCACCAACTGAAATGCCATTTACCGTTAATGTCTTATCAAATCCTGCTCCCGACATTGCAGTGAGGCTTCCTAAATAAACCGCCCCTTCACCAGCAGATACACCATCACCACCAATATCTCCGCTTCCCGCGTTGGCTTTATAGACTTCTAATGTGTATTCCCCAGTAGCACAAACATCCCCAATCACACGTAAATCATTATTATCAATAAAGGCATAATGAATAACAGGTCGAGCGAGGTTATTATTTGCCCCCGCTCCGGTATCATTAATACAATTATCATTATTAAGTGAGACACCACTGCCTGTGGTTGAATTGTGTAAATCAATACTGTTATCAACATTATTGTTAAAACTATTTTTGGTAATTAAAAAACCTTCAACATTCGTATTACCATCAATGGCAATGCCTGAATCACCATTATTATTTAAAATATTACATTCAATTATTGATAACTTACCGCTATGAATATCAATACCATCTTCAGCATTATTAATAATCGTATTACTAGTAAAGTTTTGAAGTAAATCTAGATTTGATGTATTAGCTTGATATATACCGTCGCCCGTCGCATTTTCTATTTGATTACCATTAATAGTTAAATAAGCTGGTGCTCCATATCGAATATTAATAACATGATAAGGGGTCGAAGTTGTCGATGTCGTACCTAACAATAAATTGTGTTGTAATTGCCAATTAATAGCTGCTGTTTGGCTATTTAATGAATTTAAACTTATATTATTGTGCGCCGTTTTAATGGCATTATTACGTATAATCCCGCTATTTCCATGCAGGGCACTATTTCCTGAATTTGCAATTCCAATACCAGCACACCCTGATGATGTACCGCAACTTTCTTGGCCGATTACCGCATCATTACCCGCGGGATCGATACCGATTAAATTATATTCAATAAGCGTGTCGGTAATACCGCCACTATAAACATTAATTCCTTGCGAGCCGCCGGTTAATGACAAATTTCTTATTGTGGTATTATCGGCATTAATAATAATAATTTCAGCACTGTATGCACTCGCATTAGTCGGTAAGTCTATTTGTAATTCAGGCTTAGCCAACGCAGCAATATTTTCGACATTACAAAGATGACTACTACCTACGGTTTGCGATGCGGCATAATCACCACTATTGGTATTAAGTACCGTTACGCCATCAGTATGGCTGTAAGCCTGACCATCTAGTGTGGTGTTAGCGCCATTAGTGCCAGTGATTGTGGTTAATGAAGATGTGGGCGAAATAACCCACCAATCGGCACTGGCATCGGCATCATTTGCTGCAACAGCTGGAACAAATCGCATATTATTTGCTCCCGCAATTGCGTTAGCATTAATAATAAATTGCTCTAACGAGCCTTGACCTGTTGTTGCCGTGTTCGTTACTACATTATAAGAAAAACCGAAATCAAGCAGGTTAACTGAGTTAGAATTAGCAGAAAATACAACCCGTGAAATATGTTCGCGCGCAGATAGATCTGCACTACTACTGGTATTGGCACGATCACCATCCCAACCACCATAACAGGCACCTGTTACAGCAATTGGAGTTGTATCAGCAACGCCATCCGCATTCGCATCACAATATCCGCTGACAAAAGTGCCATTTGCATTATCGGTTAACGCTGTGGTGTAGGTTTGCTCTGCTAATGCGGAACTGAAGGTTGGAGGATTAGGAGAAACAAAGTAGGTCACCCCTGGAATTTCAACAAAGGCATAATAGCCATCAGCATCCGTCGTCGTGGTTAAGGTTGGACCGCCATCAGCAGCATTAGGGATCATATCGCCATCATCAGTGTACAAATACACACTGACACCACTCACGCCTACTTTATCAGCTAAATCACTGTCTCCATTTACATCATCATAGATATAACCTGTGATATTTACACAGCCGACACAAAACTTATAATCTTCAACTTCACCAGCAGCAGATGATGCACCAAATGAACGCGTATCCTCAGCACTGCCTGTTGCTGTGGTGGTTAATTGTGTTTCGCTAATACGTACACGAGAATAATAGTAGCCATTAGCTGTTAGTTCAGCGAGAGAATTCCAAGTCAGTATTTGAGGTGTATCTTGTGAACCATCAACAACAATAAATTCATTACCGCTTCCAGTGCCACTGGTAAATAATTCATCGACATCAAACGTACCGCTATTATCAAAATCAATCCATGCATATAAATACGCATCAGCACCGGAAGTATTGGTCACGTTAGCGGTAATTGAATAATTTGCATCGGTATATTTTAAATTTGGAAATGTAACGCCATTTTCGTCATCAGCAGCGATGCCATAATAACTACTACCAGCATTAAGATCATCGGCTGTCGCATCAACATTGTGTAGCCCAGTACCATCATCATCAGGTAAAGTAGCACCAAGAAAAACCTCATAAGAGGATCTTAACGCGCGATGCGAGGGGCCATTATCAGCTTGCCGAGTCCGGTAGTTACCAGGTCCTGTGCCATTTGATGCATCAGGCGCGTCACCATAGTCTTGAAAATAAGGGATGTAATAGACATCCATGGTACCCCATGCTTCCCCCATTCCACTTACAAGAATATTGGCATTTACTGTAAACTGCTGTGGCAGAGAACCTATATTGGCGTTAGGGCGATTATAAGAAGTACGGCCAAGTTCACAAGGACGACCACCCGTGCCGCCTTCTACTTGGAAATGACGACCATTAAACCAAAAATCTGCACGATCATCGGCAGCCATTTCTCTGACTATTGCGTGACTAACTTGCACATCACCAAGATTATATGTTGATGATGCACTTGCTACATGGCAGGTACCACCAATGTAGTTATCACCTCTACGTCCAGCAAACACACGAAAGCACGCATACTGGCCACTACTAGCACATGATTCAAACTGACCTTGAGAAAAGCCACTATTACTCACAACATATGGTTGTTCTGCTGCAGCGGAAAAGCACAAGCAAGAAACATAAATAATAGAGAATGCTTTAATAATTTTATAATAAAGACGCATAAATATTGGCAACCTTACATGGCTTTATTTAATAAACAATCTCAACGTAGAAAGAGACTATTTACCATTAATGCCCGTATAGATGCATTTATCACGCCAAACGATAAATTATTAACTTAACAATATGAAATAATTACACTAACAATTCCAACCTATACTTAATACCTCTAACAACCATTATGACCGACCAATATTTAGACGCATATTGCATAAACGTTTATTAAAAGACCAATACTGTAAGCTACTATTTTCACTTTGATTCAGAGATGAAAATATTTAAGTTATTCATAATTACCGCACATCATGGGTGCGAATTTCTCGTAAATAACGGTAAATAGTATGGATAGATATATCTAACCCTTTTGCCGCAATTTGAGCGCTATCTTTAAGATCAAAAATGCCCAAATCATGAAGTCGTGTCACTATTTCTCGACTTTTCTTTGATGGTGGAATTGCACTATCTGTAATGACTTGCTCACGCACCGTTTCAATTGAACTATGCATCATTTCATCATTATTTCGAGCAAATGTTTCTGCAGTAACACCATGATCACAATAACCGTCAATGTTTGGCATTAAGCTATGAATCATTGATTGAAAAGGTGCATCTAAATTTAAATTAACACAAAGTAACCCTATTGCTTGGTGCTGTTTATTACGGATCACCGTTGTTAATGAACGCAATGTCTTACCATTAGGTGACTTGGTTATATAAGCTTTAGATACATCTTGTCCTTCATTTAATTTTACTAATGCAATATTAGTGATGGGTGCGCCTACTTCACGTCCCGTAATATGTCCATTTGCAATTTTCATAATTGACGGATTACGCGAATCTAAACAATGTAGCAATACTTCAGTATGCTCTCCCCACATCGCCGCAATACCATCAACAATATTTTCCATTGCGTGAAGGATGTCATAATCACTCTCTGTCAACTCATGCATTTTTTCTACCTTATTTAAACTCAAAACTATTTAATGAGTTTTATTATCTTAACAAGTTTTAAGCAGACATAATATCAATGATTACAGTATTAGTATGTTTCGTTCCTATGCGTTAGCTTTACTGTCTATAAGTAAGATTCAGAATAATATAGATATAAAAAATCCCGACCTAGGCCGGGATTTTTTATTTAATCATGGAAAAATAATAGCACTCGCTAATATTTAACTCATTAATTAAATTTAGATAAAGCGAATTTTAACTGCTTTAAGCTTATTACTTGAATCATCTAACGTAAATTCAACCATACTACCTGATGATGGCTGTGAACGACTGCAAACTTGAGATGCATCGAAACGAATATCGCCACCAAGATCGCTAGTAATTAAACCAATTTTTTCAATTGGGTTGAAGCTACGAATAATACCTGTTTGTGAAGTCATAGTTTATATTTCCTTTACGCCCAAATATTGCTTTTATAATTAGCATTTATATTTGAGGCTATCAATTTGAGTTTAAATAGTTTTATACCAAGCAATTAATTTACCTTGGTATAGAGCTTTACTCATTGACCTACTACTTCTTAACTATAAGATCACCCTTCTTATAGCTTTGCACTGCTACAACGTTTGCAACATAAACGAATAACAATGATTAGAAATGACATTGTGGTTTTATTTAAAACACATTAGGTCTGAGCAACAGACGGAGCGAACATTAACGCCAAATTTTGATACTGTAAATATTTTTTTTATAAAAATTGATGAAAAATTGTGGATAACCACTGAACAAACTCACAACAACATGTTTTAAAACAAAAAAAATCAAAAACAAAAAATCAAAACAAACACGTTAATCGTTTAAAAAACACACAAAAAACCAATAAAACACATTCCAATTACATTGTTTGTTGTCTTTATTTAGCAGTGATAAGAATTTGTACTTATTTGTCGAACAATAAATAGTCTGCATTTTTGCAAGGAATAATTACGATATAAAATGATTAGGTTTCTAATCTCAGCGCATGTAAAGTATACCAATATATACGATAGTTTTAAGGAACCTCGATGAAAGGTATTCTATCAATACAGTCACATGTTGTTTACGGTCACGCTGGTAATAGTTCTGCAGTATTTCCTCTTCAGCGTATGGGGTTTGAAGTGTGGCCACTACATACCGTACAATTTTCTAACCATACTCAATATAAGCAAGGTTGGACAGGTAAAGCCTTTCCAGCAACAGACTTAATTGATCTTATCAAAGGCATCAACAACATTGATCAGCTTAAAAACTGTGAAGCAGTCCTTACCGGATATCAAGGTAGTGCTGATCAATGTTTAGCCATTATTGATACAGTTAAAATGGTAAAACAACACAACCCTGATGCTATTTATATTTGTGATCCTGTGATGGGTGATCCAGAAAAAGGTTGTATTGTCGCTGATGGTATCTCTGAACACCTTATCAAGGATGTCATGCCACTAGCAGATGTTATTGTTCCAAATCAATTTGAACTTAGTCAGTTTGTTGGAATGACAATTAATACATTAGATGATGCGGTTAAAGCTTGTCAGCATGCATTAACATTAGGACCTAAAATGGTACTAGTGAAACATCTTCATAGTTTATCATCTGATAAATTCTCAATGATGCTAGCAACCAAAGAGGGTTGCTATTTAGCTCAACGTCCACATTTAGCATTTGATAACCAGCCTGTTGGTGTTGGTGATCTTATTTCATCACTCTTTACCGGTGGTTTACTAAAAGGCTGGACAGCAGAACAAGCGTTTGAACATGCCCACAATGCTTGCTATGCCGTATTAAAAGAAACCCATCGTCGCGGTGAATGGGAATTACAAACCATTGCTGCTCAAGATGAAATTGTTGCGCCAACTGAAATTTTCCCAATCACTGAAATTAAATAATACCGCCTTTCTAATAACCAATAACAAAGCAGCCTCGCGCTGCTTTGTTATTTTTACTCTACTCATTTTCTCACAACAAAAATTACAGCACATTACCATAGGCATCAAATGAACGCCGATTAACAATGGTTAATGTCGTTGCCACTGACAGCACACCTGATACAAAAATTGCTACCATAATCACTAACTGATATTTAACCGCAACCAATGGCATCGCTCCACCTAAAATCTGACCTGTCATCATACCGGGTAAACTGACAATACCTAATGTCGCCATTGATGCTAACTGTGGCGCCAGTGCTGCTTTAAAAGCGGTTCGTATAAAAGGTTGAGCTGGATGTGGTGCTCCCAGCGTTAAATAATATTGATACTCGTGATGATTTTCTTTAAGCAAACACCCCCAACGCGATAACGCCAATACATTTGCCGTTAAGCTATTACCCAATAACATCCCTGCAATAGGGATCATATATTGTGCTTGCCACCATGGTGAAACTTGAATAACACCCGCAAGTAACGCTGGTAATGCCACCGATAACGCGACAAATTGTCCACAAATAACCGCAGGTAGAACGCGTTTTAAGTTAACCTCAGATCGTTTACAAATAGTATAACTGGCAAACAGTGCCATCACCGTTAACCAAACGACATTAAGGCCAATACTCTGCCAGCCAAATAAGGTGTGTAAATAAATACCGACTACAGAAAGTTGTAATGTCATTCGCAGTACAGATGTGATCATTGTACGACTCAATCCGAGCTGCCAGCGCTGGAATAACACTAATGGAATCAATAATAATAAGTAAAAACCAGCCATTGCTGACCAGTGTAAATCGAGAGAGTGAGTGATCGCTGTGCTCATGGGGTCTATTCCTGTTCTCTATCCATGTTGTAAACCTTATCTGCTGTCGCAAGCCATAAAGGATCATGAGATACCGAAATACAAATAACGTTTAATGAGGCTATTAACTCAATGATGGTATTACGTGCAGCAGGATCTAAGGCTGAGGTTGGTTCATCCATTAACCACACAGGCCGCTGCATCAACACTGCACGTGCAATTGCTAAGCGTTGTTTTTCACCTCCAGACAAGATTGCAACCGGCCTATCAAGGGCAGTCTTTAATCCTGCTCGTAATAATGCTTGCTCACAATCTTGCCTTGATGGCTTCGCCACTACTGATGACATTGCTTTAAGATCCCAAGCTAATAGTAGTACCTCAAACACAGTTTCAGCTCCCATGACTGCTTGTTGAGGCAAGTAACATATTTGTTGACGCCAAAAAGACAACTGTGCTGCATTAATAGCCTGTTGTTGATAACTAAAGTACCCATGCAAAGGTGGTTTAAGGCCAGCAATCACTTGTAATAAGCTACTTTTGCCACATCCAGATGCACCAGATAAAGCTAAGTGTTGCCCTGCTGATAAAGAAATGGTAAGTGGATTTAATTGAGGATGCTCAAAGCCTGAACGCAATTCAAACATACATAAGCATATTGATTCTACGATAGTGTTGGACGGTAAACTCATCATGAAATAACACAAATATCCGTTAAAAGGAGTGCTATAAGTGTATAAAAACCAGAGAATTACACAAACAATTTGATTTAATAATCGTTATTAGTGTGATCAATAAAGCGCGGAAAAAAGAGTAACAACCTAAAATTTAAATAAAAAAATACCGACATAATGTCGGTATTTTACAAACTTTAACGGCAAAGCAAATTAGATAGCTTCAACGTTTGCAGCTTGAGGACCTTTCTGGCCTTGTTCTACTTCAAAAGACACTTTTTGGCCTTCAGCAAGAGTTTTGAAGCCTTCACCAGCGATAGCACGGAAGTGAACGAATACGTCAGCGCCGCCGTTGTCTTGAGTGATGAAACCGAAACCTTTCTCTTCGTTAAACCACTTAACGATACCAGTTGATTTAGACATGACAGTCTCCAATATTGTATTAAATAATTCGCAAAATTGCGTAATGTAGCCAGAAAAAGAATTATTTATGTTATAGCTTATGAGTGGAAAGCTTCATGACACTGGTAAAGCGTTACAGAGAAAGTTTTCTAAAACATAATGTTACATATAAATAGGTCTGAATTACAGGCCGAGGTCTATAGTAATGAAATTGATTCGATTGTATAGCCTTTTTTTTAATATTTAACGGTCTAAAAACAATAATTTTTTTTATTACTTATCATTCAAGACATTACATTTAAAAAAATAGTATGTATGGCGATTATAATTTAGAGCAACACACTGAAACTGTTCATTTTTTATCAATTTATACCGTATATCAGCACCATATATTACGTTAAATAAAATATAACTCGATTTTCATTTTTAATGGCACTAAATAGAAAAGAGCAACACAGTTAATATGTTGCTCATTATATTTGATTCGATAGTTATTATTTATTAGTAATACGATCGAACGTTACAACAGAATATGTCAATGGTACTAATTGCTGACGATCCTGCGCGACATAATCAATAAAAGCTTGAGCGTCGGTATTACATATCGTATTAGCAGCTTTACAATTTGGCGCTGCGCCTTGATAGTTCACTTGATATTTGTCGCCTACTTTTTCGATATTATTAACTTTAAATCCAGTAAGCTTGCCATCAACATAAGCAAGATCTACACGCCCAGAATGGTTTTTCTGTGCTTGATATAATGGCGTCCAACCATCATTTCCGGTTGCGTTATAATTGTTAATAGCAACATTGTACGTTTTGTTATCTTGAATAGGTGTCCAAACAGGATGCTGCTCAGTACCGGTCATTACCTCTACATTACTAAGCTTACCGGCTTTATGCGCTACGGTTTCTGTAAAGTTATAACGAATATGACCACCATACGGGAACTTGCCTGCATGAGAACCCTCAGGAAGCGTCGCTGTAACCGTTTGTTGCAATAGTTGCTTAATCACCGCGCCTTTTACTGGAACAACTGACATAAAATTAGAAAACGGTAATAGCTCTAAAGATATGTTACCTTCTCGATATTGTCCGGCTTCAATATTAGTACGAATACCACCTGCACCGATCAAAGAGAAATCCACTTTCATACCAGTGACTTTTTGTACTTGAGGCTCATTTGCCCAATAATATTGTCCTTCTGCAATTAATGGTGCAACGTCTGAACCGTGATTATCACTACCACGATCGCCTGGACGACGTTCGTGTTTAATTTCTAGAGGGACTTGAGCAATGGTCTTTCCATACGCTTTATCAACCGCAGGCTTATATTTGCTATCAATACGCTGACGTAATAAAACATCTTCATCAGCTATCGTGATTTTCTCGTGATTATCAATAAACTGTTCTACGCGTATCGTTTCTACAGGACTAAATTTATCTTTTTTGCTTCGATCTGCATGATGATAAAATTCATCATTACTTAGCAATGTATTATGCCCTACACATTGAGTCACATCGCCTTTTGCATCAAAACTAACATTTACTCGACCAATCGCTTGTGCATATTCTCCCGCTTGAACAACACAAGTTTCAGATTTACCGTCAGGGTTCTTTACCATCTGGGCGTATATGCCATTATTATTTAAGCCTAAATCAGTAAAGTCACCTAATAATGTATGTGAATGTCCACCAACAATTAAATCGATACCATTCACTTTTGATGCAACATCTAAATCAACGGCGTTACCGATATGGGTTAAAGCAATAATATTATCAATCCCTTTGCTTTGTAGCATATCGACTGTCGCTTGCGCCGTTTTCACCATATCATTAAATTTAACGTCTCCCGTATTAGGCGCAATATTTGGCATGTTATCAAGTGCTAAACCAAATACAGCAACAATGTTTTTATCTTTTGGTAACTGATTAATATCTTTGACAATTGTTTTTTTATTACCATCAAAAGCAAATACTTGGTAAGGCCGTAAATTGGTTTGATTTTTCAGAGCGGCATCTTGACTGGTATCAATATTGGCCGCTAACACAGGGAAATTAACACTACTAATAAAAGCATTAAGTTTTTTATTATTTAAATCAAATTCATGATTACCTAATGCCATAGCATCTAAGCCCATTTTACTGAGCATATCCGCATTCATTGCACCATGGTTTAACTTAAAATAGGCACTGCCTTGCCATGCATCGCCGCCATGTAAAAACAATAAACTTTGATCTTCTTGCTTAGCTTCGTTTTTATATTCCTTCGCCATCGTTTGTAGGCGAGGATAGCCACCAAATTCATTATAGACACGTGTACCATCAGCTTTAAAGCTTGACTTCACTGGGTCAAAATTAGAGTGGGTATCATTAATGTGAGCAACCGTCAGTGAAAATGGTTGATGCTGAACAGCAGGTGGTGTTGCACAACCAGAAAGCGCTAAAGCGATAGATAATGCGATAAGTGGCTTATTAAACATGGGTGATCCTTACTTGATGGTAATCGTTTGCGCCGCAAGCATACTCCACATCAAATACCTTTTCAGCAGCATGTATCAAAATATTGTTCTTTTAAATGACTTATTTGTTTCGAATTAATGCAAAAACGGCTTCTTTAATAAGAAGCCGTTTCTATTTTATTGGAGTAATTTACCGTTATATTCGCCTGTCAGTGTTTTTAAATAAGCCGTGATTTTATCGACCTCATCTTGAGTTAACTTCACACCGACTTGGTACTGCGCCATATCAGCGACTGCTTGTTCTAACGTTTGTGCACTCGCATCATGAAAATAAGGCGCTGTTAAAGCAACATTACGTAATGTTGGGACTTTAAAACGATGCATATCATTTTCATCTTTAGTCACGTTATAGCGACCGTTATCGACATTTGATACATTACCTCGATCGTCAAAATAATCGTCTTTAAGTCCCATAACTTCAAACGTCAAACCACCCATCGCTTCACCAGTATGACAAGTTTGGCACTTATTTTGTTTAAACAGTGCATAACCTTGTTGCTCTTCTGCTGTTAACGCTGTTTTATCACCTTTTAAGAACTTATCAAAACGGCTGTTTGGCGTCACTAATGTCTTTTCAAATTCAGCAATAGCATCCGTAATACTATGTTCTGTAATACCTTTTGGATAAATAGCATCAAACTGCGCTTTTAATGCGGTATCTTGATCTAACTTACCAATAATTTGTTGCCAAGATACTGCACCCATTTCTAATGGATTTAGTGGTGGACCACCAGCCTGAGCTTGAAGATCATCTGCTCGACCATCCCAGAACTGATGAATATTAAATACCGAATTAAACACCGTTGGCGCATTAATTGGGCCTTTTGCTCCATTAATACCAGTCGAGGTATTCAAATTATCAACACCACCAGTATCTAAACTATGACATGATGCACAAGAAATAGTGTTGTCACCCGATAAACGAGTATCGTGATAAAGCACTTCACCTAGCTTAACTTTTGCTTCATTCACTGCAAATGTAGTTGAAATTGGCTGTACTGCATCATATTTAAATTCAGCACTAACCTTTGGATCTGCATAATATTTGCTACGCTCAGACTTCACCCATCTCAATAATGTTTCAGTGTTCTCTTTTGATAAATCTGAACGCCAATGCATTAATAAATATTGCTTAGGTGGCATAGCATGATCAACTAGTACCGACTCCAACTTCGCCAGTTCAACCTCAGAGATAGGCTGATTATTCTGAACCTGTTGCATTAATGCTGTAATGTTAAATTGGCGTTGTGCTTTTTTAATATCATGCTCCATCAACTGCTTAGCCACCGGCATATCAGCATAAAATGGCATTTTACTATCGGTAGTATGGCAATACTGACAGCCTTTTTCATTGAACAGTTGAAAGGCTTCTTTTGAAAGTGGATCTGCTTTAGCCAAATTCGCTTGCGAAAGATTGTGTTGAATTAAATTTTTATCGCCTTGATCGACTGCATATACCGTTGCTAAATAACCGACTAAACCAGCACTAATTGCACACGCTAGATATGTTGTCTTTCTCATGAAAATTCCCTATGAAAATATTTTGGAAGAAAATAATCGCTCGCAAGGAATAATTCAAAACGAAAAAAACGTACACTTTCATAGATAAATTCGATTAGGTGCTGTTCCCCTCATAGAAAATTAAAAATAAACCATAAATAACAATTAGATAGAAAATCAATAAAAATAATTAGCGAGAGATATAGCAAAATTTAACTTATGCCTTTATTGTTCTAGATCAATTTATAAAGCAATCATTATTGAACTTTTGATGAGAATGCTACAAAAGAAAATCATATTTACTATTTTAATCATATTTTCCAACACCTTAAAAAAACAAAAGAACAAAGATGATAATATCAATGTTCTTTTGTATGAAAATAAAACTTACTGAGTGATTTTAAGATCGGTTTTAGGTATACAACAACATGCCAACACTTTACCTTGCTGCCGTTCTTGCGGTAACAATGCAGGTACATCAGGTTGCTCAACTTGCCCCGAGGTTAATGTCACTTTACATACGCCACAAAAGCCAGCTCGACAGCTGTAATTAAGACCAATCCCCGCGGTTTCAGCTTGCTCTAATAATGTTCTTTGGTTATCACCACTAAAAACATGCCCATTGATATTAAGTTTTAGGGTTTGTTTTGGCGTTAATGTTCCACGTAAAGGTCCAAAGGCTTCTTGATGGTAACGTGCTGGAGAAACACCTATTTTTAGCAATAATTTTTTTGCCGCAACCATAAAAGCATCTGGGCCACAAACAAACACTTGGCGCTTATCTAAATCACTGATCATTGCTAAATGACTCAAACTTAAACGGCCAGATTCACCTTGCCAGTCTCGTCGTGGTTGGCTAAGTACAATCCGTAAATCAAGCGATGGATGCATATTTTCAAGTTGATGTAATTCTTGTTGCGAAGGAATATCGGCTTCAGTACTGCATTGATGATAAAACACGACATCGCGAATATTATCATTATCAGATAAGTACCTCAGCATAGAGAGCATCGGTGTAATACCACTTCCTGCTGACAGTAATAATAATTTATCGGTATGAACACCTAGATGAAAGTCGCCATTAGGCTTGTCAGCAACCAATACATCCCCAACTTGGAAATATTGGTGTAACCAGTTAGAGACACGACCATCATCGATACGTTTGACCGAAATAGCATAACGTCCTGGTCGAGAAGGACTCGATGAGAGCGTATACCTGCGTGATATAAACTCACCATTAATTTCAAGTTGTAACGGCAAATGTTGGCCAGGTAAATAAGTCGGTAACGGTGATTGTTGATGTGATTCCAACCAAAACGTTGTGAAATCAGCGGCAATGTCTTCTCGTTCAACACAAGTAAGTTGCAACTTCGTGGCTATATTATCGGCATACACTGGTTTGGGTTGTGTTTCTAGTATTTCGATTTCATCACCAGCACGAATAATACCTTCATTAATCGCCACTAAATTTTGACCAAAAAACACTTCACCCTGTTCATCAGCACGAAAAGTTGCCATGGTTTTTAAGGGTTCTTTAAGTGGACTAAATTCTCCCGTTAGAGGGTCAACTGTCGTCAAAATGCAACGCGCACACGGTTTGACAGCTTTAAACTCCACCTCACCAATACGGATCCGCTTCCAGCTATCTTCTGCAAAAGCGTCAGTATTAGACACTACTAAATTAGTTCGAAACTGTGCCATTGTGTGCTGCTCACTGCTACGCTCATTTAACGCTGCTAATGATGCTTCACTGATAATCAATAGTGGATAACCGTCAGCAAAACTAACGTTATGTCCAATTTTAGGTCGTACTCGCTGAGATTGTTGACCACAAAAAAGTAACTGTACTGAATGACCAATAATGTCACTGAACCATTGGTTGGCTATTACCGTGGTTGTATGAGCATTAAAATTATCATTCCAGACCGTGGCTGCTGCCTCTTTCATATCAAAATCAGCATACTGTAAAACAAGATCGGCTTTATTTGGATATTGCAGCACTAACCCTGTCATGGTCAATGTTGCATTAATTTTAACCATTTGGGGATATTTACGCGCAGTGATCATCGCACCATCATCACTAGCGACCATAAAACGTCGATCAAACGCCAGCCCTTGTTTTTCAACCCAGGCTTGAGATTGAGTTAACGCCGCAATCGATTTCACGGGATAAACATGTATATGTGATAATGTTGGTATTGTTAAGGATTGGCTCACGGTGATCTCCATACACAGAAACATTCCTAATAAATTCGATCCAATTATTTAACATTTATCGCAAAATAAACAGCCAATAGTTTATTTATGAATAATTATTTTGCTTAGTAGTGGCAAATTATTACGCATACAAAACCATTAGTTATGCTAGATTTATAGCATTTATTATTCCATCCTAATCCCCTCTTGGAGACGATATGCCCCTTTTACGATCCTTTTGGCACTACATTGTTCATTACTTTCCTAATGTAGGGTTACGCCACCTACACACAACCCTTGCAGGATTAATTATTCTGCAAATATTAAACAGTAATCTAGTTCACATGACTCATACTGGTGCAGTAAAAGCTGGTATGTTTAATACACTATTTTTATGGGTACATATTGTTTTAGGATCGTTAACAGTACTTGCGACAATTGGCATGATTATTTTCATGTTAACCAAACAATCTTTTAAACAATTCTTTCCTTATCTTTTCGGGGAAAATGCTATTTTAAAAGACGATCTCAAGCAGATTTTAAAAGGCAAGTTACCAGAGCCTCGTGAACAGGGCCTGGGTAATGTTATTCAAGGGTTAGGTATTGGTGCATTAATCTTAATTGAAGCTGCGGCATTAATCTGGCTTGTGCTGTGGCTCAATCACTCCCCTTATGCCAACGATGCACGTGAAATTCATAAATCACTAACAGGTTTAATCGAAGCTTATTTAATTGGCCATGGTGGTATGGCACTACTGCACTTCTTCATTGAACGTAAGCGTTTTCAATAGTCACTTAGCGATCACAAAGAGTTAGCCATTGTGGCTAACTCTGACAAACTTCAATTGATTGATTAAACTAATGATACTTAGTAAACAATTGCGACAGAGTATCTAATACCATTTGAATACGTGCGCTATGAACAATATCAGCATGTGTGACTAACCAGATATCATAGTGTGCGTTGAAGTCTTTTTCAGGAAAAATCGGCACGAGATTATCAATATCTGCCATAAATTTAGGCAAAAATCCAATCCCGACCCCATTCTTTATTGACGTCCTTAATAATAAACTACTGTCTGCAAGCAGTGCAATTTTTGCTTTATCGATAGCTAAACCAAACAACCTATCTGGAGATTTATCTATCATAGGAGCGTGAACGATCAAATCTAAACCAGCCAAAGAATCTGATGTTTTTGGGTAGCCATGTTGATGCAAGTATTCACTACTCGAATAGAGCCCCATTGGTGAGGTTAAAAGTAATTTTGTCACTAATCCTGGCGTTTCTGGACGAATATTTCTGATTGCAATATCAATATTATGTTGCGTCATATCCCGTAGTGTCGTCGTGACATCAAGCTTAATACGAATTTCAGGCGCAGACGTTCTCAGCTGCTTTATAGCTGAAATAATAAAATCAATGGCAATGGAATCGGTAGTCGAAAGAGTGATATCACCTTTTAACTGCTGATCAAAACCTTTAACTTTATTTTGCAAGATTAATGCAGCTTGCTCCATTTCAATAGCCGCTAAAAACGCTTGATAGCCCGCAGGCGTAAACTCATAACCTTTATTGCTTCTAATAAACAACTGACACTTGAGTGAGTTCTCTAAAATAGCAATGCGCCTGCCAACAGTGGCTTGATCGACGTATAGCTGTTGCGCGGCTTTGCGTAAGGTTTTTTCTCGTCCTAATGCGAGGAGATATTGTGTGTCATCCCAATTCATAGTGTGCTGCAGATTTGTTGATATATAGAGAGATTATCGCAGCATTTTTATCATGCTACTTCATTTATTATTCCGTTGTTCAAAAAAAGTGTTTAATAAAATCAGTGAGTCTAGATAAATACTCACTTTGTTTTATTTTTTGGTTATTTCTTTTTTGTATTCGAGGTTAGGATGAAAAGTATTATTGGTGCATGGGATTTATTGTCTTTTAAACACACAGTAATAGAGACAGGTGTTGAGTCTAATATTATGGGAGATAACCCTTGCGGACGGATTATCTTCACCAATGACGGCTTTGTAAGTGTATTTATATCAAAACAAGGTCGAGAAAAATTTAATAAAGATAATGAAAATCTGTATAAAACCATGATGGCATATATGGGTAAATACACTTTAGATGGTGATAAGTGTAACTTTTATATTGATAGAACATGGAACCCTGATTGGATGGATATAATACTACAACGTCAAATTTCTTTCGAAGGCGATACATTAGTTATTACTACCCTGCCGCAAATTGGTATTGATGGAAAATTAAGCACCGCCAAATTAACATGGAACAAAAGTAAATAATTAACGCAATTATTCATATCAAGACTGGAAATAATAATGAACGTTTTATTATATAATCAAAAGAAAGTCGCTTTGTTTTTAATTATATCAATATCATTCTTAATGGGCATCGCGATTGATATTTATGTGCCGTCTTTGCCAAAAATTTCATCTTATTATCATACGTCAATAAAATACGCTGAACTGAGTATCTCACTATATTTATTAGGATATGGATTAGGTCAAATTGTACTTGGTATTTTATCTGACACTTATGGGCGTAAGCGAATATTTATATTCTCATCGTTACTCTTTTTAGTAGCGAGCATTCTATGTACAATAGTGAATGGGATGTTTGAGTTCAATTGCTTACGTTTCATTCAAGGTGTAGCTATCGCTGGATTAGCTTCAGGGATGAGAGCAATCATTGTTGATTTATTCTCTGGGTTAGAACTTAAGAAAATGGCGAACTATTTTGCCTTAAGTTGGGCGTTGGGGCCGATTGTAGCACCATTTATCGGTGCTAATTTATCCCATTATCTAGGATGGAAAGCGAATTTCTATTTGTTCGCTGTCTATGTGGTTGTTATTTTGTTTGTGTGTACAACATTATTTAAAGAATCAAACAAAAACTTAGTACCATTAAAGATAACTCATATTAAAAATAGTTTTGTTGAAATGATCTCACATAAGACATTTTTATTATTAAGTATTATTTATGGTCTAAGTTATAGCTCTGTTTTAATTTTTAATACGGCTGGTCCTTATTTATTAGAAGTCAGCATGAAATACACGATATTAGAATATGGTTATATCGCTATGCTGCTAGGGTGTGGTTATTTTGTAGGTACAATTATAAACCGCATGCTTATTGTTAATTATAATAATGAACATATTCTAAAGTTAGGGGTAACACTAGCGATTATTACAGCATTGGCAATGCTAGTGATGGTGAATTTCTATCATAATATTTATATGATCATTATACCGCTGTTGCTAATGTTTTTATTTGTCGGTTTGATTGTGCCAAATGCGATCGCAATAACCATGACGATTTTTCCTGAAAAGGCAGGATTTGCGACCTCATTATGCGGCACGATTGTCGGTATTATCGTGTTTGCTGTGACATCGTTCATTAGTGGTATCAATATGTCATCGGTAACATTAGCTGTTAGTTATGTCGTTGTATTTATGATTGTTTACGGACTAAAAGTATGGGTATTTAATAAAAGCAATCCTGACATTTAGTAATCAATCAATAACACTATTCATGGTTTACAATAGCGTTAACTCTCAATATATCGCTAGAATGGTATTTTAAAGCGAAAAAAGCAGAGCTCAAAGCTCTGCTTTCTTATTTGAGGCTTACTTCGCTTTGATTGCCCAACCGCATTGTTGTGGATAAACACGTTTAATTATTTTCTTGTTCTGCTTCTTAAGCAAAATATGACAAGTTTCGATAATTAAACCAAAAGCCATTGCGAAATACACATATCCTTTGTTCAAGTGAATTGCAAAACCTTCAGCCATTAACATACCGCCTAACATCACTAAGAACAGTAGTGCTAATGTTTTCAATCCAGGATAACGCATCACATAATCGTTAATTTTCTCAGCACATAGCACCATAATGACCGCTGACGCTAAAATAGCCGCAACCATCAAAGGTACTTCGCTGGTTAAACCAACCGCAGTGATTACTGAGTCCATTGAGAATACCGCATCAACTGCGACAATCTGCAATAACACTAACGCAATACTAGCTCTTACTGTACTTGTTTGTTGCTGATAAGTATGGCTGAAGCACATCCATAATTCTTTTAAGCTTTTAGCTAATAAGAATGCACCACCGCCGATCATGATTAAATCACGACCACTAAAGTCATAATTAAACAGATTAACTAATGGTTGGGTTAATGACATTACCCAGCTAATAGAGAACACTAAACCGATACGTGCAGCGACTGCTAACGCGATACCGAGGTTACGGGCCATTTTACGCTGATGTAATGGTAAACGTTCACAAAGTACAGAAATGAATACTATATTATCGACACCTAATACCACTTCAAGTGCAAATAGGGTCGCAAATATCATTAACGCTTCAGGTTGAAGAAATAACTCTAGCATTGAACAAACTCCATAGAAGAGGAGTTAGGAATTAAAGAACAACTCGTGGGGTCGTCCATATGTGTTTTTATACCTCAATAAAATAATTTAAGTGTATTTGAGCAATAAAATCGAAAAATGAAAACACAACAAGTGTAAGTAAATGTAATGGGTTTTAATTGGTTCAAAGTCATTTGGAAGCAAGTCATTTGGACAGCCAGATCTTTTTGTTCTTAAATAGCTCTACCAAAAAGCAAACTATTCAACCTTAAACAAACTCTTCTACTATAAAAATTGCAGCTTATTATTTATATTCTTAGTTAAAACAATGTGATTTCCATATTTCACGGTCAACAACACCCACAATCCTAATGGTTATTGCGGTACTTCATTTTGTTACAAGCAACTATCTCTATTTAGGGTGTAATTGATGGCTCGCCGACTTTCCTTTACACCAATGCCCACCTGCATGTTGCTTAAAAGCGCACATTCGGGACCATTTCCCACTGACATTAGCATAACGTTCCATAAATTGTTCGCTATGCTCTAGCCAAGCATCAGGACTTATTCCCAATTGCTGTAAAATCTTGGGTTGACTCGATGATACAAAGCCTTTTTTATCATTGCGAATGCAGCGACCTGTCCAGTCAATCAGTTCAAGGTAATCAGCAAAGGCAAAGTTTATTCCAGCCGTTTTAGCCTGATGTTCAGCACCAACAAAAGGCAATAATTGAAAATGTCCTTTATTTGATGGTGATTGTTTAGCGGAGGTTTTTGGTTGCTGATATTCACGAATGCGTTGTTGAATCGAGGTGAAATCTGATTGCTCTAATGACGGCGTAATGCCAGCCCTGATCGGATTTAAATCAACATACATCATGCACGATAGTAACGCTTGCTCATCCAATAATGCTTGAGATTTAAATCGCCCTTCCCAAAACGCCCCTTTACATTGATCTTCTTTATTAGCTTTACGGGCTATTTCCTCATTAAGACAGCGCATAAACCAGCTAATACTGCCTAATCGTTGCTGCCATTCCGTGACTAAATTTGATAATGCTTGCTGTTTTTCTGTCTCTATTTGGCCATTTTTTAAAAAATCGATCGCAATTGGATGACCATTAAATAACTGCAACCAGCGCGATATTACTGCTTTCGGTGTTAACTTTTGCTGTTGTTCAGTATCTATTTTTAGCACCAAATGATAATGGTTACTCATCACTGCATAAGCACACACATCAATGCAAAACACAGATGCTAATTGTTTGATTTTATTCACTATCCAACCTCGACGATGATGATAGTTTTTGCCGTTATATGGATCATCGCCACATAAATATGCACGCCGTACACAGCGGTTAATCACATGATAAAAAGGCGTGATTTGCGGCTCGATCAATTTTCGTCTTGAGATTGTCATTGGTTTCACCATAAGCAACATGAAGCTTAAGTGTAGTCGCTCATGGTTGATGTGCAAGAATATGGCTGTCCATTGTTCTTCTTTTGGAAATGACAAAATAACGCCCAAAAAAAAGAGGCGCTGATAATCAGCGCCTCTCATTTAATATTATCGAGTAGTGATACTACTGAGTTATAACCTTATTTTTTAAGGTCAAAACGGTCAGCGTTCATTACTTTAACCCATGCATTGATAAAGTCATTAATGAACTTATCTTCAGCATCAGCACATGCATATACTTCAGCGATTGCACGTAGTTGAGAGTTAGAACCAAATACTAGGTCAACACGTGTTGCCATCCACTTCTGCTTGCCAGTCTTACGATCAGTACCTGTAAAGATATCTTGGTCAACAGAGGTTGGTTTCCATACTGTTGCCATATCAAGTAGGTTTACGAAGAAATCATTGGTTAATGTTTCTTTACGGTCAGTGAATACACCGAACTCGCTCGCTTGATAGTTTGTATCAAGAACACGCATACCACCGATTAGCACTGTCATTTCAGGCGCAGTCAAGGTTAGTAACTGTGCACGGTCTAGTAGTAACTCTTCCATTGCAACAGTGTATTTTGCTTTTTCAAAGTTACGGAAGCCATCAGCAATTGGCTCAAGAACAGCGAATGAAGCAACGTCAGTTTGTGCTTGAGTAGCATCAGCACGACCCGCTGCAAACGGTACAGATACATCACGGCCTGCTTTTCTCGCTGCCATTTCAATACCAACACCACCAGCAAGTACTATTAAGTCAGCTAGAGAAATTTCTTTGGCAAAGTTAGCCTTAATTGATTCAAGTACAGTTAATACTTTATCAAGTTGAGCTGGCTCATTCACTTCCCAATCTTTTTGAGGCGCTAGACGAACACGTGCACCGTTAGCACCACCGCGCATATCAGAACCACGGAATGTTGATGCTGATGCCCACGCTGTTGACACAAGCTCACGTACTGATAAACCTGAATCTTCGATTGCTGTTTTTAATGTTGCGATATCTGCATCATTAACAACATCATATTCAACGGCTGGAATAAGATCTTGCCAGATGAATTCTTGAGTTGGAATTTCAGAACCCAAGTAACGTGCACGAGGACCCATATCACGGTGAGTTAACTTAAACCAAGCACGTGCAAATACTGCTGCAAACTCTTCTGGGTTTTCGTAGAAACGACGTGAAATTTCAGCATAAACAGGATCAACACGTAGTGAGATGTCTGTTGTTAGCATTGTACCACGGTGCTTACCTTCACCAAATGCATCTGGATATTCATCACGGCCGTCTTTAGCGATCCATTGATGTGCACCTGCAGGGCTCTTTTCTAGTTCCCACTCATGGCTAAATAAGCTATGGAAGAAACCATTACCCCATTGTGTTGGTGTTGTAGTCCAAGTTACTTCTAAGCCACTTGAAATAGTATCAGCAGCATTACCACAGCCGTAGCTTGAAGACCAACCGAAACCTTGCTCTTCAATACCAGCAGCTTCTGGTTCTGCACCAACGTGAGCGGCATCGCCAGCACCGTGGGTTTTACCAAATGTATGACCACCTGCAATAAGTGCGACAGTTTCTTCATCATCCATTGCCATACGTGCAAATGTTTCACGAATATCATGTGCCGCTAATAGTGGATCAGGATTACCATCTGGACCTTCTGGGTTTACATAAATTAGACCCATTTGAACAGCTGCTAATGGATTTTCTAGATCACGTTGCGCGTCATCTTTCTCGTAACGAGTATCATCAGCTAACCATGTTTTTTCTTTACCCCAGTAAACATCTAACTCAGGTTCCCAGATATCAACACGACCACCAGCAAAGCCGATTGTTTCAAAGCCCATTGATTCTAGAGCAACGTTACCTGTAAGGATAATAAGGTCAGCCCAAGAAATTTTGTTGCCATATTTTTGCTTGATAGGCCAAATTAAACGACGTGCTTTATCAAGGTTAACGTTATCTGGCCAGCTGTTTAATGGTGCAAAGCGTTGGTTACCAGTATTAGCGCCACCGCGACCATCAGAAGTACGGTAAGTACCTGCGCTATGCCAAGCCATACGAACAAAGAAAGGACCGTAATGGCCAAAGTCTGCAGGCCACCAATCTTGTGAATCCGTCATTAAGTCGCGAAGATCTTGCTTAACGGCTTCTAAGTTTAATGTTTTAAATGCTGCTGCGTAGTCAAAATCAGCCCCCATTGGATTTGATTCACTACTGTGTTGATGTAATAAACCTAATTTAAGTTGATTTGGCCACCAATCACTAGGAGAAGTACCATTACCAGGGTTAATCGATGGATTAACAGTTTGTGTATGATTAAAAGGGCACTTTGACATTATTATTATCCTAATTGTTCGTATGATTATTGATAATCACTAAATATCATATTGTTTATAAACATAGTCTAATCAAAAAATATAGTAACGTTCTTTTTATGGATAAATTTAAAATCTAATTACTTAAATTTATCCACTGCTACTACTTAGGCTCGTTCATTTGTTAAACATAATTTATAGCACTCAAAAAAATAAAGACAATATTAGTTTTCTATTACTTCAATAGGTCATACTTATCAAAGTAAAAATATCAATAGATTAAAATAATTTATCGTCACCATTAAAAAATGAACACACAAAATCGCAACGCTTCTGTAAACTAAGCTGTTATTAATCAATCATATTTTCGGGTTAAATATACCCAAATGTCATTGATATTCTCACCGCTTATCATGGATCATAATAATTAGGGATAATAATGAAAAAAGCTTGGCTTGCCGTCGCTAGTTGTTTATTAACCGTATCATGTTCATCACCTTCGACACCTGATTGTATTTATAATTGTGTGCCATCATCGAATGTTGGAAACAATAATCTAAATGGTAATAATAATCATGTCGCTCTTACTGAAGCACAGCGTCTCGCATTACTTAAATATCTTGAGAACCAAGTTAAAAAACAATGGGGAGATGATGATTATTTACAAGCCGGAAAACATCGTTATGTGAAATATTTTGATGGTTATCGAACTCGTGCTCATATTGATTTTGATAATGGTAAAATTTATGTATCTACAGTTGCTAATTATGCGCCACAAGCAACACTTAAAAAAGCGATTGAAGAAACACTATTAATGCCAGCAGATCCATCTCAAGTTGATCTTTTTAGTGATAAATCAATTCCACTAAAGGGTAAACCTTTTTTATTAGGCCAAGTTAAAGATCATGAAAATCAGAATATTCAATGGCCTTGGCGTGCGGGTAAATATGCAGATTATTTAATTGCAAATAAACTTAAAACAAAAAAACTTCAACGTGGCACAGCTTATTATGTTGAAATTAATATGGTCGATGATCATCTTGAACAACGTGAATACCAATATGCTGATCTGATTCGTCAAGCTGCTAAACGTTATGATATTGATGAAGATTTAATTTACGCTATTGTAAAAACAGAAAGCAGTTTTAATCCATATGCTGTCAGTCATGCAGGTGCGTATGGCTTAATGCAAGTTATTCCTAAAACAGCAGGAGCTGATGTATTTAATTTAGTAAAAAATAAACCAGGTATTCCAACTAAAGAGTATTTATTTGATCCGGCGAATAATATTGATACTGGAACGGCTTATTTCTATATTTTAAAAAATCGTTACCTTAAAGAAGTTCAGCACCCAACAACTAAGCACTACACCATGATTTCAGCCTATAATGGCGGGACTGGCGGTGTATTGGCAACATTTGATACTGATAGAAAACAAGCGATGAACGATCTCAATCAATTGCAACCAAATCAGGTATATTGGGCATTAACCAATAAACACCCCAAAGCGGAAGCTCGTCGTTATTTAGAAAAAGTACTTAATTTTCAAAAAGAATTTGAAACTATGTAATTGATAAGTTAGTGAAGCTGCTTAACCGAATAACTCTACATTATAGGAGTTATTCTTTATATAGCAGCTTTAAATATTTCTATATGTAATATTAAGCTATTACTCAAATATAAATTTATTTAAAATAAATAAAGGCTCATTAAGCATAGGTAAGCTTATATTTAAAAACATTGACCTTGATCTTATTTTAATATGACATTGCTATAACAATAAACTTATTGTCTCTGTATACTGTGTTGTACAACTTTTGATGGACAATCTTTTGGAGCATGTATGCTTTTTCTATTAGTATCATTTATTTTATCTGCGCTTGCATTAATAATTTCACTGCGCTTATGTCGATTTAATGATAGTCCTAACCAACCATCAGTAATACGCAACTCCCATAAAAAAAAATATAATAATGTTTTGTAACTCATAAAACACACACCATGTTTTTGGTGTGTGTTTTAAATAATATTAACAATAATATTCGTTAGCGATTTTTTGTAATTACCGACCGAATATAACCATTATTTTGCTGCAAAAGTGCTGTAGCAGTCACGACATCAACTCCTGTCAATATCATTACAATCGCTGTTTTACAGTGGCCCTTTGAGGCTATTAATGCTATTTCTGCTTGTTCACGTTTACAATCTGTAGCCTGCATCACAATCTGCTTTTGACGTTCAACCAATTTAGCGTTGGTTGCTTCAACATCCACCATCAAGTTGCCATATACCTTACCGATGCGGATCATTGCACCTGTGGTTAGCATATTAAGTACTAACTTTTGTGCAGTACCTGCTTTCATGCGAGAAGATCCCGTCACAACTTCAGCACCAACAACAGGAGCGATCACAATATCAGCCGCGGCAGTCATTGGACTTTGTGGGTTACAACTAATGCAAACCACTGTAGCCTTCACTGAACGCGCGTAATTCATCGCACCTAACACATAAGGAGTACGGCCACTTGCAGCAATACCGACGAGAACATCACGCTCTGAAAAATGAATCGCTTGTAAATCTTCAGCGCCCATTTCTGTATTATCTTCCGCATTTTCAACTGCTTTCAAAATAGCTTGATGACCACCAGCAATTAAACCAACGACGAGTTCTGGCGCACTACCATATGTCGGAGGACACTCACTCGCATCAAGAATACCTAACCGACCAGAAGTACCTGCGCCAATATAAATTAACCGACCACCATTTTGAAAAGCAGCTGCGATAGTATCAACAGCTTGCGCAATTGCTGGCAATGTTTGCTCTACAGCTAATGCGACTTTTTTATCTTCATCATTAATAACTTTCAGCATCTCTATCGTAGATAAAGTATCTATCGCTTCACTGGCACTATTACGACTTTCAGTAACTAATTGTGTTAAATCTATTTTCATGATGAGTCTCTAAAATAAAACCATGAGTGGTAACATGATGCTTGGTTATTTTTGTTATGATAGCAGCATCCCCCTCTTTCTAGATAAAGCCTATGACGATTATTGCTAAGATTGCTAATATAAAATCGCAACTATCACCCAGTGCGCAAAAAATTGCCGCCTTAATATTACAACAACCCACAGTCGTTGTGTCATTGTCGTCTCTTCAGCTGGCGCAACAAGCAAAGGTTGGCCAATCAAGCATTGTTAAATTTAGCCAAAAGCTTGGTTTTACAGGCTTTCCTGCTTTTAAAAATGCCATAAAAGAAGAATTAACTCGCCAACAAGCCATAGGTAATGATCCGCTACAATTACAAAATCAAATTAGTGCAAGTGATACTTTAATAACCATTGCCCAAAAATTAGCCCATCAAAAAACAGATGCTATCATTGAAACCACCAATGCCATTGATGAGCAGAACCTTAAAAATATCGTTGCCTTATTTATTAATGCACAGCGTATCCAACTGGTCGGTTTTGGTCACTCAGCAGTAGTAGCTAAAGATTTCAGTGCTAAACTACTCACACTAGGCATGACAACGATTGCTGAACAAGACAGTCAGCTCCAAATTGACATCGCAAATACACTTGGCCCTGACGATATTCAATGCCATATTGCTCATGACGGTAATCATCAGCATGCATTGCTCGCCGCAAACAGTGCAAAAAATAATGAGGCAACAATAATTGCATTAACTTCAACTCATGCCAGTCCATTACGACAACTAGCGCAGTTTACTCTTGATACACTTGCAATCGAAACATCAAGTCTGACTCAACCTCAACCACACAATTATTCACTGGCTTATCATGCAGCACAACAAACGCTAACTGATCTATTATTTATAGCATTGGCGCAACATCCCCAACCTCTTGCGCAATAATGATACGACAGCGATTGTCTATCATTAATAACATAAGCCGTTAATGCTTAAAGTAAGACGCAATATTGCACTAAAAAACGCTAACAATGCATTTTAAGCAATCAAAATACGAAAAATGAATGGAACCACAGACATTGCGGAATGTCACACTGTATAATAGCCTCCATAAAATACAGTTCCAGCGCTAACAATAAATCCAGTAAAACGTCATTGTTTTACTCATAATCACTGCTGGATTAATCTTTCATGACTACGGATAGAAACTGAATAAGTAATGACACAAGATGCCCCCCAATCCACACCGACTGTCCACAAGAAAAAGACCATCAAAAAAGTGGTGCTATGGACACTTGTTGCACTATTAACGCCAATCGTCACTCTCTCTGGGGTACTTGCCTATGGGGTTAAACTTGATCTAAGTACTCATCGAAATGAAATTAACCAATGGCTAACCAAGGCCCTTGATCGTAAAACGAATATCAAAGGTAATATGGCATTAACGCTGTCTTTTAGCCCTGAAATTGAGCTCAGCGATGTCACGATCGCTAACCTTAAATCAATGCCGTGGCAACCAATGCTAACTTCAGGCGAGATTGCAGCAAAAATTTCAGTATTACCCTTATTACAAAATACTCTTAAAATTGATTATCTTAATCTTAAAGATATTTCTTTAAATCTACTTCGTGATCAACAAGGTCATGAAAACTGGATGTTTAATAAACAACCCACACCGGAAAAACCGACGTCATCAACGGCTTTTAAACTGGTATTGAGTAATAACATTAATGCTGACAAAGTTAGTGTTAACTATGAAGATCAAACCAAAAATACCTATTACAGCGGTTACCTTGATCATCTTGCACTGACGAAGCCTGATAAATGGTTATTAGTTGCTAAAGGTGATGCCATGGGAAGTGAATATAACCTTTCGCTAACAGGTGATCTGCAAAAATTAATTAACAATCAACACGGTCAATTATTTGCGAAAGGCAGTTTTGCTGGTGCACAATTAGATGTTGATGCTAATATTTCACCATTTAATAGCGGTGATGATTCAACTGCAAATATCAGTTTAAATTGGAAAGATACTAGCCAAATTGCCAGCTTGTTAGATCTTGATCTCCACCATGTTGCTCCCTTATCGATCACAACAGCACTTAGCGCATCAAACACCGGTTTTGCCTTTAAAGATATTCAAGTTCGCAGCCCAATTACCTCTGCCAATGGCAATATCAATGTTAGTTTTGCGCAAAACGCGCAGCAACTAAATATCATTGATGGCAAGTTAGATATTCCCAAAATCGACCTTCGTCCATGGCTGCAGCCGCAACCACAAATGCTGCGTGGCACTATGTATGCCGCAGCACCACCACAATCACCATTGCAAAAAGCATTGGATCAATGGCTAGTAAAAACGCGTACCCACTTTGGATTAACCATTGGTGAAATTAAAGGGCTCGGTACACCTGTTAACACTATCTCACTCAATATTGATGGTGAAAAAGGTAAATTATCGGCTCCGATGGCAGCAAATATAGCCAATGTTGCCTTTAAAGGTAACGCTAGTATTGATGCAACGGAATGGACATCTAAAGTTGACGTCACATTAGGCGCTAAAGATTCACAATTAGGTGAGATGGCAGGTTGGATTTCAGGCTTACCTAACGCGACCGGGCACCTTAAAAATGCTCAACTGCAATTGACAACCGAAGGCACAAAATTACAACAATGGTTAGATAACAGCCAACTTGGGCTTACCATTGATGATGCAAATGTCGACTGGGGTGCGAAAGCCTCATTTGCAATTGATAAAGCCAAATTACACGCTGGCATGGAGCAACCTTTCAGCTCTCGTGTTAATGGCAAGATCATGAATATCCCCGTTACAGTCACAGCTCAAGCGGGTACATTATCAGACATTATTAATCATCGAGATTGGACGCCATCACTGCACTTCTCAAGTCCGGTGATTGATATTAAAGCTCAAGGTAAGTTAGTGCATACCGACTGGCAACAAGGGAGCTGGTTTGATCTCAATGTCCATAGTAATGACGCAGGCAAACTGAGTCCATGGCTAGGCACTCGTGCATCTATGCACGGAAAAATCAACTTTAAAGGTAAACTAACCAATACTGGCGAGTGGCTTGATCTTGATATTCCTAATGTGACCTTACTTAATAGTCAGGGAAAACTAGATTTACAATGGCGACCACAGCAAGGTCATCAGTTTTTAAAACTTAACAGCCAATTTAACACTCTGGATTTTACTCAATTAAGTCAGTTTGTTGATAAAGCCGCTTTGCCTAAAGTAGAGCAAACCGTCCCTACCCAAGGTGTTAACCTCGATGTACCAATTTTAAGCAATAAAGTCGTTATTGCCGATGCGGATGTGAATTTACACGTCAATAAAATGCTGTGGGCACAACAGCAAATTAATGATATGGCATTTAAAGGCAAAGTGCGTAACGGCAAACTCAGCACATCACCATTTAGAGCTAGCTATGCGGGAAGTGTTTATCATGGTGATATTGCATTTAACATTAATAATCAGCTGATTAATTCACAATTACACTTAGCAGTTGATAAGCCTAATATTGGCCGCATTTTGCAACAATTTGATATTGTTAATAATCTCGGCATAAGTTTAGATAGCGCTAAGCTTGCAGTATCATTATCAGGTCGCACCCTCTTAGAGTTAATGGAACAGGCAAAAATTGATGCTCAGCTTAATGGCGGTAAATTAAAACTTGCTGATAGCTACACCGGCAAAGCCTTTAATATTACGCTCAACCAAGGTCATTTTGTTACAGGGCCAAATACAGCCACTCACCTCACCCTTGATGGACAAGCGGCCAATAAACCGGTAGCGATTAACCTTGATTCAGTCTCATTAAAACAAGCCAATGATGGCCGTAAGTCAATTCCCATCAAGCTTCAAGCAACTGTCGGTGAGATTGCCATTAATGCTCAATCACAGGTTGTATTACCGCTTGATCCCAAAAAACTTAACCTGACTTTTGAAGCGACGACACCAAATTTAAATCGCTTTGATGACTTTACTGGTATCAAGTTACCGCCTTATGGACCTGTAAAGGTTGCAGCATCATTATCAATGGATCGCATCGGTTACCATCTGCGTAACATGATCATCAATGTCGGTAGCAGCACCCTGAAAGGCCATGGCGATTTTTTACCGCCATTAAAAGGTGATGGTCGCAATCGTCCTTATGTAAAATTAGTATTAAATGCACCGTTTATTCAGATCAATGATTTCAAACTTAAAAACTGGCAAGCATGGCTACCAGCAGACAAAAAATCACAGCCCGTTATTGTCTCCAAACAACAACCTGTCGATGTCATTAGCCCACAAGGGTTAAGTTTACTCAATGCCGATTTTAAACTTAATGTCGGTAATGTCCGTTCTGGTAAAGATTGGTTAGGAGCGGGTAAATTAGATTGGACCTTGCATAATGGCCTGCTAACGCTGAAACCATTGCATATTCAGCTACCTGGTGGGAATATCAATATTGATGGTTCTGTTGCCGCTAAAGGGAACAAGTTTGCGATTAAACTTAATGGCTTAGTTAAAAACTTTGACTATGGCATTATTGCGCGTCGTATCGATCCAACAACCGATATGCACGGTAAAATCAGTGCTAAATTTGATTTAAGCAGTATTGCTAATACACCAGAAAGCCTAATGAATAACGCCAATGGTTTTATTGGCTTTGCCGCATGGCCTAAAGCTTATCAAGCCAATATTATTGATCTGTGGGCGGTCAGTTTAGCTGATGCGGTATTACCCACATTTACCACCAAAGATCACTCCGTGCTCAATTGTGTTGCTGGCGGATTTAATATTCATAATGGCAACATGAAACAACGTGATTTATTGTTAGATACCTCACGAATTCAAGTTCATGGCGCATTTGATGCCAGCTATAAAAAACGTGATTTCAATTTATATTTATCACCGCAATCTAAAAAAGCACAAATTTTTAGCTTGCAAACTCCGGTTGAAGTTCACGGTACATTTGAAAAGTTTAATCTTGAAATACCGCTATCAGCCATTTTGAAAACTTCGGTTCGATTTACCACCAGCCCAGTTGTCGCACCGTTGCAATGGCTATTTGAGAAACCGATCGCTGCTAATGGCAGTGCTGAGTGTCAACGGATCTGGCAAGCACAATAACAGCTTAATTGATTAGGCTGTTACTCTTCTAATGAAAAGATGGATCTCAGATCCATCTTTTTTATCAATTCTTGTTTTTAAATAAAGAATCACCTTTCAAACTGTGATGTTATAAAGACATCAATATTGCTGCCATAGAATAACTCACACTCGTTAGGTTGTTATGAATTCAAAACTCAATAATGTATTACTGAATATCGCCCTTAATCTTAGTGCTAACCTCGCCAGTGATCAGCACTATCAACACTTAATTGATGGTATCGACCAAGTCTTTCCCTGCGATGCCAGTGCGTTATTTGTATTGGATAAGCAAGGACTATTAATTCCTGTCGCGGTTAAAGGCTTATCAACTGCGGTTCTCGGACGTCGTTTTTTCCCTCAAGCTCACCCTCGCTTAGAAGCGATTATGGCAACCAAAGAGCCGTTACGATTTGATGCTGATTGTCCATTACCCGATCCTTTTGACGGTATGTTATTAAACGAAGCTCAAACCATTGATATTCATGATTGCCTAGGTTGTAGCCTATACGTCGAAGGTCAACTTGTTGGCGTCCTGACACTTGACTCACTCACCGTCGGCGCATTTGATAATATAGAAACGGTGGCCATTGAAACTTTTGCCGCTCTTGCCGCAGCAACATTACGCAATATCGCTCAATTTAATGCCCTTAAAGATCAACATAAAAAACAAAAATCACTAACAGATACTCTGATCCAGCAAGCACGCTCACAACAAGGTGAAATGGTCGGTATCAGCCAAGCAATGCAACGATTACGCACTAATATCGCCACTGTTGCAACATCTGACTATGCAGTATTAATCAGCGGCGAAACCGGTACTGGTAAAGAATTAGTTGCCCATGCGCTTCATGCTCAATCTTCACGGGCTGACACACCAATGATTTATGTTAATTGCGCAGCATTACCTGAAGGATTAGCTGAAAGCGAATTATTTGGTCATGTAAAAGGGGCATTTACCGGTGCCAATAATCATCGAGCAGGTAAATTTGAACTTGCAGATGGCGGAACGTTATTTTTAGATGAAATAGGCGAACTACCACTGCTACTGCAAGCAAAATTACTGCGTGTTCTGCAACAAGGTGAGCTCCAACGCGTTGGCAGTGATCAACATTTACATGTCAATGTACGTATTATTGCCGCGACTAACCGTCAATTAGATACCGAAGTCGAACTTGGTCACTTTCGAGCTGATTTGTACCATCGACTGAATGTTTTTCCTATCTTTGTACCCTCTTTACGTGAGCGCCATGACGATATTCCAGTTTTGGCAGGCTACTTATTAGAAAAAGTGCGTCATCAATTTAAGCTGCCCAATCTTCATATTCAGCCTAATGTTTTGCAAATGTTGGCTTCCAAATTATGGCCGGGAAATATTCGAGAATTAGAACACACGTTAACCCGTGCAGCATTACGCGCTATTCAAGACAATCAGCATACAATCACTCGTCATTATTTCGATATTCCCCTGACCGATGATGTCAAAAATACATCGCCTTTTTTTCCAACGACCTCTCAACCGATGCGTCAACTGGTTGAGCAATACCAGAAACAACTTATTGAACACGCACTTGAAAAAACACATACCAATTGGTCTAAGGCAGCAACGTTTTTACAGATGGATCGTGGCAACCTCTATCGAATGGGGAAAAAATTAGGCATAAAATAATAAACCACCCAATCGTGATGTGAAAAACACAACAACCATGATGTATTTTTTACATCACCACAACCACTAAAATTCAAATAAAACATTAATTAACAACAACTTAAAAAATGGCACAGTTAATGCTTTGCACTCACAATTAATGATAAAAATAATCAAAGCTGTGGAGATTTTTAATGTTTTGTATTCAATGTGAGCAAACTCTTGAAGCACCCAAAAAGAAAGGCTGCGCTTATGCCGCAGGTATGTGTGGTAAAACGGCTGAAATTTCAGATCTACAAGATGTCCTTGTTTACACGCTACAAGGGGTTTCTTTTTGGGCTGATTTAGCCCAACAGTATAATATTATTGATGATGAAATTAACCATTGGGCTCCACGAGCTTTCTTTTCAACATTGACCAACGTTAACTTTGATCGTGAACGTATTCTTGAGTTAACCAACCTTGCTGCTGATTATAAAATGCGTTTGAAAACAATCGTCATTGCCGCAGCAAAACAAGCCAAACAACTGCTACCGAATCTTCCCGTTGTGGCTGAATTTGAACTACCAAGCAACGCTGATGACATTTTAGCTTGTGCGCCGCAAATGGCTGTTAACCGCGGCTATGAAACCACAAATGAAGATGTCATTGGCTTACGTCTATTATGCCTTTACGGTTTAAAAGGCGCGGCAGCTTATATGGAACATGCGCGCGTATTAGGTCAAACAGACAACGCGATTTATGCTCAATACCATCACATCATGGGTTGGTTAGGCACAGATCCTAGCGATCTTAATGCACTACTTGAATGTTCAATGGAAATTGGACTAATGAACTACAAAGTCATGGAAATGCTTGATTTAGGTGAAACCAATACCTTTGGTCATCCAGAGCCAACCCAAGTCAATGTAAAACCCGTGCAAGGTAAATGTATTTTAGTCTCTGGTCATGATCTGCATGATCTTGAAAAAATCCTACAACAGACTGAAGGCAAGGGTATTAATGTTTACACTAACGGTGAAATGTTACCTGCCCACAGTTATCCAGAACTTAAAAAATATCCGCATCTAGTCGGTAACTATGGTGGAGCATGGCAAAACCAACAACTAGAATTTGCTTATTTTCCAGGTGCGATTGTGATGACATCAAACTGTCTGATCAACCCCTATGCTGGTGAATATGCTGATCGTATCTTTACTCGCAGCATTGTAGCTTGGCCTGGTGTTACACATATTGACGATGATGATTTTAGTCAAGTCATAGACTGTGCGTTAGGGTTAAACGGTTTTCAGCACACTGAAATCGAACACCTGATCACAATTGGTTTTGGCCGCAATGCACTCATGAATGCTGCTCCTGCAGTTATCGATCAAGTGAAACAAGGTAATATTAATCACTTCTTCCTTGTTGGCGGCTGTGATGGTGATAAAGCAGAACGTAGTTACTATACCGATTTTGCAGCACACGTCCCTCAAGACTCACTGATCTTAACTTTAGCCTGTGGTAAATATCGTTTTAATAAAAATAACTTTGGTGACATTAATGGCATTCCACGCCTGCTTGATGTAGGCCAATGTAATGATGCTTATTCCGCGATTCAACTTGCGCTAGCATTAGCAAAAGAATTTGATTGTGATATTAACGAATTACCACTGACCTTAGTACTGTCTTGGTTTGAACAAAAAGCGATTGTAATTCTACTAACCTTATTTGCACTTGGGGTTAAAGGTATTTATACCGGCCCTACAGCACCGGCATTTTTAACCGATAACTTACTCGCTATCATTGCTGAAAAGTTTGATATGCGTTCAATATCAACTCCAGAAGCAGATCTTAAAACAATACTCGGTGCATAATAAGTTTGATTAGTGGTGATGATCTCATTGGTGATCACCACTAACAATACTAAATTGAATAATTATGCCATTTCACCCATTACACCAATAGCAAAGTATTCACTACTAAAGCTTAGTATTTAGAACATAAAACTATTTAATCCTCTCATTTAAACTCACATCAACAATTACCTCGGTTATTTTAATCTTTCTACACCTCAGCTTTACCTTGATACAGAATACCGTACTATATAATAAAAAAGTAA
Source organism: Photobacterium malacitanum (assembly GCF_900185615.1). Taxonomy (GTDB): domain Bacteria; phylum Pseudomonadota; class Gammaproteobacteria; order Enterobacterales; family Vibrionaceae; genus Photobacterium; species Photobacterium malacitanum. Next base: position 170,169 of record NZ_FYAK01000004.1, read on the forward strand.
TAAGGTAGCTATAATGATTCAATGTAAACACTGCGGCAGTTTTGATATAAACCGTATTCGTAGAAATATCTTTAAACGCTTATTTATAAGAAGAATTCATTGCTGCAATAATTGCAAAAATTATACTTACGAGAGTAAATATAATAATTAATATTCACTATTAATTATTATATTTCACAATTACCCCCTATAAATAATCAGTACATAAAATCAAAGAAATATAACGAACTTCCTTATAAAGCAAGACTTAACATTACCATTTATGTTCAAACAACCTGTTAATAATTTACAAATTTTCGTCATTATGCGGTCAATTAACACCCAATTGTTAACGTTTGATTTGCTTCTTGTATCGCTTTTGGGTATTTTTATTACCCATTACATCTTTGAAATGTTTTATTTGGAATAAAGTGTTGCGTTTTAATGCTTTCAACGGGTTAGTCAGGTATCAAAAATATTTAATAATAACTGATTCTGAGCTATCTAAGTGAAACAGTAAATAACAGTATCAGGTGTTCTAATTACCCAAACCAATTATTTTGGTTAGAATTTACTGATCAGGCAATATAGGAGATCCAATGTCTACTTACTATATCGTGTTAGCGATTTATTTTTGTATAATTTTCGCTATCGGAATAGTCGCGGCACGAAAAACAGAAGGAAATTCAGATTATGTTCTTGGCGGTCGAAGTTTAAGTCCAGGTGTTACCGCCCTTGGTGCTGGTGCTTCAGATATGAGTGGTTGGTTATTATTAGGCTTACCTGGCGCTGTATTTGTTTCAGGTTTAGATCAAATTTGGTTACCGATTGGTTTAACCATTGGTGCTTATTTAAATTGGCATTTTGTTGCACGAAAACTGCGTATTTATACAGAAAACGTTGGTGATGCATTAACAATCCCTTCTTACTTCTATGCTCGATTTGGCAGTGATAATCGTACTCTTAGGTTAATGACTGCATTAGTTATTCTTATCTTTTTTACACTTTATGCAGCTGCAGGTTTTGTCAGTGGTGCGTTCTTAATTCAAACCTTATTCCACATTCCTTATACACAAGCAGTCTGGATCGGTGCAATATTCTTAATGGTTTATACTGCCATTGGCGGATTCTTAGCAGTTAACTGGGTCGATTTCTTTCAAGGATCATTAATGTTCTTTGCGCTATTAATTACACCAATAGTGACATGGTACAACCTAGATCCAGCCATTAATCAAAGTGTATTACCCACTCACTACTTCTCAGTTATTAGTGATAACACCAGTACAATAGGCGTACTGTCATTACTTGCTTGGGGTCTAGGTTACTTTGGTCAGCCACATATCTTAGTCCGCTTTATGGCGATTGGTGATGTAAAAGGCATGAGTGTTGCCAGAAGAATTTGTATGAGCTGGATGGTCGTGTCTTTAGTCGGTGCATTTGCCGTCGGTATTACTGGCGCGATGTATTACTCAGGTGCGCATCATAACTTTGATAACGAAATGATCTTTTTAGAACTTGCCAAAGGCTTATTCCCAAGCTGGATTGCAGCGGTTCTTATTGCCGCGGTACTTTCAGCTGTAATGAGTTCTGTCGCAGCACAATTATTAGCATCATCCAGTGCGTTAACAGAAGATATTGCTCATTTCTTTGACATTAAATTTACTGAAAAGTCTCAAGTTCTTCTTGGCCGTTTAGCCGTTGTTGCAGTGTCATTAGTGGCAATGATTTTTGCAAGTAATCCACAAAGTACAATTTTATCTATTGTTGGACACGCTTGGGCCGGTATGGGGGCTGCGTTTGGACCTGTGGTGTTGTTCTCATTATTCTGGCGTCGTTGTAGTGCACATGGTGCTATCGCCTGTATGGTTGTAGGTGCAGCTGTTGTACTTGGTTGGATTGCTGCTCATTCAGCATGGCCAAATTCAACGATCTTTAGCATTTATGAAATCATTCCTGCATTCATACTGGCTTCAATTGCATTAATTGTGGTGAGTTTAAAAGGCGAAAAGCCAAATGAAAAAACATTACGTCATTTTGATGAGGTCCGTGAACACTACCAAAAGCTACGTCAACAACAGCAACAATAATCCATAACTGTTAAACGTTACCGATAAACAAAACCCGCATGCAACTCTTATTATCAGAGAATCAATGCGGGTTTTTATCATCTATCATAGTTATAACGATTAAATTTCTTTCATTGCTGACACTACAGAAGGATCATTAATCAAATTAAATAATAAACTCTTAGCAGCCGTTCTCTGCGCATCAGACAGGACTTTCTTAGGGTTTTCTCTTGATTGAATTAGGATATTTGTGATGAATTTACTGTTTGTACCCGATAATTCATATACAAATCGAAGCGTATCAAGCAACTCATTTTGCGGCAAACTGTAAACAGCCATCTCACAACTAAGACCATCCATCGCTAAAAAATTATTTACGACAGCCTTTCGCTCAGCCTTAAATATTTCTTTCGCTTTAAACCCATCAATAAGTGCCTGTACTCTATCGGCGATAGCAACAGGTACTTCCATTGTTTTAGTTTCATGAGTCATTATTGCTTCCCCTGTTTTCATTCATATCTGATGTCAATGTTTGTTTATGTCATTCATAAGCATGAGCAGTGACTTTATCACCAATTTAACTAAATGCTCTAATCACAAAAGCCAAACTACTTTACTACTCTAGCATATTAATGCCGTTGAATGTGCAAGATAATGCCAACAATAGCGGAATAAGAATATTTATTTAAAACTCAACTAAATCATTAAAAATCAACAATATAACAATATATGAATCACAAAAAATTGCCTTAAAATCACGATTTTTCAAAAAAACCACAAAAATAGGTGTACATCAGCAGCACAACTGCTATTATCCGTCTCGCTCTGTTGTTTAAGAGTTATTAAATGCAACACCAAGTAACAGTTAAACTAAAGCTACAAGTGACGGTTTCGTTTTGTATCTCTGTGTTTCCCTTGTATTGGCAGTAACATTAATAATTTAACCACGTAGCACATCGCATTTTAGCGGTTAATTAATCTCAACTAATAAGGGACATCTCATGTCTAACAAAACAACTGGTCTAGTAAAATGGTTTAACGAAGAGAAAGGTTTTGGTTTCATTACTCAAGACAACGGCGGTGCTGACGTATTCGTTCACTTCCGTGCTATCGCTTCTGAAGGTTTCAAAACTCTTGCTGAAGGCCAAAAAGTGTCTTTTGAAGTAGAGCAAGGCCAAAAAGGTCTTCAAGCTGCAAACGTTGTAGCTCTATAATTTATCATTTATTGATAAATGAAAAAATGCTGGCTAAGGCCGGCATTTTTTATATCTGCTATTTGGCGAAAGAAACAAAAAAGCCAACCATTTAACATGGTCGGCCTTCGTATTCAGCTATCAAATAGCGTTATGAATGTATAACTATCGGCGTAAAGCATTGAGTTTACTTTGCACTACACCAAACACCGTATTCGATGGATAAAAACCCTGCTCAGCCTCCACACCTACTGCATTACCCGTAAATATTTCAATTGCTTGTGAAACATGACTTATCGCCCAAATGGTAAATTCGCCCTTTTCAACAGCCTCTACAATATCTTTACGTAACATTAAATTATGTATGTTAGATTCAGGAATAATGACCCCTTGCCCTGATGTACGTCCTTTAATACCGCAGACATCAAAAAAACCTTCTATTTTCTGATTAACACCACCAATTGGCTGCGCTTCACCAAACTGATTCATTGAACCTGTGATCGCAATATCTTGCCGTAATGGTAAACCAGAAAATGCGGAAATAATCGCACACACTTCCGCCATTGACGCACTATCACCGTCAACCCCACCGTATGATTGCTCAAAAGTAAGGTGGGTTGTTAACGGAATTTTGGCGGTTTTGCCAAACACAGAAGCCAGATATGCAGAAAGGATCATTACCCCTTTGGAGTGAATATTACCACCTAACTCAGCACTGCGCTCAATATCAAACACTTCACCATTACCATAAGCTGTTGTAGCGGTGATTCTACTTGGCGCGCCAAATTGATAATCTGAGGTTGCGATCACCGACAATGCATTCACTTGTCCAACAGCTTGTGAATCAACATCGAGCAGTGTGGTGCCAGTGACGAAACTTTGCATGACATGATCTTTTAAACGACTAACTCTAAGCTCTTGATTTAACATTGCTTGTTCAACATGACTGCTGCGGATCATCGTCGCATTAGAAGCACGCGCTACATAGTTAGTTTCACGTAATAAATTAGCAATATCTGCCGAATGTAGTGATAACTTATTTTGATCATCAGCTTGGCGAGAGCTGTATTCAATAATACGAGCAATGGCTTTACGATCACAATGCAACATATCGTTATCATGCACAATACTGGCAATAAAACGAGCATAATGCTCTTCTGAGGTATCATTACGCGGCATATCATCTTCAAAATCAGCCGTTACACGAAACAGTTCTTTAAACTCTGGATCGTAGTGCTGTAATAACTGATAAGTTTGATAATCACCAAACAGAATGATTTTTACATTTAAGGGAATCGCTTCTGGCTCTAATGAAATCGTACCTGAAAGCGTGACCTCTCGCTCAAGAGAGCTTAAATTCAGCTTTTGTGCTCGCAATGCACGTTTGAGTCCATCCCAAACATAGGGACGCTCAAGCACTTTTACTGCATCCATCATCAACACACCACCGTTAGCACGATGAAGGCTACCTGCACGAATTAAAGAAAAGTCAGTAAACACGGTGCCTTTATAGGTTGCGTTTTCTATATAACCAAAAATCGAATGGTAACTTGGGCTTTCTTCAACTTCGATAGGAAATTTGCATTGTTCACTTTGATGAACTAACACGTTAACTTGATAACGGCGCGGCATTTTTTTATCTAATGATGCATACGCAAGGGCCACTTGCTCTTCATTTTCCTCAAGGAAAATATCAATATGCTCTAAAATATCTGCATACATATCAGCTAAATAGGCTTTTACATCCGCAACTTTTTTATATTTTAATTGCAGATCTTTAATGCAATGACCAACAACCTCTTGAGCAATATTTTCGTCGAGTTTTTGTTGCTTGTCTGAATATTGTTGTTCCCATTCTGTGAGCTTACGTACAATGCCACGCAGTTCAACTTCCAGAGCATTAATGGTATTTTCAAAAGCAAGCTGATCATCTGCTGATAAAGCTGCGAAACTGGCTTCAGTGTGCGGCTCTTTACCATTCATTGCTACTAACTGATAATCACCTTGATTGGTGATTGAAACACTAATACCCCGTTCTTCGGCACTTTGTGTAAGAGACTTTAATGTGGCTTCTTGCTTTGATGCTAATTCCGCTTTTAATTTTTCAGCGCGCGAATAATAAAGCTCATTGTCAAACGCTAGTGGAAACGCTTTTACTAGTCGTTTCATGAGGTTTTCAATGTCTTTTTTAAAGCTACATCCTTCCCCTGCGGGTAGCTTTAATACTTTCGGACAGCGCGTATCACCAAAATTAGAGACGTAGCACCAATCATACAAGGTATGGCTATTACCATTAGGCTCATGTCGATTTAAATAACGCATAACCATAGTGCGTTTACCTAAACCATTACGGCCAATGGCATAAATATTATAGCCTTTTTCTTTTATCGACATCGCAAACTCAACCGCATGTTGAGCCCGTTCTTGTCCTACTATTTCATCTAATGGTGTAAGGTGTTTAGTTGACTTACACGCATCACTCAATCCGTTTAGGGCTGCAATACGGTACAGCTTGTCACTGGTTAGAGGCGCTAAAGGCATAATCGATCCCTCTTGTTTATGACACTTATTCTAAGTTTACGCACAAATAACGGATGATTAAGTGATAGAAACTATATTTAGTGCGAAAGATCTCACTATTACACTGATTTTGCATTAATTTTAACCAAAAAAAAGCCCAATCCAATATTTGTATTACTACAAATACCACATTGAGCTTATTTTTTAGGCTTGATATCAACTACATGATCAAAATAGACATTTAGCCTATACTTGCCATCGCACCTTTACCGACACCTTCGTACGCGAAAACATCAAGGCGATCTGTGGCTACTAATTGCGGTTTTAGCTGTTCTGCAATATAGCAAGCCAACAACTCAACCGTGGTATCAGTCGCTAATATTTCAGTCACTGACTTTGCGATCGCTAATTCAAATTCACCTTGCGGCGCGGTATAACGAAAACCATAGTGTGTTTCATCATTAATATTTGCCGCAGCGGCACTTAAATTTAACTCACTGACACTAATAACGTCTTCTTGTGAGCCTAAGTAAATATCTTGCCAACGTTGCGCCCATTGTTGCTCCAAATCAGCATCACGTTGACCATTAACCACTAACTCAACCGGTGAACGGTGTCCATGAGCAATGCGCTGACAATTACCATCATGCTTTTTCAAACCGTGACTGTAATGATAAAACGCCCCGTCAATATTTTCGTGACGTAAGGTAATTTCTAGGCCTTGTACATTACTTGGTAAATTGCCAAGCAACACTTGCTGTACATGCTCAGTTACGGTCTCAATAGTGATAGCTTCAGCATCAACAAAACAAAATGCCTGTTCTGGACTATGTAAGTGAATCGCATGCTGCTCGCTAACTAAATCAACCGTCATATAATCCGCTTTAGTGGCTGCGGTTTGAATGGCTGTTGATGCAGTAGGAATCAATAGGCGGTGATCAACGTATTGATCAACGAGTTGTTTAATTTGTTTTTTTACGCGGCTGAAATCAAGCACCATGCTCATTTCATTCAACTCACCCGACATCACCACATCAAGAATCCAACTCTCACCCACCATTCCCCGTTGTGGGCACAAGTAAGATGCGTCAATTACAGTGAGATCTCTAACGAATAGCTTCAAGGTGAAGTCCTTTATTGATAATGGTTGTCGTTTACTAGGGGGATGCATTATACGCGGCTCAACGGGTGAGTAAACCTTCTGTTTATCCACCCTTCAATAAAATGGCCCCAATCATTATTAAATCAAATTTAATCTTCATCGAAACCACACCAGCAAATAAAAAAAACGTATTAAAAACGATAACTTAATGATGCATACCCAGTTGAAACACTTTTAATTTGCGAGATAATTTTATTTGATGACCAGGGTTTAGTGTCTTCACCTTGTGTTGCAGTATGACGCACTCCAACTTCAGCAGATATGTTATTTGAGATCCGCCATGCAACACCGGCCTGAATACCAAGCACTTCACCAGACTGGCTATGTGACCCATACTGGTGGCCTTTACTGTCAGCGATCATATAACCCAAATGGGCACCAATGAATGGATTAATACTTTTATCAGCGCGGAAAATATAATCAGCATTTAATAAATGCAATATCACATCTGTTTCAATAGCTTTACTGCCATGTAAATTAGAATCAGCGGTCATTTTTTGCCAGCTATAATAAAGCCGTCCTGCGCCACCAGCCGTATAATAACCCACATTTGCACCAACAAAACCAGCACTATCAGGCGAAGATAAACTATCGTTGCTGCTATTAGTAGTAATTGCAGTCATACTAATATTCGTTTTTCCTCCCGTAACACCTATAAAATAATGACCACTATCATCAAATTTAACTGATGGTGCTACCGTATTCGCATCACTAACTGGCTGTAAAACAAAGGATTCAGATGCTTGTACTGAGGCTGATAACAATAGCGCAGTTATTGCACTCATAATGATGGTTTTATTGCTCATAGGTGACTTTGATCCTCACTGGCCTTATAAAATGATATTACATCACTGATATTTATAATAAATTCAAATATTTCATCATACATCAATAATTCATCAAGCCCGAGTAATAACCGTTATCATCTCATGTTTGAGGTCAAATTATTTACGAGCATTTAACCACTCACAATACAATCGAATATAAAACTGCAAAATTATTATACCTTTAGAGAATATATAAAAGTGATATTGCTCACAAAAACAGCTTAACTTTCCCCGTATAACTATCATATTATTCACTTGATATTATGAAGAACATGAAAAAAATCACCTTTTTAGCCTCTGCTATAACAGCGGCATTTTCTGCAGTTGTGGCATTGCCTGCCAGTGCTTGTACTACTATCTTAGTTGGTAATCAGGCAACAACAGATGGTTCTTACATTATTGCTCGTAATGAAGATTACCAAGCAACCAACGCTAAACATTTTGTGTTTCACCCCGCTGAAAAAATGCAAAAAAGTGATTTCCACGGTAATGCAAATAATTTTACCTACCCAGCAGCTAAAGATGCATTGCAATATACGTCAATGTCAGATTTTGATACCAATAATAAAAGTATGGGCGAGGTCGGCTTTAACTCTGCTGGCGTTGGTATGTCTGCTACAGAAACTATCTATAATGGCGCCAAAGCACTTAAAGCCGATCCTTATGTCACCAAGACGGGCATTGGTGAAGATGCAATTGAAAACGTGATTTTACCGCGTATCCACTCTGCAAAAGAAGGCGTAGAGTTACTTGGTAAGATCATTGAAACTCAAGGTGCTGCAGAAGGATTCGGGGTTGCATTTGTTGATAATACCGGTATTTGGTATTTAGAAAGTGGTAGCGGTCACCAATGGATGGCAGAGAAAATTCCTGCGAATAAATACTTCGTTTCAGCAAACCAAGGACGTTTAACGACTTATTTACCTAATAACCCTAATTACATGGCATCACCAACATTAGTCAGTTTTGCTGAGCAACATGGTTTATATAAAGCAGAACCTGGCAAACCATTTAACTTCCACGCTGCTTATTCACAAGATACACCTAACGACGTGACGTATAACTACCCACGCGTGTGGACGTTACAGCATATGTATACTCAAGGCTTAACAACTAAGATCGACCAAGGCACAACGTTCCCTGTTTTTCTAAAACCGACTAGAAAACTCAGTGTTGCTGATGTTGAACAGGGTCTACGTAATCATTATCAAGGCACATCACACGACCCTTATGCAACCCAAAACCCGAAAGAAGCTTACCGCCCTATTTCGGTATTCCGCACCCAAGAATCACACGTATTGCAAGTGCGTCCTAATTTACCTACCGCCATTGGTGATGTCGCTTACATTTCATACGGTATGAGTGCGCTTGGGGTTTACATTCCTTATTACCAAGGTATGACTGAAGTGCCACATGCATTAACAATTGGTACAGATAAAGCTGATAGCGCATCTGCTAATTGGGCATTCCGTAAGCTGCAAACGTTAGCAATGACCAACTGGAAGGTATTCTCTCCTATCGTACAAACGGCTTATCATAAGTTTGAAGTACAAACAGCAGCTAAGCAACGTGAGCTTGAAAAACATTACCTTAAAATTTACAAGCGTCAGCCTAAAAAAGCACAAGCCCTTATCAATGAATTTGAGAAGACAACTGTTGCAGATGCATTGGCATTGACCGATCAATTAACCAATACTTTATTTACTAAAATGACATACACCACAGATATGACTTATCATTTTGAAGGTGCATAAGCTTTATTAGATTAAGCATATAAAAGTAGAACAAGAAGATCTGTTACGGTCTTCTTGTTTTATCGATACAACCACTCATCACAAAAACACTCAGACATTGCTCAAAAACCGCATAACAACAACTTGATCGCCGTTATTCTGAGCAAAAGTTCAATATTATTACTATCCGCGAAAATTAAATTCTTTACTTCCAACTAAACAGAACAATGATTCTAATGAAGTATTCTGTCGTACAGGTGTTTCATCGTACTATTACAGAATAAATTAAACTTTGGTTATCATCCGTAAAGTATGTTTCACCCAATAAAATGCTAACGCAGCAGGAGCCAATAAAATAATTATTGCAGCAACATAACTAATAACCGTAGGTAAACCCATCCCCCATGCGAATGCAAACGCAATTCCACTGATTGCGTCGGTAATCATTTTAAGCAATGAATATTGACTAATAAGTAATGGTAACCACGGCAAAATTAATATTCCAATACTAACACTGACAATATTTATTTTAGTACTTCGCTTAAACATTTATAGAACTCCTCATTGATACATCATTATTGTCAATGTGATAGGGCTATTAAGCAAACAAAATTATAAACAACATCTAAATACGTAAAAACTTGTCGTAATTAACAATACATTATTACTCGCAAGTAAAACTAATTTAACGTTTGCAGTCATTATCATTTACTTAAAATTAAATATAATAAGTCACATAACATCAACTTCTTTGATGTTATTTAACTGTCTTTACTGTGTATTCCTGATTGCTGAAATAGCAACCTTTCCTATTTGGAGGACACAATGGATCAACAACGCGCAGAAAATCTTTATTACTATTTACGATCCCAAAACACACCACAAAAAGAAATGAATGTGGTGATCAAACAACTTATTGATAATTACAATATTAATTTATATCCACTCGATCGTCGTTACCGTTCTCGTATCGGTTATTCTCCTAATCGCTACGATATTAACAGTTATGGTACTGTCGGCTCACGCACAATGAATCAAACCCGTGGTATGCAGAAAACACATTAACAAAAACCCCAATAATCATAAACCGACTATTGGGGTAAATATTTGGGCGCTTATATTAATAACATTGCGGCTTAATACCGATGTTTATTAAGTTAACCTTTAAGACGATCAACGATTAATGGCACTAAAGAAGTATAAGCATACCATCCAGCCGCAACAATTATAATCGTCCACACTATACGAGATAACCATTGTGTCCGCTGCATATGACGCGAAGGATCAGGCTCTCCGCAGTGAGGGCAAAAGTGGGCACGGCGAGAAACGCTACCATCACAAGCTGGACAATCAGTTAAACGCTTAGAGCGTGGCTTTGTCATAGTTTCAGTCACTATCTTATCATTAACGGCATCAGAGCGAGATGCTGGTTGACTAAAATCAGGGGTATTCGCCGGTGGCGCTTTATGCCCTGAACGTTTTTCTGCGTGTAATGAAAACGATACTTCATGCTGAGCATTATCGTCATCAAGTGCAGAAAATTCAGTTGTTTTCACTGTAATTCACCCTTTGATTAATTTCTATACACAGAATACGCAATATTAGAATAATAGTCTCAATTAATCTTGTTACGAGCACAATATTAACACTAAAATTACTGAGTCTATATCAACAAAAATAATTACGGCGGCTTTGTCAAACGTTAGCTATATGCAGCCATTTCACAATAAATATACTCAGCTGATATTTTTAATGCTACACTTATATTGCGCCTAGTTTCATATAATTGGAAAAGGAGAACCATTGTATGTCTAAAGTAATTATTGCTCTATTAACCACTGCAATACTTTCAATTTCAACCGCTGTCACAGCGAAAACAATCGAAATAGCACACCCTTGGTCAAAAGCGGTTCCACCTACATCTAATGTTGCAGCAGCTTTTTTATCCATTATTAATCATAGTAATGTTGACGATACGCTTATTGCAGCACGTTCACCGATTGCTGAAATCGTCGAATTACATACCCACACTAATAACAATGGATTGATGCAAATGCGTCAAGTTAAGGCAATTGATGTTGCAGCTGAACAACAGCAGCAATTAGTCCCTGGCGGGCTACATGTAATGTTATTTAATCTTACTGAAGTACCATCGATTGATTCGCAGTTTCCACTCACCCTCACCTTCAAGCACGCCGGAGAAATAACAGTCAATGTAGCTGTTAAATCAGCCACATACAGCGGTAATAATAAATATATACCACATGATATGTAACGTTATAATGAATAATTCCAGCGTACATTGTTTATGTACGCTGGAATAGATAGCCATACACTAGCTATCAATTGACGCCCATTAAGGTTTTATATTTCATGATGGCTTGTTGACAAAAGTCACGCTCATCATCATCGTCAATATTATTGGTCAATTCTGCAAACGCCTCATAACCAACTTTACCGTTTTTCACTTTCCAGACAGTATAAGAAGCTTGTTTATCTAATTCGATACGCATTCTTTCACTGTCTGACAGTTGAGTTAAATTATACATTGTCTTCTCAAGCAACCTTTTTGTTAATTCTACCCAAGATCAAGCTCGATAAGAACCTATTTCCCCTCATTACTGATGATACTATTTCACTATTAAAACACTGATCTGACGAACTCTAGGAATGTAATCCATTACATTTTTTAGTTGTGATTTTTTTTTATCTTTCATAGACAAACAGCAATATAAAATAAAAAACAATTAAATATCAACACATTAATTATTAAAAAGATTCCAATTAACATAATTATGCATTTAATTAACTCGAAAAAAGAAAACGATACCCTTCACAATTTCAACAGATTTAGTAATCAATACCATTCATTAACTAAAACAGCCTGATTTTTGTGATCTAGATCTCAAGTGCTCAATATTTTATTCAATAAACTAGCACTATAAATTGAAGCATACTCTTTGCTTTTGAATAACTCATAACTCTAGGAGCACTTCATGGCTACTCCACACATCAATGCTGAAGTTGGCGATTTTGCAGAAACAATTTTAATGCCGGGTGATCCACTACGCGCACAATTTATTGCAGAAACTTACCTAGAAAACGTAAAACGTGTTTGTGATGTTCGCAGCATGTACGGTTTCACTGGTACTTATAAAGGTAAACCAGTATCAGTAATGGGTCATGGTATGGGTATTCCATCTTGCTCTATCTATGTCCACGAACTAATTAAAGATTTTGGTGTTAAAAACATCATTCGTATTGGTAGCTGTGGCGCTGTTCATGATGACGTTAAATTAATGGACGTTATCATTGCCATGGGCGCTTCAACTGACTCAAAAGTTAACCGCATCCGTTTTGCTAATCATGATTTCGCGGCAATTGCTGACTACCACTTACTTGAAACAGCGGTCAATCAAGCACGCGCGCAAAATGTTGCTGTTCGTGTTGGTAACGTATTTTCAGCTGATCTATTCTACAGCCCAGAAGTTGGCCTGTTTGATAAGATGGAAAAATTAGGCATTCTAGGTGTGGACATGGAAGCTGCTGGTATTTACGGCGTTGCAGCAGAACTTGGTGCTAAAGCACTAACGATTCTAACTGTATCTGATCACATTAAACGTGGCGAAAAGTTATCTGCAGAAGCACGTCAGCATTCATTCAATGAAATGATGAACGTAGCATTAGAAACTGCCATTAATCTATAACACCTTATCGTGGTACTACTGGCTGTAACGATAAGTCTGTTATAAAGATTATTAGAGTGAAAAATATATCTGTTGTGATGTATTTTTCACTTTTTTTATACCTATTAATAGCGATGTTATTCAACAATTAAATAATTTCAATAATAGTAAAGCAACATCATTACGCTTAGGTATAATCATAGCCACCTCAACGCAATTCGGTGACGATCGATGACTTTATCTTCTCTACAAACGACATTGGATCAACTGCCGCCAGCTTGTGATGATTTTCAATTTAATTACTGTAAAACCGTTGCCTGTGCCAATTTTAGTCGCACAGATCCTCAGCTCTACGTATTACAAAAAAACAATTTACAGCGACCGATACTGGTTTGTCGTGAGTGTGGTGCATTTCCACCAGTACTGAGTAACCATGATGTTATTGCAGAAAAACAACGCTTAACACAGCAACAAAATAGTGGTTTAGCTGCATGTTCAAATCCTGATTGCTCACATAATGGCTTACCTGTTCTTACCTACCGCCAGCTTTATCATGCGTTTGGTTTTAGTGGTGAACGTCAACGTTATCGGTGTAAGTCTTGCCATCATACCTTTGTCGATCCGTGGTCTAACGGTAATAATAAGCACCAACTACAACAAAAATTATTAGCCTATTTATTTACCGGCTATACCGTACGAGAGATTTGCCGTCGGTTGGTTATCAACCCGAAAACTTTTTATGATCAACTTAATCATATTGCTGCTCGTTGCCGTCACCAACTGACAATTTTTGATGCGCGATTGAGTAAACACTCTCAAGCACCTCACCTTGCAACAGATCTAACCCCGTTACAGCCTCACAGTGACAATGGCGTATTATGGATCGCTACCGCTGAAGCAGATTCTGGTTACGTGATTAGCCAACATGTAAATTATCAGCCACAGCAACCAGTAACAACTTATGCTAACCAGCACGATGCATATTATATTGGCACTCGATTTATTGCTCCGCATAGCTATTATCATTCGACTAATACCGTCGTTACTTCACAAGGGCTACTCGCACATATCGATGCAACTTATCGCCAAATCTTAGCCCGTAAAAATATGGAAAACCCGCTTAGCGGCGAGGTTACGATTAACTATCCAACTAAAGGCTGCCTTATTCGCCCTCAATATACGGTCTATGGTCATTTTTTATATTTACGCGAGTTGCTCAATTCCAGTATTCCTAGCCTCGCAGTATTTATGCCTCAAGAAACCTTATTACGTTCAGCCTGTTTGTCAGTATTTATTGATCGCGTTAATAACCATACTCTTCATCCACTCTATGTGGTTGAAGATGCACAATGGCAACACGGACAACACGCCGAAAAAATTGATATCGTCTTAATGGGATGGTGGCGAGACCGCTGGGCATTCAGTCGTAATAAAAGTAGCAATAAAGGCATCTGTCATCTTGGTGGCAATAAAAAACAGCAACAATATTGGCTAACTGTCGCTACTCATCAAGCGGCAACAGTCTATCAACAACGTTTTTACGACCAATTTAGTCATATGGTCAATGAGCCGCGGCGCAAACTTCGTCCTGCCAGCTTATTACCGTTGTTAGATATCTATCGTGCTTGGCATAACCTTTGTCATCAGAATAAAGCTGGCATAACACCGGCGCAATCACTAGGGTTAATGTCATCACCAATGACCCTTGAACAATTATTGCAATAAATAAGACAGTATTATTAACCCCCACATCGACCAAACAAGCACCATATACAGCTAATAATTAATAAATATTGCTCAAAAACATACTGAATGTAAGCTGAACGTCAGAGTAAAATCAGCTAGACGTAAAATAGTGCCTTGCAATAAAACACTTTTCAAAACCCTGACATTTCTGATGATGTCATCCGTACTATGAATATCAGAAACCAATTATTCATTGAAATAAAAGGACAACATCATGAAAAAAGTACTATTGCCACTAGCATTAATTCTGGCTTCAGGTTCAGCAGTTGCCGATCAACAAGGCGCTTACATTGGTGGTAACATCGGTAATGCATCAACAAACCTTAGCGCTCATGGACACGACAATAGCTTTAACTTAGATGATGATGTGCTTGCTTACGGTGTTTACGGTGGCTATAACTTCACTGAAAATCTAGGCCTTGAAGCTACAATTGGCCAAACAGGCGAACAAAAGCATGTTAAAAAAGGTTATGCAACTTTAACACCACGTATTATGTTCCCGCTTAATGACCGCTTCTCTGTTTACGGCAAAGCAGGTGTTGCGTATGTCGCTGCTGATGGTAACTATAACGGCCATGAGAATATTCATCATGATGATGTTGATGTTGATGGCTTTGGTTGGACGGCTGGTGCAGGTGTTAACTTCGCTGTCGCTGAGCATTTAAACGTTCGTGCAGGAGTTGATTACTTAACTGCTGAGCTTGAAAATAGCCATAATGATAAAAGTTTAAATATCGATTCTGATACAACCATCTACTCTGTAGGTGTTGACTACAAGTTCTAATTATCTCGCGATATCTTTCAAGCTCGTCATTGACGCCATTAGATCATAATCTAGTGGCTTTTTTTTGCGCTTATTTTTGCGTCTAATATCATTTAAACATATTTCACCTTAGCTCTATCAAACCAAACAAATGCTCAGCGACCAGATCAAATGCTCAACCAATAAAAACGAAAAAAACACATCCATTTTACTCAATAAAGATAATTTAAATTTTATCGCGCTTTTATTGCGATCAAAACAGGATTTATTCCCATTTTGAATTGACAAAAAAGCCAAAAAAGTCAATTATCAATCTATCAAATGCTCTTGCGCATTCCATCTGCTCACGCAGTGAGTTAATGGTTATCATCAATGTGGTTAAGAGTCGGTATGAATTCTTTTGAACATGATGGCATTTCAAGCTATAACTGATTCCATCATGACATAAGTCCTATTACATAAGGTCGATAGATATGAGCACAAAACTAGAACAACTACGCGCACTAACTACTGTTGTTGCTGACACTGGTGACATCAAAGATATCAGCAAATACCAACCAGAAGATGCGACAACAAACCCATCATTGATCTTAAAAGCAGCACAAATTGCTGAGTATGCACCTCTAATTGACCAATCTATTGCGTACGCAAAAGCACAAAGCAATGATAAAGCACAACAAATCCAAGATACTTGTGACATGCTTGCAGTAAACATTGGTAAAGAAATCCTAAATGTTGTTCCTGGTCGTATCTCAACAGAAGTTGATGCTCGTCTTTCTTACGACACAGAAGCAAGTGTTATTAAAGCACGCCACCTAATCAAACTTTATAACGATGCGGGTATCACAAATGATCGTATCCTTATCAAGTTAGCTTCTACTTGGGAAGGCATCCGTGCAGCTGAAATTCTTGAAAAAGAAGGCATCAACTGTAACCTAACGCTTCTATTCTCTTTTGCTCAAGCGCGTGCATGTGCTGAAGCTGGCGTATTCCTAATTTCACCATTCGTTGGTCGTATTATGGATTGGTACAAAGCAAAAGAAGGCCGTGATTTTGAAGCACAAGAAGATCCAGGCGTTATCTCTGTAACTAACATCTACAACTACTACAAAGAACACGGCTATAATACTGTTGTTATGGGCGCAAGCTTCCGTAACATCGGCGAAATTCTTGAGCTAGCAGGTTGTGACCGTCTAACTATCAGCCCACAACTTCTTCAAGAACTTGAAGATGCGACAGGTACTGTAGAGCCTAAGCTTGTTGCAGCGACAGAACTTAAAGATCGCCCAGCAGCAATGACTCACGCTGAATTCCTATGGGATCACAACCAAGAAGCAATGGCTGTTGAAAAACTAGCTGAAGGTATTCGTAACTTCGCAGTTGACCAAGGCAAATTAGAGACAATGATCGCTGATCGTCTTTAATTACTAAGCACTATTTCAGAAAGCGGCTCATCGAGCCGCTTTCTTAAGTTTCAATTTATTTAATATTTTGGTGGAAACACTATGGAACGTAAAATGTTAGCTAACGCAATTCGTGCCCTAAGCATGGATGGCGTACAACAAGCAAATTCTGGTCACCCTGGCGCACCTATGGGTATGGCTGATATCGCAGAAGTACTTTGGCGTGGTCACATGAACCACAACCCACAAGATCCTAAATGGGCTGATCGCGACCGTTTTGTATTATCAAACGGCCACGGCTCTATGCTTATTTACTCTCTACTTCACCTAACAGGTTACGACCTATCAATTGATGATCTTAAAAACTTCCGTCAATTACATTCAAAAACACCAGGTCACCCAGAATACGGTTACGCACCTGGCGTTGAAACAACAACGGGCCCTCTAGGCCAAGGTATTACTAACGCTGTTGGTATGGCGCTTGCTGAAAAAGCAATGGCTGCACAATTCAACCGTGAAGGTCATGATATCGTCGATCACCACACTTACGCTTTCATGGGCGACGGTTGTATGATGGAAGGTATCTCTCACGAAGCGTGTTCTCTAGCGGGTACATTAGGTCTTGGTAAGCTTGTTGCTTTCTGGGATGACAACGGTATCTCTATCGATGGCGAAGTAGAAGGTTGGTTTGCTGACGATACTGCGAAGCGTTTTGAAGCATACGGTTGGCACGTGATCCGTAGCGTTGATGGCCACGATGCAGCTGCAATCAATGCTGCTATCGAAGCTGCTAAAGCTGAAACAACTAAACCTACCTTGATCTGTTGTAAAACAATCATCGGTTTTGGTTCACCAAACAAAGCAGGCTCTCACGACTGTCACGGTGCTCCACTAGGTGCTGAAGAAATCAAAGCAGCACGTGAATTCCTAGGTTGGACCTACGGTGCATTTGAAATCCCTGCTGAAATTTATGCAGAGTGGGATGCAAAAGAAGCGGGTAAAGCAAAACAAGCATCTTGGAATGAGAAGTTTGCAGCATACACTGCAGCATTCCCTGAGCTAGCGGCTGAGTTTACTCGTCGTATGACGGGTGGCCTACCTGCTAACTGGGAAGCTGAAACAAGCAAAGTTATTGCTGATCTACAAGCAAACCCAGCTAACATTGCATCACGTAAAGCCTCTCAAAACGCACTTGAAGCATTTGGTAAACTACTACCTGAATTCATGGGCGGCTCTGCTGACCTAGCACCATCAAACCTAACTATGTGGTCTGGTTCTAAATCAATCACACCTGAAGATACATCAGGCAACTACATTCACTACGGTGTACGTGAATTTGGTATGACTGCAATCATCAACGGTATCGCACTACACGGTGGTTTTGTTCCTTACGGCGCAACATTCCTAATGTTCATGGAATATGCACGTAACGCACTACGTATGGCTGCTCTGATGAAAGTTCAGAACATTCAAGTGTACACTCACGATTCTATCGGTCTAGGCGAAGATGGCCCAACTCACCAACCTGTTGAGCAAGTATCATCACTACGTCTAACACCAAACATGAGCACATGGCGTCCATGTGACCAAGTTGAATCTGCAGTTTCTTGGAAATACGCGATTGAGCGTAAAGATGGTCCAACATCTTTAATCTTCTCTCGTCAAAACCTAACTCAACAAGATCGTACTGCTGAACAAGTTGCTAATATCGTTAAGGGTGGTTACATCCTTAAAGATTGTGCTGGTAAGCCAGAGCTAATCTTAATCGCGACAGGTTCTGAAGTAGGTATTGCAGCAGAAGCATACGCTGAGCTAACAGCAGCGGGTCGTCAAGTACGTCTAGTATCTATGCCTGCTACTGATCTATTCGATAAGCAAGATGCCGCTTACCGTGAAAGCGTTCTGCCATCAGACGTTACAGCACGTATCGCTATCGAAGCGGGTATTGCTGACTACTGGTACAAGTATGTAGGTCTTAACGGTCGCATCATCGGTATGACAACATTTGGCGAATCAGCACCAGCTGAAGAGTTATTTAAAATGTTCGGCTTTACTGTTGAGAACATCGTAAACACTGCTAACGAGTTACTTGCTTAAGCATATATTGCTAAGTCATAGTAGACGTTAAAAATAAAGCCGAGTATTTATACTCGGCTTTTTATTTATCCTGATTTTATTCTTTTTCGAAGACAGTAGTCTTTATGCTATATATATATCCACATATATGCGATATAACTTCCTATATTTAATGTTCATTATTAAATCAAAAAATAAATCATGTATTTATTTTAAAAATTAATAGCTTTTTTATTGGTTGTTATTTGTGCACCTTATTTATTAATATAAATATCTCTCTCAATTTATATTAATAAATAACTAAAACTATTAATATAAAGGCTCATATATAGGCTTTTTTTTGTATGTAATAAACCTATTTAATATATTGGGCAATTAGCAAAAATAGAATATTTGATTATAAAAAAGTGTATTGTTCAAATTTAAAATAAGCGTAAATTAAATTCCATAGACAGACACAAACTTACTTATAACGCTGTTTATCAAAGGATTTAGATATGTCACATTTTAATAGTCAAGAACATCAAGGTTCACAAAAAGCACATCAACATACTGCTGAAGCTGAGCATGAAAAAATGGAACGTCGTTACGGTGAAGAAGTAGAACATAAACATAACCGTGATCATCATGAAGTTCGTGACCATGAAAAAAGCCATCCACACACACAACACGGTGGCGATCCAAAAGGTCATAAACATCCAGAACAAACGCATGGCGACCGTCATGAACATGACGAACATCGTCATCACAAAACTAAAGAGCATGATCATAAAGAATCATCTCGTAACCATCACAAAACCTCAACTAAATAATTAGTTAATAAATTTTAGTGATCAGTTAAAAGCCAATTTAATAACGATAATATTTATCTCTTTAAATTGGCTTTTTATTATATCTAAAAATTTATTTATTATTCGGTAATAAATAAGGTGATATAAACGCAGATACTTCTGCTTCACATAACCCTAATGTGACAGCTATTCCCGCTTGCCTTAATACATCAATGCCCTTACCGCTGTTACGTGGGTCAGGATCGAGGGTTGCTACCACCACTCGCTTTATCCCCTTTTCAACTAAAGTATGTGCACAAGACGGTGTTCGCCCCACAAATGAACATGGCTCTAAGGTTACATACGCCGTTACATCATCCAGTGGTTGATCATAATGAGCTAATGCCATCGCTTCTGCATGATGACACCCCGGTGCTTGCGTAAACCCTTCACTGACAATCACACCATCTTTTACTAAAACACATCCAACAGGCGGATTAGGACGACACGCTGGCAGTGCTTGATGCGATAATGTTAATGCTCGCTGCATAAAGCTGATTTCTTCTGCTAAGTCTGTCATAACACCCTCACTTTAATAGTCTCTAGTTCAATATTCTATAACGAAATCAAGCTTAATCGTTATGTTGATACCATGAATAATACATGAACTTACAACTCACCCTCAATTCAGGTGCGATAGGTTTAAATAACCTCACTGAATAACATGAGGTTTTTCATGAAACGATTAATCATAACCTTAACATTATCGTTAGCACTGCATTCATTATCTGCATTCGCCACACAACCAAATACCACACCAACACCATTACAGACTCAAGATATGATTGAATATATTGACCATAGCCATCAATTAACAACAACAGAGAAAGTCCAAACCGATGTAATACACTCAATCAATACCAATAATTATCTACAGATTAACTCTCACAAAGACGGCCATTTAGAACGCCGAGAAATAGCACGGCGTCCAAAGAAAAAAAACACCAGCGCCTTCTACACTAAAGCTCATACGCAGCCTCAGTAATCATTCAGCTAAGCCTTGCTATACTATTAGCAATGCTAACTAATCCCCTATTCGTCCAGCATTTTTTGAATTTCTCTTGCTGGACGAAAGCATCACTTCAGCTCAATTGAAGCATAAACCGTCGTATAGTTATCATTTATATACTTTCTACATCTAATTATCGAAAAGCTAAGCAAAAAATCCCCCTCAAAGGTATAAATTCATTTAAGGTTCAGAAAAGCTATGTTTACATACATGCTTGCTAAAATAAGCCAAGTGCTAACACTCGCACTCATTAAAAATAAAAGAACTGACGAGCATTATGTCTACGTTTAAAACGACAGTATTAACAAATTTTTTGAATTACCGCTTTATTAGCCTAATTGGGCTATCTATTATTACTGCTGCTGCCGTATTCTCAATTAACACCACACCATCAATACACAATAAAGAGATCCAACTACCTTTAGTGACTACGCCGCAAGTAGTGCTAAAGACCTTAACACCCGCAGCGGTCACTAAAGATATTGTGCTACCGCCAACCTATGAATACAA
The DNA here is from genome assembly GCF_900185615.1 of Photobacterium malacitanum. Lineage (GTDB taxonomy): Bacteria > Pseudomonadota > Gammaproteobacteria > Enterobacterales > Vibrionaceae > Photobacterium > Photobacterium malacitanum. The sequence continues at coordinate 191,672 of NZ_FYAK01000004.1, forward strand.
AGTCAAAAATGGTGACACGCTCAGCGAGATATTTGCACAATTAAATTTACCGCAAGCCGATGTTAAAGACATCATGGCTGCCGATTTAAATAGCTTACAAATTGATAACTTACGTCCAAATGATATCTTAAGATTTTGGGTAACAGACAGCAATCATCGTTTAAATAAAGTGCAACTACAATTTAACGTCGCGCATATGATTGACTATACTCGAGAAAAAAATAATGACTTTAGTGTTAAAGAAATCACCTTACCTGGCGTATGGCGTGAAAAAGTCATCAGTGGTGAAATTCATGGTAGCTTTAGTTCATCAGCAAAAAAAGCGGGCTTAAGTTATACAGATATCCATGAAATTATGGCTATCTTTAAAGACAAACTCAATTTTGATCGTGACCTAAAAACAGGCGATCGTTTTGAAGTTGTCAACAAAGCAAAGTATGTCAATAATCAAGCCAGTGGTGATACAGAGCTTCAAGCCGTTCGTTTGTACACCAATAAGCAACAATTTTCCGCCTACTTAAACAGTGACGGTAATTTTTATGATCAAAATGGCGAAAGCTTACAACGGGCATTTTTACGTTACCCAACCGCAAAACGGTTCCGTGTTAGCTCACAGTTTAACCCTTATCGTCGCCACCCAGTAACAGGGCGTATACAACCACACAACGGCGTTGATTTTGCAGCACCATCTGGCACTCCTGTACTCGCGACAGGTGATGGCGTTGTTACTCGTGTAACTAACCACCCTTATGCAGGGCGTTATGTGGTGATCAAACACAGTGCTAATTACAGCACTCGCTATTTGCACAACAGCCGTATTCTGGTTAAGGTCGGACAACGAGTGAAACGAGGTCAAGAAATTGCGTTATCAGGCCGAAGCGGTCGTGTGACTGGCCCGCATATTCATTATGAATTTTTAGTGCGAGGAAAACCCGTAAACCCATTAACGGCAAAGATTCCACTAGCAGCATCGGTGTCACACCAACAGAAAAAAGAGTTTGAACTTGATGTGGCGCAATATAATCGTCTGATGCGTTTGCCATTAACACATCAAAGCAGTGATATAAAAGTCGCTGTTAATGAACCTAAAGACATATAATTATTACAATATAAGGCACTGTAGTACGACTACAGTGCCTTTTTATTATCTTTGGCAACTATCCCTCCTCACAGTTGATACAATTTGATACATTTCTGCTACTTTAAAACCAATTAAACGTGATATGGTTCCTGTTTTAAAATGGAATATGTGATTATTCTCAAGATGTTATAACATCATCATTTTCTATACGTAATCATTAATCATATTCTAATAGCCCATATACAGGATGTATCCATGGCCACAAAAAATACGCCGTTTGAATTTTCAGATTTGTTGGTTGAACCGGGAAGCCATATCAATTGTGAACTAGAAATAGCTCGCCTTTATACTCACTCACCTTTATCGGTATCGGTTGATATTCTGCATGGAAAACACCCAGGCCCGGTATTATTGATTAATGCGGCAATACATGGTGATGAGCTCAACGGGATTGAAGTTGTCCGTCAAGTTATTGAAAAAATTGATTTATCAAAACTTCACGGCACTATTATTGCTGTCCCGGTAGTTAACGTTTTTGGCTTTATTCATAAATCACGTTATTTGCCTGATCGTCGAGATCTTAACCGTTGTTTCCCAGGAGCTGAGCGCGGTTCAATCGCTGGACGGATGGCATATCAATACTTTAATCAAGTCGTGCGCCGTGCAACCCATGTGGTTGATTTACACACCGCAGCTATTTACCGCACTAACCTACCTCAGATCCGTGCCAACCTTGATAATCCACGAGCAAAAGCAATGGCGATGGCATTTGGCTCTCCTGTTGTTGTAGATGCAAGTTTACGTGAAGGCTCATTGCGTGCAGCTGCCGAGCAATTTGATATTCCTGTTATTACCTTTGAAGCTGGTGAAGCACTTCGCCTTGACGCTCATGCTGTCGGCTCTGGCGTGCAAGGTGTATTAAAGGTTATGCGCCACTTAGATATGTTACGCACTAGCCGCAGTAAAAAAACCATTGAGCCAATGGTACCAAAAGCGACACGCTGGGTACGTGCTGATTCTGATGGCTTACTACGCTCTCACGTTGCATTAGGTGAAAAGGTCGATAAAAATCAAATCATTGCAACGATCAGTGATCCTGCAGGTAGCAATCAAGTAACCGTGATTGCCCCTCAAGGCGGTATTGTAATTGGCCAGCAAACATTACCACTGGTAAATGAAGGTGATGCTATCTTCCATATTGCTTTCTTTGAAGAGCCAGATGGTTTAGTCGAAGAACAAGTAGAGTCTTATCTATATGATGCTGTAGAAGAGCTTGATGATGATCTTAAATGGGGCATGACGAGTTAAGTCAACTTTACTGTGAAATAGCAGTACCCAAAAAGCGTTAATAAAAAGAGAAGCTCATTGGCTTCTCTTTTTGGTGGTCTCTGTTACAAGGTTTACTCTTTATTTTTAGCAATTAATTGCTGATACTTTTCAGGAGTATCAATATCATAATAGATCCCACTCGCAGCGTTTAATTGTAAGTAATGTTCAGTGCCTGTTTGTAATACTTGCTTCATTTTAGCGGTAATCGGTAACGTTAAAATCGATGGAATTAACACGCTATCAATCAAAACTGGATGCCCTGTTTGCTGTTGATTACCTGCAAACACGACTGTAGCGTGACGAGCTTGCAATAACATTCTAAATACCTGCGGATCAATACACGGCATATCAGCATGAGTTATAAAAAACCGTGCACTGGTTACGGCTGTAATTCCCTTTTGAATTGAACTTAACATTCCTTGCTGATAATCAGTATTCACTACCACTTTAATATGCTGCTGATATTGATATCGTAATACCAGTTCATCAGCGCGATAGCCTGCAACCACAATTACTTTGGAGCAGAACTGTAATGCATGTTTAATCGCGGCATCAAGTAATGTACTGTTATTGTAAGGCAGCATCGGTTTCCATGCCCCCATTCGAGATGACAACCCCGCAGCAGGTATTACACAATCAACCATGTCGATAATGCCATGAGCCACAGTCAATGCCATTTTTTACCGCGATAACGTCGGCAATAATAGCGATTGCAATTTCAAACGGCGTTTTACTGCCAATAGCGAGTCCAACAGGCGCATGTAGGCGAGCTAATTGTGGTTGCGTATATTCACCAATTCGCATTAGTCGCTCTCGACGACGTTCACTGTTTGCATGTGATCCTAAGGCACCAATATAAAACGCATTAGACTCTAATGCCCCCATTAATCCGATATCATCCACTCGTGGATCGTGGGCTAATGCTAATATTGCGCTATAAGGAGTGGCATAACGTTCCACAAATGCATCAGCAGAGCACCATTCCACATCAACTCCCCCCTGTGCTGCAGTCCAACGCCAACTTTGACTATAATTTTCACGCATATCGCATAATCTTACGGTAAATCCAGCCCTCATGGCTAAGCGTGCAACCTCTTCACTGACTTGGCTAATGCCCAATAATAATAATTGCCAATGTTGCTGATAATGCACAGTTAACCACGGTAAGGGATACAACGTGCTATCAGTAACATTGATAATGCAGCGTTGCTCAGTATTAGGATTGATCGCACGAATAAAGGCAGAAACTTGTTCTGCAGCAGCTAACCAATCATCAACAAAATGGTAATCATTCGGCTGTAAATACTCAATCAACAATGAAATATGACCGCCACAAGGTAATTCATATTGGCTGCCATTCGGTGCTAAATGACTTCCATAATCAAACACTTGTAGTGGTTTATCTAATTGGTGCTGTTGAATCAATGCCATAAAAGCATCTTCAATACAGCCTCCAGAAACGGATCCGGAACGAATGCTTCCTTCCGTTGCAAATAACGAACCAATTGGACGCGGAGCTGAGCCATAGGTAGACACAATAGTGCATAGCCACACCGATTTTCCCTGTTGTAGCCATGACTGACAATCTAATAATACCTGTTTATCTAAAGCATTCATAAGTCGACTATCACTTGTTTATTTTAACAACAATATCAAAGTTAGCCTGCAACAATGCAGGCTAATATTATGCTTATTGAGAAGCTAATTGCTTTTTAATCGCGGCGACTTGCTCTGCGGTTGTGGTCGTCATATGCGTAGCAAAGTGCTGATGTAAATAGGTTATCAAATCAGCCATTTGTTGATCATCCAAGCTATTTTTGTAACTAGGCATAGCATAATAGGTTTGCTCTTGGCTGTAACTTTGTCGCTTAATACCATTATTTAATACCGCAACTGTATTGAAAATATTGCTGTTTCCAATAGTGGCATTATTTTTTAAAGCCGGAGCAACATTGGGGATCCCTTGTCCACTTATGCCATGACAACCAGAGCACTTATCCATATAAATACGGTATCCTGGTAACTTAGTATCATGTTCTGGAACAGTTGAAGCTACTTTTTTAGGTTGTGACTCTAAGCTTGATTGTGGCTGTTCTTGATTCAATAAATAACTGGTTATTGCACTAATATCATGATCATTTAGCTGCGTTAAGCTATGTTTTTCAACAATAAACATATCATCAAACGCAGTACCTTTAGCTGATTGACCTGTTTTTAAAAACTGGGCCAAATCATGAAATGTCCAATGTTCTTGAGTGAGGTTTTTGGCGGTAATATTAGGCGCGTTAAGGTTATTTACCACTGCTCCTTCAAGTGCATGATCTTGCTCTGTTGCCATCATAAAATTACGTGGAGTATGACATTCACCACAATGGCCTAACCCCTGAACTAAATACTTACCTCGGTTCCAAAGTGGACTTTTATCAACAGTTGGTGTGAAGCTTGCCTTATCAAAACCAACTAAATTCCAGAGCTTTAAGCCCATGCGTATATTAAACGGAAAACCAATACCATTTACTCTATTGGGCTGTGTCGCAGGCTTGGTGTGCATGAAATAGGCATATAACGCGTGCATGTCATGATCATCAATTCGGTGATACGATGCATAAGGCATTGCAGGGTATAAATTACCTTTAGGGGCGACACCATTACGAACAGCATCAACAAATTGCTGATAACTATATTTGCCAATACCGTGTTGTTTATCACTACTAATATTGGTTGAATATAATGTTCCAAAGGGTGTTTCAAATGCACGCCCACCGCCATAGGCTTGACCTGTAGCAATAGTATGACAACCACTGCAATCACCAGCAGCAGCTAAATACTTACCTTGTGCGATCAATTGTGCCATATTTTTAGGCAATGGCGCTTGAACATCCGTTGATGGTGCTTGTGCACAGACCATATTAGAACTTAAGAGTAACCCGCTAATTACGCTGACTTTTAGATTTGGTTTCATTTGACTAACCCCGGCTGTGAAAGAACTAAATCACGTAGGCCAACATAATATTTGCGGTAACCAGAACAACGACAAATATGCTTCTTAAGTGCATTTTCGATCACATTCTCAACCTGATCTTTCTCGACAGGCTGTTTTGCTAATTGCTCAACTAGCACTGTTGACTCATTCACAAAGCCAGATGTACACCAACCACATTGAAAAGAAAAATGATCAACAAATGTCTGTTGTACAGGACTTAGTGCCGTAATTTGTCCCATTAAATTACGCTTAGCATGGCCTTCGATGGTACGCAGTTTTTTACCATTAAAGTTACCAACGCCATTGATACAAGTACGTTCAGTATGCGAGCCACCATCTGCATCATCCACAATAATAGAACAGGCATGACACACTCCAATACCGCAACCAAACTTAGTCCCTGTTAACCCTTGGTATTCATGCAAAAAATCGATCATTTTAACTGATTCATCAACGTCAATTGGACCGACAACATTGCCATTAATTGTCATAGTTACAGAGATCATACGAGTGCTTCCTTAATATCAGCGGCGGTAACAGGTAGATGGTAAAAACGTTTATTGGTAATTTGGTACAGTGCTTCGGTAACAGCGGCGACAATTGGGATCATCACTACTTCAGCAATACCTTTACGCTGATCTGAATGATTAAAAGCTGGCAAAATAGTATGGTTCATCTGCCATACACCAACATCAGTCGCTAGTGGCACCTGATAACGATTGAGATTCCAAGTACCATTACCAGGGCCTTCTTCACCTGGTGGTAAGTATTCGTGCAATGCATGCCCAATCCCCATCACCAAACCACCTTCAATTTGACCTTCAACCAGTTCTTTGACGATCACCTTACCTGCATCTAGCCAAGTTTGAGTTGCAATGATTTCAACCTTTCCAGAACCTTTTTCTACCGCTAATTCAACTAAAGTTGCACATGGTGCGTAATACACCACCATTGCGTTATTTAATGATGTCGCTGGGTAATTAACTTTATTACGATCCAATAAATGCCAGCCATTACTGGCCATTAATTTTTTCTTATTAGCATCTGCACCATGACCATATTTAATCGCCATTGCATCTAATTGATACGTTTGTTTTTGTCCTTCAACAGTAAATTCAGCTTCAACCCACCCCCAACGATTAAAAGTATGTACCATGGCGGCTGTAACTAGACCTCGCTGATGTACATGTTGAGCTAACATATCAAGTGGCAGTGGCTCCATACCTTTGGCACTTAACTTACCATCAACCCAGACCGCATCTTCCATAGCACCGAAATCCATCGCAGCCAGATCACCGCTGTAATACAACTTGCTCCAAATCGCTTTTGCAGCAGGCCATAAACCATATTCAAAAATAACTTTCGCGGCATTTTCAGTTGCTTTTGATTGAAAATAAGCTGATGTCGATGCAGAGGAGGCGTAGGGAATAGTTGGTGTCCAACGGGGATTTTGTTGCATTTTATCTTGATAAGCTTGGCTCATCGTAAACGGAGATTGGGTATTAAACATTTGCAGAGGATCCCAACCATGCACTTCCGCAAGATTAATGGTATCTGCCGGACGACCAAAATAATCAACCAACACTGCAGCTTGAGAAGTTTGCGCTCCCGTACCAATTTCTACGGCAGAGATCCCCATTACTATACGGCCGCTTTTATCTAACTCAATATAAGTTGCAGGCGCATCATCACCGGCTCCATAATCTTTAGTGCAAATAGCAAACCCAGTACCAAAAAGCTTGTTGGGGTGTTTAGCTTCATATTGTTTACGACGTTGATGCCGATTAACCCACATTTCATGTTGCTGAGCTTGAGTAAGTATTTCAGCATAATGTTCGGTACTGGTTGGCACAGCACCTTGGGTGTTAAGTTGGCCTGTTTTAATGACATTGCGTAATCGTAAATCAATCGGATCAATATTGAGTAATTGGGCCGCTTCATTAACCATCATTTCCATTGCTGACATGGTCTGCAAAGTACCAAACCCACGCATCGAGCCTGATGCTGGATTTTCAGAGACATTAGCGACAGCTGTAATATCATTTTTAGGGAAATAATAAATAGATTGCAAGGCACTTGCGCCGACCTCCGCGACCACAGAACTAAAGTTTTCACGGCCGCCACCATCAAGTTCCATATTACTGACAATACCTTGGAACTTACCGGTAGTTTTATCTATCGCTAACTGATTGGTCATCATAAATGGATGGCGTTTTAACCCCGCTTGAAACTGTTCAAAACGATCGTTTGCCATTCGTACCGGATGATCACAGTACATCGCGGCTAACAAGCCATAAAAAGGCAATATTGAGTGGTCCTTGCCACCAAATCCACCGCCAATAAATGGTGAATGAACCACTAAATTTTTAACTTTACCTGCAAGCGGACCTTTGGTCAGCATTGAGGTTGCAAAGCCAAAAAAGTTATTTGGTGATTGCGAAGAAGGAATGGTGTGCATTGTTTGAGTTTTACTATCAAACCAACCATTAAAGCACTCCGGCTCCATAAACATTGGATCAATAAACTGAGTTTGATAGTCACGTTTTAAAACAAAATTATTATCATCAGCAAGGCTAGTTTGAATATCTTCTGCAACGGCCATTTGTTGTTGTAATGGCGTACCCAAACGGTCGGCCCGAGGCCAAAAAGGCTTATGGTCAACATAATTAGGGAAATTAACCCCATTTTGTAATGGGCTATATTTATCAGGTAGGATCCCCTCCGCATTACCTTGTTCACGCGTAATTCGCCATACACCCCAAGGATCTTTACTCGTAGCCACTAATGGTTGCTGCTTACCATATTTAATTATTTCGGTATTAAATTGCAGCATATTTTTAGCACGATGATAACTAAGAAAATCATCAAAAATAAGTAGCATTGCCGCTTGACCAATATAATCAGGCATTGCTCCTGCAGTGGCTAACATATTGGTGCCATAAAATGGTGGCAATTCAACATTGTCTTGTTTTAATGTTGCAGCAGTAACTATTTTACTCGGCTGAGCATTCGCCGGTAATAGACTTAAATCAACATCTTGATAAATACGATCGGCACGATTTAAACGAATATAATACGCCCATGATTGTTGACTTGGCCAGCCATCAATATCGGTTGAACGTAAATCACGACCATATACTTTTTCACCGGTTACTTTAGCAATAGCATCACTACGGAAGCGAACTTTAAAATTAGATTTCCAAGATGATGCTAACTCTGGAGCAACTAAACTATTACTACCATCTAAATTAAGATTAAATCTAGCTAAAGCGGGGACGGTATAAACACAAATACCAGCGATGATACCATGCTTAATAAAACTCCTTCTAGAAAGTTCCATTGACATGACAGACTCCTTTTCCATTTTAATTATATTTTTTATAGATTATTTAATAATCGAAAACTATTTTTTATTTATTACTATCGACAATCAATAGTAACTATAAAAAACGATAATTATATTTTTATAAAATAGTGACCCACACAATAAACATGCTTTATCAGTGCTATTTTATACTCACAACAAGCATAAATAACAACCAATTAAAACCTTAACCATGAATACATATTCAACGTGAGAGTGTAAAAAAAAGGAAGGCAGTCATAACCACAAATAAAAACGGCAATATAATTAATATATCATCTCTCTTTTATTCATATTTTAAAATGCCAAGTGTCACAGCTCTAAAAAACAATAAAAAAACCGATAAATATTGATTAATAAGTTATCAATTTAATAACCTATTATTTATTTTCAAACACTATTTACCAAATAAAAAAAGGATAGATCCTTAAATCTATCCTTTAACATTAATATTTAATAAATATCACATCACTCAATGACGGTATGATTCATAAAGAAACCAGACACGGCGTTCGGTTTCATCAATCCAATTATCAATCATACTCACTGAAGAGAAGTCATTACGTTCATCACATAATATATGAGCAGCACGAAGTTCCGCGGCTAATTGTTTATTGTCTTCGCACAACTCAGCAAGCATATCTGCAGGTTCAACATACTCAGCATCATTATCCAAAATACGCTGCATACGCGAAATTTCACCAATTGAACGTATTGTACGACCACCAATTTTACGTGCTCGTTCAGCAATATCATCGGTCATTGCAAACAATTGTGCGCTTTGCTCATCTAGCATTAAATGATAATCACGGAAGTGAGCACCACTCATATGCCAATGGAAATTTTTGGTCTTCATATAAATAGCATATACATCAGCTAAAATTGCAGTTAACGCACCACTGATCTCTTTAGTCGCGTCTACACATAAATCTGTAGGTGTGGCTAGAGGACGAGTAAGGTGTTGTTTAGCATCTTCAATTTGAACGTCATTCAAGATTGTAGTACTCATCGTCTTTTCCTTTATAAAAACAATTTATGGACGCAGTTACTATAGGCCAATAGATTTGTATGACAATAGTATCTACCAGCAGATTAATGCAACCTAACTTTGCTTTCTTCTCCGTTAATAACGGCAACTCTATTTCAGTATACTTATAATTTTTACTCTTTCTTTGACATCAAAATTTGCTTAAATATTACAAGCTGTTTACCCTCTGAAAGTAAACGCATCAATAATAATCAATAGGTACTACAATGAATAATTCAGTAAGATACGCAATCGGTGCACCTGGAATAAAATGGGGTGCAACAGAAAAAGCGGAGTGGTTAGCACAAACCACTATTAAACGTAGTTATCTAGAGCAAGTTGTTTCTAAAATTCTCGCATTAAGTGAAAAGTTCGATGTTGAACAATACGGCGCATTATCTTACGCGCCAGACAAATACCCCCTTTTCGCAATTAAAAGCCATCATTGGAATAAAACCAAACCAACAGTGCTGATTACTGGAGGTATTCATGGTTATGAAACCAGCGGTGTTCATGGCGCATTAGCTTTTCTAGCGCTTAAAGCTGAACAATACAGTGCTGACTTTAATATTTTAGTCGTGCCTTGTGTTAGTCCATGGGGATATGAAACGATTAATCGCTGGAATCCCAATGCGGTTGATCCTAACCGTTCATTTTATGCTAATAGCCCAGCAGAAGAATCGGCAGCATTAATGCAATTAGTCCAAGCCCAACAAACACATTTTCTAATGCATCTTGATTTACATGAGACAACTGACAGCGATGAAAGTGAGTTTAGACCAGCATTAGCAGCACGCGACGGTAAAGAATATATTCCAGATATCGTACCGGATGGTTTTTATGGTGTTGGCGACAGTGAAAATCCTCAAGATGCTTTTCAAAAAGCCATTATTGATTCTGTTCGTCATGTCACCCATATTGCACCAGCAGATAGTGAAGGTAATATTATTGGTGAGCCAATTACTCAAGAAGGGGTGATTAATTATCCATTAAAAGCATTAGGTTTATGTGCTAGCGTAACCGGTGCAGAATACACCTCAACTACCGAAGTTTATCCTGATAGCCCACGTGTTACTGATGATGAATGTAATATGGCGCAAGTTGCTGCGATCGTGGGTGCTCTTGAGTATTTAAAACAACACCAATAAGCTGTTTTTACTCATAATTAATCGCGCTATGGTTGATAATAAAGCTATAGCGCGAAGGTTTTTATTATGTCGACTTATTACCACACCATAGACACACCATTGGGCTGTTTAACGCTATATGCCACAGATAGTGCACTAACGGCTATTTTATATCAGCACCAAACACCAACGGTTGAGACTGCGCTCTACTCGCCGCAACACCCTCTTTTAACTGAATGTGAATTGCAATTACAACAATATTTTGCAGGTATACGCCACCAATTTAATTTACCGTTAGCACCGCAAGGTACTGATTTTCAGCAACGGGTTTGGCAAGCATTACAAACGATTCCGTATGGCAGCCATTGGAGCTATCAACAGCTCGCTATCACTATTGGTAATCCCAAAGCTTGCCAAGCAGTGGGCATGGCAAACAGTAAAAATCCCTTATCAATCGTTATTCCATGTCATCGTGTGATTGGCAAAAATGGCAAATTAACCGGTTATGCTGGCGGATTAGACAATAAACAAACATTATTAGCACTTGAAGCAGCAAATGTTTAATTCCAGCCGATAAGCCAAATCTGATCATTCTTTAACTCTTGCCACTCAATATCATAAAGTCGATTAGTCATTACTGCTTGAATTACACACTTTTCAACTTGCTGATTTTCATTAAATAATACCGTAACAATCTCAAAATGCTTTTCTTTATTATCCACCACCACTTTGGTCCATTTACTGTGCAACAATGCTTTAGGATTCACTGGATTAGCCATAATTAATTTCCTGACTGGGTATTACACTCTACCCTATCACGCTCTTGCGATAACATATATGCTTGTTGCCGTAAAATCTTTATCAAGCCGCCTAAGCTTTGAATCACAATTGATGCTTGTTGAGTAAACGGTAAATTCTCACCATTAGTCACTAAACATGATGGCATGTTAGCACGGTAAGCAGCTTGTAGATCATAAACATAATCACCAACATAGAGTATGTTTTGAGGATCTAATTGCCACTGCTTGGCAATATAAACTAAAGCATCAGGAGCCGGTTTAGGTGCAAAGTCTTCACGTGAAACAATATGCTTAAATTGCAGTTTATGGTGATTTATCTTCAATATTGCTGCTTGAGCACAATTGCGTGTTACCACTGCTGTCGGAATGTTTTGTTGCTTAAGATAAGACAATAATTGTTGGCATTGAGGCATAACAGTAGATTGGCGGGCATCTGCTAATTCATAATCAATCACTGTTTGTTGTAATTGTTTGCGTAAAGAAATGTTTGGTATCTCATCAATATATTGCAACAAATCAGTATCAGCCGAACAGCCTAATTGTTGGCGTAGCCAGTCAAAATCTAATGCTGAGCTTACAAGTGTATTATCTAAATCAAAAATAACACCGTTAATCATATTGCAAGGGATCGGCGTCTGCATACCATTCTCCGTTATCAGCAAAACCACACTAACCAGTGTAAGAACATATGCATGCAATTGCAATTATCAGCAGTAAATTCAGCGAGAATGATCACGACCTGCTACTTAGTCAAGCTACTTAATAAACAGTAGCTTGACGTTTTAGTTGTATTAATCAATCACGATAAACAGTCTTTATGGATTTTAATCACTACTTTTTTAATCACCATCGGCGCTGTAATCACACAACCGGGTTTATGTGGCTGCTGTGGAAAAATAGCTAAAAACATTCCCGGCTTTAATAATAAGGAGCTGGTATTGGGCATGGTTTCAACTAATGTAAAATCATTATCACTGTCATAATCTGTAGCAGGAATGCAATCCATTAAATTAAGTGACACATCAATCCGCTCTTCGCCACTGATCAGGTATTGAAAATCAATATATTGCTGATGCACTTCACCTTGTTTATTAGCGGCATCTTGAGTTTCAAAGCTCATCACATTAGCAAAAATACGATCACCATCTATCTCATGACGACCATTTTCCAGTACTGCCATATCATTACTATTAATAAAATGTATCGCTTGCTGAAAAGCCATTGGTAATGTGTGTAACGGTTGTTTGATTTCACCAAAAATCATTGTCTTATCCTTTAAAAAATAAAAAGCGGACAAGCACCTATCTTCTCCGCTTTGTTTTACGTTTATTTATAACCAGTCGATTATTATTCAGTAACTAAATCAAGCTCTTGAGTCGATTTACTTTTAAAGAATGGTGCCGTAATAAAGCCCACTATCACCACCATTAAAGTACCAATCACACCATAGAAGAAGAAGTTCAAGTCAGTAAAACCGCGTACAAATAGAATTGAGGCAACCGCTGCAATCACACCACATAACGCACTGCCTGCATTTGCACGGCGGACAAAGATACCTAGCATAAATAGACCAGTCATCGGCCCACCCATTAAACCAATTAAGCTGTTAAACGCATCCCATAATTGGCTTTCATTACTTTTAATTAAGTATACCGAGGCAGCAACACCTAATACGCCTGCAATAACCGTTACAATACGTGCGGTATTAAAACTTTGCTGGATATTTTTTTCTTCGCCAAAGCGGTTATAAATATCCATGGTGTAACATGCAGAAATACTATTTAAACTACTTGAAATACTTGATTGTGATGCAGCAAAAATGGCGGCAATGATCAATCCTGCAATACCTGCTGGCATTTGTGAAATGACATAGAAAGGCAGAATACCACCAGTATTAAAATTCTCAGGTATTAACTGTGGATTTTGGCTATAGAAAGCATATAAAGCTGAACCAATAGCAAAGAAGAATACCGGAACACAAGCAACAAGTTTCGCGTTAGTGAGTAACGTTTTCTTCGTTTCTTCAATTGAATCAGTCACAATATAGCGCTGCACCACATCTTGACTTGCCGTAAATTGCTGCAAGTTAGCAAACAAGAAACCAATCATTAATACAGGTAAGGTGCTGTTAGTCCAACTCCATTCAAAACTTGAACTAGGGAAGTATTTATCTTGCTCAGCACTTAGGCGGAATACTTCAGACACGCCACCATCAACATGGAAACAGATAGTGACAAATATTAATACTGCAGCAACTGATAACATAATCCCTTGAATAACATCGGTCCAAATAACCCCTTCAATACCACCTAAGAAGGTATATACAATGCATAACACACCAATTAAAAATACGATGGTTAATGGATCAATATTTACAAAAGGCATTAATGCTAGTGCGGTTAAGTACGTGATAATCGCAATACGACCAATATGGAATAACATAAATGACATACTGGCAAATAATCGCATTTTAATATCAAAACGACGCTCTAAATATTCATAAACAGAGGTAAGATTGAGTTTTCTAAAAAAAGGAATATAAAAATAAAATACGATAGGAAGAATAAGAATCGCTAAATACTGTCCAACAAGAAATGTCCAATCTGATGTGTAAGCCTTAGCTGGAATAGACATAAAAGTAATCGAACTTAATGTAGTTGCAAACACACTAACACCTGCAGCCCAGCCAGGTATTCGGCCACCTGCTTTAAAATAATCATCTGCTGATTTTTGACGGCGGGCAAAATAAACCCCCACCAACATTACACCAATTAAATATGCGAACAGCACGATATAATTTAGCGTACCAAATGCTTGAATTTCCATATAAGCCTCACCATGTAGGGGTTGAGATAAAATATTTAAATTATTATTAATGACTTTGTTGTTGTGCAAACCAACTTGCAGCACCTAATAAACCTGCGTCTGCTCCTGATTGAGCAAGAATAATATGAGGTCGATAAAGTGCTGGTTTTTCATTTAGATATTGTTGAATGTAATGACAATAATTTGGAGCAAGACCAACACTCCCCCCGATAACAACACTATCGAGATCTAATGTAATGGTCAGATTAGCAATTAATTCAGCAACAGCTGCAGCTGAAGAGTGAATAATATTTAACGCGTCACTATTACCTTTAAGTGCCAGTTGATAGACCTCTTGTCCACTGTATAAGCAATCAAATAATAACGACCCAATTTCACCAATTGCCGTACCTGAAGCGACTTTTTCAATGCATCCTTGACGGCCACAACCACACATAGGCCCATTTGCATTTACTACCGTATGTCCAATATGACCACTAATTCCACGTGCACCAGTTTGTAGCTGTTGATTCAATACTAAACCGCCGCCAATACCAGTCGAAACGGTAATAAACAGCATATTATTAATATTATTATTAGGTGTAAGCGAAATATATTCATACCACGCAGCCGCTTGAGCATCATTCATTGCATAAGTTGGTAATTGTGTGATGTGCTGAATTTGATCGACTAATTCAAACTTATTTAAACCGCCTAAATTATCAGGGTTTAAAGCGGTTAAAATACCGTTATCAATAATGCCTGTTGACGCGATTGCGACAAAATTTGCTTGGTTGATAAATGGTCTTAATAATGACGCTAATGCAGCTGACAAAATAGCCGGCTGTTGTGATTGGGGTGTCGCTATTTGGCATCGTTCAATAATATGATTAGTTTCACAATCGACTAATGCCGCTGCTATTTTCGTACCGCCAATATCAACCGCTAAACAAACGCTCATGCGATATCCTTCGCTGGTAATTCTGTTACAGTTGCTGCTGTATTTACTGCGTCTTTAAACCATTGGCAAATATGTTCAATGCGAGTGATTGCTGAACCAACAGTAACGCAATTGGCCCCTGCTGTTATTGCTTGCGCTGCTAATAATGGCGAGTTATAGCGCCCTTCTGCCATGACAAAATAGCCACGTTGATGAAAAGCCATGACAAGTGCTAAATCAGGTTCAGTGGGAACGTCACCACCAGTATAACCCGATAGTGTTGAGCCAATAATGTCGGCTCCTAGTTGGTGGCAGATATCACCATCAGCCAAAGTCGCGCAATCAGCCATAGCCAAACAACCATGTTGGTGAATAGCATTAATTAGATTTTCAACCGTTTCTGGGCGTTGACGTTGAGTTCCGTCAATCGCGATAATGTCAGCACCAGCGGCAGCAAGATCGGCTACATCCTGCACGAAAGGTGTTATTCTTACCGCTGAGTCGTTCAAATCTCGTTTAACAATACCAATAATAGGTACATCAACATGTGGTCGTGTTGCTTGTAAATTCGCAATACCTTCAATACGTAACCCCGCAGCACCACCTAAAATCGATGATTGCGCCATAGCCGATACAATCAGAGGTTGATCCATTGGGCTGCCATCAACAGGCTGACAAGAAGATATAAAACCATTATTTATATGTGCAAGAAGTGTTTGTGAACGCTTAACCATGATCGTTAGCTCCAAAAATATCAACATTGTGAAGTTTGACTCCATAATGTCGTTAACGTTGGAGTGGCGCAATAATGAACTGCTTAAATAGAGAGATATTGCACACTCTTTATCTAAAATAACGGCCAAATTACGATATTAATCACAGTTAAAAATAATTCATTCGTTGCATTTAATATCTAACAAACAACCATAAAAGCTAATTATCGCCATAAAAAAAGGCCACATTTAAATGCGGCCTTAATGGTATTTCCAGTAATTATTTAATCTAATGCTTGGGTTGTTTTATACTTCTGCTGGCGTGTATGCTCAGGGTTATCACGAACTAATAACGTATAAAGTATATCTAATACAAACAGTTGTGTTATTTTAGTACCAATAGAGTCACCTTGCAATTGCCCCTGTCTATTACCGTTAATTAACACATAATCCGACAATTCAGCCAACGGTGATAAAGGGTTGTGTGTTAATGCCACAGTTATCGCACCGCACTCTTTCGCTAATGCCAATGCTTTAATCGTCTCTTTTGAGGTTCCAGAATGGCTAATGCCAATCGCAATATCATTAGCAGTCAATAATGCCGCTTTCATATACATAAAATGATTATTAGTTAATGCATCGACATCAAAACCAATTCGCATTAATTTATTTTTGGCATCTTCTGCGGTAATACCTGATGAACCCACGCCAAAAAAATAAATCCGCTGTTGCTGCTGAAAAGCACGCGCAACGGCTTCTAATTCAGAAAAATCCAGTAAGTTAAGTGTTTCGCCCAATACATTATTAATGGTTTGCTGTAACTTACGGCCGATATGTTCAGCATTATCCTCAGGGGTTAACTCAGTATCAAGCATATGTTTTTCAGTGTCATGAGGCGTTGCAACTTCAATCGCTAACTTCATTTTAAGATCTTGAAAACCTTTAAAATGAAGTCCTCTACAAAAACGAATAATACTGGCTTCGCCAACGTTAGCTTGTTGTGCAAGTTCTGCAATTGAAAGCTCAGTGACATACTGAGGTTGCGCTAATACATAATCAGCGATACGACGTGCCGATGGTGTCAAACTATCACGAAGACTACCTAACGTATCTAAAATTTTACCTACTTGAATAGCATCTGTTGCTGCATTCATACGTTATCCTTGCCTTTATTCAGCTTAGCTAGCGACTTTTATCATATTATCATTATGAAGTTTTACTCCAAAATCAAATCTAATCATCATTCCAACTCAAAATAGCGATAAAAAAATATTTTATAAATAGAAAAAACAATTAATAGCAATAGATCACAGTTTCTATTAAAAGCGCTAAAAGTCGTTTCTTTTTTATTGCCAAGCTAAATATCAGTTCGTATGATAAACCAACTCCATAATTATTAAATTTTAGAAGTAAAACTTCACAAATAAGGATCTGAGACATGGAAAAGCTAACTGGTTTAATTGCAGCCCCTCATACACCATTTTTAGCTAATGGTGAAATTGACTATGTCGCTATTGATGCTATCGCTAAGCATCTTATTGATACTAAAATTGTTGGGGCGTATGTATTAGGCACAACTGGTGAAGGGATCCATTGTTCGGTCGCAGAACGTAAAGCTGTTGCAGAACGTTGGGTACAAGCAAGTGCAGGTCAATTAAAACTCATTATTCATACTGGCGCATTAAGCATTGCTGATACACTTGAATTAACCCGCCATGCTGATCAGTTAGACATTTATGCAACCTCAGCTATCGGTCCTTGTTTCTTTAAACCTAATAATGTCACTGATCTGGTGAATTACTGTAAAGCAGTTGCTGATGCAGCACCATCAAAAGGTTTTTACTACTACCATTCAGAAATGAGCGGCGTAACGGTTGATATGGAACAATTCTTAATTGCCGCTGACAAAGTGATTCCAAATTTATATGGCGTGAAATTTAATAGTACTAACTTATATGAATACCAACGTTGTTTACGCGTTTGTGAGAGTAAATTTGATGTGCCATGGGGTGTTGATGAGCATTTTCCTGGCGCATTAGCTGTTGGTGCAATCAGTGCTGTCGGCAGTACTTACAATTATGCAGCGCCACTTTATCACGACATGATTGATGCTTTTGCGAAAGGCGATCATCAAGCAGTGATCAGTAAAATGGATAATGTTATTGCGCTTATTCGTGTATTAGTTGAATACGGTGGTGTTGCGGCAGGTAAAACAGCCATGATGTTGCATGATATTAATGCAGGAGATCCACGTTTACCATTACGCACATTAACAGTAGAGCAAAAACAAGATGTTATGTGTAAAATGCGTGATGCGATAGGAGCATAAATATCAAATATAAATGAAAAGGCCAGCATAGATGCTGGCCTTTTCATTATTTACACTGTGAATTGATAGTATTTATTACAATTCAGTGTCAATAGGGGTTGAACGATGAGTATGTTCAATATACAACAATGTGATTGCTATTGAGATCGTTAAAGCTAACGCCGGTAATAATGAATATTGAGGGATTGTTTGCATAATTACCCCTCCAATCACTGCCCCACTAATCAATGAGCTCCATAAACCTAGGTATTGAAGTAAACGTTTTTTCTCGCCTTTGCCAACAATCGCCAATGCCAACAATCGGCCAATATTCACTAAATAACCGGTGGCGTAAGTTAATGGTATTGCTTTCTCAATCGTCAATCGCAAGGCAATATTTTGCATTCCCATTGCATAACAAATGATAAAGTTCACCGCTAAAAAAGGCACATAATATTGCATGATGGTTGCAAACAACAGCACAATGGACACCGATGCCATCACGACACCGCGGTAAAATCGACGACTAGATAAAGCGATTAGCTCACCAGACATTGCCCCTATAATGAAAATACCCAAAATTGCAATATAAATAGAAGCTCGAGGAATATCATCATAACTGAGCATCATCCCCAAGTGCGTCGAGTTGCCACTCATAAAAGAGGCAAACACCCCATCTTTAAGATGTAAAAAACCAACTGAATCGACTACCCCTGCCACTAGCAATAACAAATAGGGCATTAATGATAAAAAGAACCGCCTTTCATTTAACATTGACTATTTATATCCGACTATATTTCCATATTATTACTATCAGTAAACCCTTTGCACTCGATCAATTAAAAGAGGCTATTTACTGTTATTGCGCGTTATTGTAACTAAATATTTCACCATAGCTAGTAACTTCAAATTATTAACAAAAATCACGCTCCCCCCATCTTTCACGATAAGTGAGAATTCGCCGTTGTCTTTAAGAATAGTCAAATTAAAACATGTTCAAACGGTGCTTTTAGATCATGGTTTTGATGAAGTTAACGCAGATCACTGTAGCGAAGACTTAGAAAAACAATAACAATGAAAGGTGTGCTAACCGTAATTCATGGTTATCACACCTTTACTGGTTCACTAATTACGCATTCAACATATCAAGCGCAATCGCTTCAGCAACTTTAATGCCGTCGATACCCGCAGATAAAATCCCACCCGCATAACCTGCACCTTCACCAGCTGGATATAGACCTTTGGTGTTAATGCTTTGGAAATCTTTACCACGCTTAATTTGTACAGGAGAAGAAGTTCGTGTTTCGACACCTGTTAGCATGCTATCGGCATTAGAAAAGCCTTTGATCTTTTTATTAAACGCAGGCAATGCTTCACGAATCGCTTCGATAGCATAATCAGGTAAGCTAGTGCTTAGATCAGTAAACTTAACATTTGGTTTGTAAGACGGTTCAACATCACCCATTTGACTAACAGTTTTACCCGCTAAGAAATCACCAACACATTGTGCTGGCGCATCATAGCTACTGCCGCCAAGAATATAAGCATTACGTTCTAACTTACGTTGTAGTGCAATACCTTGCATTGGATCGTTTGCAAAGTCTTCTGGTGAAATACCAACCACAATCGCACTGTTAGCATTACGCTCACTACGTGAATATTGGCTCATACCGTTAGTTACCACTGACTCAAGCTCTGATGTTGCAGCAACAACGACACCACCAGGACACATACAGAAGCTATAAACAGAACGACCATTCTTACAGTGGTGAACCAGTTTGTAGTCAGCTGCACCTAATAATGGATGGCCGGCATTTTTACCAAAGCGCGCAGCATCGATAGTTTCTTGTTTATGCTCAATACGGAAACCAACCGAGAATGATTGCGCTTCAAGGTGAACACCTTTGTCATGCAACATCTTAAAAGTATCGCGTGCGCTGTGACCAATCGCTAATGCAACATGCTTTGACGGGATCACTTCACCAGTTGATAATGTCACTCCCGTTACTTGGCTATTATCATCAATATTAATGTCTTCAACGCGGGTTTCGAAACGAATCTCACCACCAAGTTCAATAATTTTACGGCGCATCTTCTCAACCATCGTTACCAATTTGTAGGTACCAATATGGGGTTTACTAAGATAAATAATTTCAGCCGGCGCGCCCGCTGCAACAAATTCTTGTTTTACTTTAAGACCAAGAAAACGAGGATCTTTTACCTGACTGTATAGTTTACCGTCAGAGAATGTACCTGCACCACCTTCACCAAATTGCACATTTGATTCGGTGTTTAGCTCACGTGTACGCCAAAAGCGGAAGGTGTCTTTGGCACGTTCATGCACTGATTTTCCGCGCTCTAGAATAATCGGTTTAAATCCCATCTGTGCCAAAATAAGGCCAGTGAACAAACCACATGGGCCCATACCAATAACGATTGGTCGCTCAGTGATATTTTCAGGCGCTTGAGCTACATATTTATAGCTCGTATCTGGTGATGCTTTCACATGATGATCGTTAGCAAACGTCGTTAGTAATTGCTCTTCATCAACGTCTTTTAAAGTGACATCTAAAGTATAAATCAGATAGATATCATTCTTTTTACGGGCATCATAACCACGTTTAAAGATATGAATATCAACTAGTTGATCTTTATTTATCGATAACTTGTTGATGACAAAATCATGTAAAGCTACTTCACTATGATCTAACGGTAATTTAACTTCATTAATACGTATCATTAAGTCCACTAACTCGATTGGAAATGCAATAAAATATCTCGGAGAGAATAAACCTAGCCGCAGATGGTGGTAGATTTATACCTTAGCCAAGTATTATCTCACAGACTTTAGTGTTTATCCCAATATTTGCATTATATTCCGTTCTAAAACAAAAAAGGCTTATGCCATATGATATAAATATCAGCATAAACCTTATTTTTTAATAACCTATAATAAATTAATAGTGATTATTTGACTAACTGACACTGACCAAATGTTTGTGGATTATGAAAATTGGGTTTAGGTGTTTTAGGATCTATCCATGTCATCCACCCCATATCCAACTTGCCATCAGCTTGTTGAGTGAACTCTGCCCGCATTAAAGCACACAATAATTGCGTTTGTTGTTTATTCTGCCATAGCGATAAATCAGTCAAAGTCTGCAAGGGTAATTTACCTTCAACAACATAGCCGCTATCCGTTAAACTCGCTTTGGTTTCTAAGCCTTTCCATGTCCAATTACTATCTAGCGATGCCCGCTTTTTATTGACCATGTCATAACTAGCTTCTGCACTAAACACACGCGCTTTAGGATCAATTTCCATGGTGTAATAACGCGATAATTGCACATCTTTAGCCAGGAAAATTTCCACGCGATCGGAATCTAAAATAGCACGTTCTGGATCAGTGCCAATCGCAACATTCGCATCCGTTACTGTGTATTGAAAATAGACAGAATCAGCATGCCACACAGCTTTAAATTCTGTTGCTGGTGCGGGCGTATCACGCCAAGGAAAAGTAAAATCGGTTAATGCTTGAGCTGATTTCCATTCATTATCATGGGCGATACCATCAATAACCGGAGCAACCTTAGCATGATTGATGTTATATACCGCAGCAACAGGCTCAGCCGTTGGAGTCACTGTTTCAGCAACCACATGGTAACTTGTCATACTTGCTGTCACAGCAGCAGCTATAATGGCTAACTTATTCATTACAATATCCTTATGTATATTTATCGTTTTTTAGCTAATCAGATATGAACCATAAAAAAGCCGATCTCGCATGTAGATCGGCTTGAACTCACCTAGCTTTCAACTTATTGCGTTGACGTTATTGTTATTTATTCGACCAGCTCAGCAACTGCTGTTGCAGCTAATAAAAATGCGCCAGCACCGTAATCAATATTATGTTCAAAGGCGACATCACGCGGATTAAATGCAGGTAACTGTACCCAACCGATCATGCCATTATCATGAATACAACTTTGCAGAGCGGTCCATGACGTTTCAACCACAGGCAGGTATGTTTCAGCATCAAGATGCCCATGCTTAATTCCCCACGCTAAACCGTAACAAAATAACGCGGTAGCGCTGCTTTCTGGTGCAGGGAAATTTTCAGGATCGAGCAAACTTGTACGCCAAAAGCCATCTGCTTGCTGATACTTAATCACTTCTGCTGCAAGCGAGCTAAACAACGCTAAATATTTTTCACGCTGTGGGTAATCTTCTGGCATACGCGCAAGTAAACGTGGCACAGCGGCTAATACCCAGCCAATACCTCGGCTCCAGAAGACTTTATTACCGTTAGCTTCACGTAATTCGCCACCATTACCGTCAGGAATATAACGGTAATCACGGTAGAATAAACCCGTTTCAGGATCGAGCAAATGCTCAACTGAATCCCAAAATGCAGTGTTCATGTAATCAAGGTACTTAGAATCACCGGTGCGTTGGGTTAATGCCGCAAATGCAGGCGGTGCCATAAATAATGAATCACACCACCACCAATCTTTTCGACCAGGCTGTGGATTATCAACCATAAGATCTAACGCTTTAATGGTTGGCTCTAACGCTTCCACTTGATCAATTAATGGATAAACATCAAGGTAGGCTTGGCAGCAAATATGATCATCAGCAAAACGATCATTAGGCCCGGTTCTAAAACCAGTATGAAGAGTATAATTCATCACCCCATCAAGGTATTCATTATCATCTGTTGCTAGCCACGCTGCAGAGACACATGACCAAAATACGCCACGCTCCCAGTCAGTATCTTTAATAAAACGAGTTTTACCGCTGCGACGAACCACACTGCGAGTTTGGTTTTGTGCTTGGTAACGATAAACACGCTTCATTGCCGTTAAAATCGTTTCTTTTGAACCTAATGCTGCCATGATCTGCTCTCCTTAGCGCGCTAACCAACCACCATCTACCGCGATGGTGTAACCATTAATGTAATCACTCGCACTTGATGCTAAAAAGACTGCTGGGCCTTCTAAATCTGACGGTAACCCCCAACGATTAGCTGGAATACGCTCTAAAATTGCCGCATTACGTTCAGCATCAGCACGAAGGGCTTCAGTGTTATCAGTTGCCATATAACCTGGAGCAATCGCATTAACATTAATATTATATTCAGCGAGTTCAGTCGCTAACGCGCGGGTTAGACCCATAACTGCAGATTTGCTTGCAGTGTATGATGGTACCCGAATGCCGCCTTGGAAAGATAACATTGAAGCGATATTAATAATTTTGCCGCCATTACCTTGTTCAACAAAACGTTTAGCCACGGCTTGTGATAAGAAGAACAATGTCTTTTGGTTAATGTTAATTACATCATCCCAATCACTTTCAGAAAATTTAAGCAGATCTTGACGACGAATAATGCCAGCATTGTTAATTAAAATATCAACATGCCCCATCACTTCTACCGCTTCTGCAACAATGCTTTCCAGCTTATCTTGCTGCATAAGGTTGGCAGTGATGTAATGGAATTTACGTCCTAATGCTTCAATTTGTGCTTGAGTTTCAGGCGCTGCCTGATGGCCAATACCCACAATATCAGCCCCTGCTTTTGCAAGTCCTAATGCCATACCTTGACCAAGACCTGTATTACAACCTGTCACAATCGCAACTTTACCGCTTAAATCAAACATATTCATCGAGTTCTATCCTTGTATAGTAACGCTAGCAATAGTCGCCAGCGCTACTCACTAAATTCATTAATAATTAACCACAACGGCTTATTTAAGATCGCTCATCGCAACATGATCCATATCGTGGAAAGTTTGGTTTTCACCTACCATTCCCCAAATAAAGGTATACGCTGCAGTACCAACACCAGAGTGAATTGACCAACTAGGGCTAATCACAGCCTGCTCATTACGCACCACAATGTGACGCGTTTCTTGAGGCTCTCCCATGTAATGGAACACGATGTTGTCTTGGCTCATATCAAAATAGAGGTACACTTCCATGCGACGCTCATGGGTATGACATGGCATAGTGTTCCACAAACTACCTGGTGCTAATTCAGTCATACCCATTAATAGCTGGCAGGTTGGTAACACTGATGGATGTAGGTACTTATAAATAGTACGAACGTTGCAGTTTTCTTGACTACCAATTTGCTCTGGTGATGCATCTTCACGGGTAATTTTACGGGTTGGGTAACCATGATGAGCAGGCGCACAATTTAAGTAGAAACGCGCTGGTTTATCAGCAATCACACTTTCAAAACGAATATCCTTAGCGCCCATTCCCACATAGATAGCTTCACGTGAACCAATCTCAAACGTCTCACCATCAACAATCACTAACCCTGGCTCACCAATATTGATCACACCTAATTCGCGACGCTGCAAAAAGTAATCAACCCCAATTTCTTTACCGCCTTCAAACTCGATAGCGGTAGTGGTCGGTACTGCCGCCCCCACAATAATGCGATCGATATGGCTATAAGTAAGGTTGATTTGACCTTCTTGAAACATATTTTCAATTAAGAACTGCTCACGAATACCTGCAGTATCTAATTGCTTGGCATGCTGGCTATGAATTGGTTGACGAATTTCCATGAAAAACCTCTTAAATCATTACATTACTCACAGCAGTTAAACAGGCTGTGAATGATTACGAATTATTGTTGAGCCGATGCTGGGTAATGCCACTCACCATCGATTAACGTTGCTTGAATTTCAAATTGGCTATTAAGCACAGCAAAACTGGCGTTATATTCAGGGGCAATGGCACCTAATTGATCGTCAATACCCAAATATTTTGCAGGTACTGCAGTTGCCATCTGAATCGCTTCCCATTCCGGAACATTGGCTAAAAAAATCATATTGCGAATAGCTTGATCTAAACTACACGTGCTACCCGCCAAAGAACCATCATCAGTACGTGCTTCACCATTGTTTACGTTAACCATCTGTGCGCCTAGTTGGTACTTACCATCTTCAAGACCACCAGCGCGCATACAATCAGTAATTAACGCCATACCTTGATAGCCTTTAATACGATAAGCCAATTGCATCATTACTGGATGAACATGAATACCATCAGCAATCAGTTCAACTAACATATCGTGATAAAGAACCGCACCTGCACAACCCGGTTCACGATGATGTAAGCCACTCATACCGTTAAATAAATGCACTCCACAATCGGCACCGTGTTGATGCGCTTGAGTGACTTGTTCAAAGTTGGCATTGGTATGTGCTATTGACGTTTTTATACCGTTATCGGTTAACCACTGAATAGCTTCACTAGCACCATCATATTCAGGTGCAAGTGCAACACGCAGTAGCGAATCTGCAGCAACTTCTTTTAATTCTGCTAACGCCGCAATGGTTGGCGCGGTTAAATATTGAGTTGGGTGTGAACCTCGATGTGTTGCTGTAAAGTAAGGCCCTTCAAGAAAGCTGCCTAATAATCTTGCCCCTAATGGTTGCGGTTGCTCACAGAAATGGCGCACTTGTTGTAAAGCAGACACGATATCTAACCAAGGTGCGGTTACTGTGGTGCCAACCCAGGCCACAACGCCTGTTGCAGGTAATGCTTGAGCTATGGTTTGTAATGCTGCTGGCGTTGCATCCATGACATCTGCGCCTGCACGGCCATGGATATGAATATCAATAAAACCAGGAACTAATGTTTGACCTTCTAATTCAATCACTTCGCAATTAAAAGGTCGGCTATCAGTAACGCTTTCAACCTTACCGTTATTCACTACTACATAGTGGTTATAGCGGATCCCTGTGGGGGTGAATATACGTTGTGGATGAAGTGCAAAGCGCATAATTACAGTCCGTCTTCACATTCAAGTTCAGCTGATTGCGTCATCATGCTGTTAAGTTCACGACGCATGTCTTTCATGCATGACATACCAATATCAAGCAAGGTATCAACAAGATCAGTTAAGTCAGCATCATCACGCTCAAAGGCAGCATTCGCGATCATAGGTAAATTAGCGCCGCCAATAAGTTCTACATTAGGGGTATCCATTACTATTGCTAAGGCGCGATTAGCGGGAGATCCACCAGGAATATCGGTTAAAAATAACACGCCATCACCACTATCCACATCGGCTGCGGCTTGACGTAAAGCCTGTTCTAGCTCATCGGTAGACATGGTTTCAACAAAATCCACATACGTCATTTGTTCTTGCTCACCAGCAATGGCGCGAACCGCTGATTCCATACCTGATGCAAAGTTAATATGACCTGAAACGACGATACCAATCATGATTCTTTCCTTGAAAATAAGGGGGAGCGTCGTCCCCCTTGATATTATTGATGATGACTCTCATCACGACTAAACGAGGGTGGTATTACAAAATACCTAACATGTGACCGACAACACCGGCTGCTAATGTGCTGAAAATCAATACCGGCGGCTTAGCCCAGAACCCTGTACCTTTCACCATTTTGAGCATAAAGAACACGAGTGCCAGTGGCAGAATGTTTGGCATCACCTTGTCAAATAATGCGGTCTGTAAGTCGACCACTTTACCCCCCAGTTCGAGACTGAGGGTGGTCTGTACTTTAATAAAGGTTGCGGAAAGCGCACCAATAACAAAGATACCCATAATATTGGCCGCTTTTGCCAACTTCTCAGTTGAATCGCTCATGTTAACCATCGCGGCAGTACCCGCTTTGTAACCCATGAACATCAAACCAAAGTAAACCGCAAAGTGAACAATTTGGTACAAGAAGAAGAACACAAATGGACCTGCAATCGAGCCTTCCATTGCAATTGACGCACCTAGTGCTAGAGTCAATGGCATCAAGGTCATGTGGTCGATAGCATCACCGATACCACCTGTAGGTCCCATACCAGCAACTTTCATTACGTTAACCGTTGATGGCTTTTCTTTGTTTTCTTCCATCGCAATCGCTGTACCTAATAAGAAGGTAAACAGCTTAGGTGAAGCATTGAAAAACTGCAGATGGTTCTTTAATGCTTTGGCTAAATCGGCTTTATTGTTACCGTGAATTTTTTTCAGTGCTGGAATAATTGAGTAAGCGAAACCACCTGCTTGCATACGTTCAAAGTTAAAGTTACCTTCCATGAATAGACCGCGGATAGAACACATCCAAAGGTCTTTCTTCGTGATCACTTTACGTGGCGTGGTATCTTCATATGCATCGATATCATCAACCAAATTGACATGTTGTTCCGTGTTTTTATCGCGAAGTGTTCCCGCTGTGATATCAGATGCCATCTTCAAATTCTCCAGGTTGGTTGTTGTTAGAGCCGCCGTTGTTTGAACCGCTAAAGAAGTAGTACAGTGCTGCAATTGAGGCGCCGATAATTGCGACAGCCATAATTGGTAGTTTTAAGTACGTTGTCATAACAAAGCCAATGAAGAACACACCTGCCACTTCTTTTGACCACATGATTTTCAACAACATAGCGAAACCAATCGCAGGAACCATCTTGGCACCAATACCTAAGCCTGTTAACAGTGCTTTTGGTGCATTTTCATCAATCCAAGTCGCCGCATGCTCACCAAAGTAAACTGTTACAAAGGCAACCATCGCGTAGAGCAAGGCACGTAATGAAATGGTTGTAATAAGTAATTTATCGATACCTGCGGAATCACCACGTTCAGCATAACGATCCGCTTTACCCATAGTGAATGAAGTCATTGCAAAGAAGCCGATAACCAACATCTGCATCAATACCGCAATCGGCATACCAACACCCATTGCCACTTCTGCTGACTGACCTGTCATCACTGCAAAAGCAACCGCAGCAATCGTACCTAATGTTACATCTGGTGGCTGAGCACCGGCGTTAGGTACTAAACCTAACCAAGCAAGTTCTAATGTCGCACCTGCAATCAAACCAATTTGCATGTCACCCATGATCAAGCCCACAACTGGACCTGTAATAAGCGGACGGTGAATATTCAATGCAACATCGTATTTATCGATACCACAAAAGAAAGCCCACACCGCAACTAACGCAGCTTCAAAAAACATGATTTATTCCTTTTACACGTTTGGCGTTTGACTATCGCGAATTAAGCAGCGCTGGTAGCCAGTTCAAGTACATCAATTGGTTTTTGATCAGGAGTATTTTGAATCGTGCAAGTTACTCCTTTCGCGACCATGCGTTCAAAAGCATTAATATCTTTATCATCAACAGAAACTGTCTTATTAATCTGACGTTTACCTTCGTGATAATGCATATTACCAACGTTGCAATGAGTAATAGGCACCCCACCTTCAACTAAACGAGCCACATCAGTTGGGTTATTACACAAAATAAAAATCTTTTGTTGCGGAGAAGCTTTACCGATAACATCAATTGTTTTTTGGATTGAGAAGAAACGTACTGCGTATTCCCCCCCTGCTGATGCTTTCATACCTGCTTGCATAAAAGCCGCATTTGGACCTTCAGCTGCATCATCATTGGCAACCAAAATAAGGTTAGCGCCTGAATGTTTACCCCAAGTAATACGAATTTGACCATGTAACAAACGTTCATCAATTCGTGTCCATACAATGTTTGGCGTTGTCATGATTGTTCTACCTTTCGTAATTATTTCAAATAATCATATAAATAATGGATAGTAACTCCTTGTACTACACGGTTAACTTCGCCAGTAGGACATGGGTTATCAGGTGTATTTCCTAGTGCAAGTGCGCGGTGGAACGCGTACATTTGCGCATACAGCATATAAGGAAAAAGTAATTCAACATCGGTCGCGGTTTCCATGCCAGGGACATGAATAACATCAGCACTTGCTTCAATCTCATCCACTTGCGCTGTAATCGCTACCACTCGAGCTGCAATATTATCGCGACAAAGTTCAGCTAACAGATCTAAGTCATATTTACGGGTATATGGGTCGTTACTTATGAACACCACAATCATCGTATTTTGATTCACAATAGATTTTGGTCCATGGCGGAACCCTAATGGAGAATCAAATGTTGCAACGACTTTACCTGACGTTAGTTCAAGTAATTTCAATGCCGATTCTTGGGCTAAGCCTTGTAAACCACCACTGCCTAAATAAATAACCCGCTCAAGTTCTTGACTAGCAGTATCCTTTATTTGGTTATTTAAATCTTTGATCAACCCCACAGAACACTTACAAATGCTTTCGATATCTTTCGTGTAATCGTTGCCATACATTAAAACCGAAAAAGCCGCTAGCATCATTGATGAAAAACTTGATGTCATGGCAAAAGATTGATCATTGGTTTCAGCGGGCATAAGAAGTGCAAGTGATTGCTTATCATTTTTGCAACACTTATATAACTGTCCATCGACATTACAGGTCAATAC
Organism: Photobacterium malacitanum; assembly: GCF_900185615.1. GTDB lineage: Bacteria > Pseudomonadota > Gammaproteobacteria > Enterobacterales > Vibrionaceae > Photobacterium > Photobacterium malacitanum. Next base: position 221,450 of record NZ_FYAK01000004.1, read on the forward strand.
TAAGTGGAAACATTCAGTTAATGTTTGATTAGCAAGCTCAACCGCAGCCACACTTTCAGGACTATTACCTGAGCGTGCAAATGACACTAATAAGGTAGGAATATTTTCGGCAAAACACTGACTAGGATTTGACACAATATCAGTGGTTGAAATAGCCTCAACACGACGTTGTAAACGTTGAGATAAACCTAAAGCTAAAGAACGACCAGCAAACGCTGATGTACCCGCTCCAGTTAACACAATACGTAAATTAGAATAACGATAAACTTTATCCATAAAGCATTTAATTTGTGCTTCACACTCACGTGTAATTGCCGCAGTTTGCGCCCAACAATCAGGTTGTTGGTTGATTTCCTTCGCAGTCCAATAACCCGAAAAACGCTGAAGTTCAGCTGCTGAATAACCTAAATATTGTTCCATGTGTTTAAACCTCTGCGATTAATTTTCCAGTACATGCTTGCGAGTAAGCACGTAAAACTTGACGAATTGTGTCTAATACCAATGCTTTAGGATCTGATGAAATTAAACCTTCACGCAGATGTTGAAATTGCTGTGGCATATATTGACTAAGAAGGGGTAACGGAATATCTACTCGAGATAAATTTCTAAATAAGGTGGCTTGCGCCTGGTTAATAACACTATCAGGCCAGTAATAGCGCATACGATCACTAAAACTAAAACAGCGTGAGAAGCGTTGTTCAGATTCATTACCGTGATAATATTTTTGCCAATGCTGTGGCGCTTCACACATTTGCGCTTCAATACATTCACGTAAATTAGAACAATGTGCTTTAGGAATAATTTCTGCTTCAATTTCACATAAATTAAATAGCGCTTCACGCATAGCAAAGGTCAATGCTGGGCCCACTTTTAAAATAGCAAAGTGGTCTTGAACTAATTGACGATAAGCGGCATGGGTTTGATAGTCTGTCGAGTGCGCTTCAAATACCATGTGAGGAAAACTATCAACCACACCACTGAGCGTATTCGCTTTCTCTGGGCAATAATCAATAACACCGGTATGATCAAATTCAACCCCAGGTTGAACCACTAATCCAATCACACGTGTCCAACAATCAGCTATATTTGCAGCAGCAAACGCACGTTGATGAGTTTCGATTGTTTTCATTGCAGCTTGTGGTGACGTCACTTCCACCGTATTTAACGTTTCTGCTGCACCACCAGGGACAGGCACTTCAGTACCAATGACATACACAAGATCGCTATAACCAAAAGTTGCTAATGCTGTTTTTTCGGCAATTGCACCTAAACGTGCAGCACGTTCCGCAACGGTATCATCAGAGAGAGGAATGGGATCATCAGCGCAAGACATGCTGCAATCTAAATGGATTTTCTTAAAGCCTGCAGCGACATAAGTAGCAATTAAATCATCGGCATTCATCATTGCTTCAGCAGCTGTTAGATGCTGCCAGCGATTAGGACCAAGATGATCACCACCTAAAATCAGTTTATCGGTAGGGAAATGAAATTGTTCAGCCATCGTTAATACAAAGTGACGAAAATCAATCGGTGTCATTCCGGTGTAACCACCAAATTGATCTACTTGATTTGACGTCGCTTCGATTAATAAAGCTGAGTTATCATCCAACGCTTGAGCAAATGCCGCTTCAATAACGAGCGGATGTGCAGAGCAAACAGCATAAATACCATTATTGCCACCTGCTTTATGACGTTGGACAAGCGTTTGTAGGGTGTTCATTTATTAACTCCACAATCATCATCTGTGATGTGATCATGGAGTTAATCAGTCAGTGCTCTTTTTCAACAATAATAACTTCTACTTTCATTTCACGAAGACCAGCTAAATAATCTTCAGGAATGTCCGCATCTGTTACTAAAATATCAATATTTCCGAACTCACGAATCATATGGCAGCTACGTTTACCAAACTTTGTCGAATCAGCGACCGCAATCACTTGTTCAGAAATTTCACACATTAAACGGTTGAGGCTTGCCTCTTGCTCGCTGTGTGTAGTGATACCAGCTCGTAAATCAAAGCCATCAACCCCAAGAAAAACTTTATCAAAACGAAAGTTCTTGAGGCCAGCTTCGGCTTGAGAGCCTGAAAAAGATAACGCTTCTTTACGAAGTACGCCACCTGACATTAATACTTCAACACCCGGTGCTGAAGCTAACTCCATTGCCACATCCAGACCATTGGTCATGACAACAACATTTTCCATACTTTTTAAGCTGGCTGCGATTTCGCGGGTTGTTGTCCCTGAATCTAAAATGACAGTGTCACCGTCATGAATAAGCTTGGCAGCGGCTTGGCCCAGGAGCGACTTAACTCCTGCGTTATGCCGGCGCTTTTCATGAATGGTTAATTCAGCAATCACACCTGAGTTAGGAATAGCTGCGCCATGAGAACGCACTACATAACCATTCTTTTCTAAGAAACTCAGATCACTACGAATCGTGACACTTGATACATTAAATTTTTCTGCGAGATCCTCGACACGGGCTTTTCCTTCTTGGTTCACCACGTTGACGATTTCCATTCGCCTTTCAATTGCACTTTTCACTTTTGTCTCCTTGTGAAATCAAACAAAATCTCTTTCATTTGATTTCGAAATAATCTTACACTTAAAAAACAAAGCCACAATGCGACAAGACAAAACTTTTGATCTCTTTCACATTCTTTCGATATCTTTCGATGAAATCTTACGTAAGGTTACGTAAGTCCTTCTATCATATAGAACGAAAGTCAATAAACCAACTATTCATAGCTTGAATTTATAAAATACCGCGTCATCTCTCTTATATTTATCGCAAATTAATCAGTAATTACATTATTTTGCTTTCGATCTCTTTTATGTGACCGATTACACAGTCAAGAAACTTTCATTAGCTTACGATCCGAAGCAACTCAAAAGCTTATGCTCTAGTACTATATATTTTCAATTTATAAGGATTTGTTGATGTCTATATCACGTCGAGGATTACTAAAAGGTATGGCAGCTAGTGGTGCTGTTGCTGCAACCTTATCTGCGGGTTATACCCAAGCGGCAACGGCTTCAAAAGCAAGCTCACAAAAAACACTTAAAAAACCTAATTTAGTCATCATATTTCCTGATGAATTTCGTGCTCAAGCATTAGGTTTTATGCAACAAGATCCATCAATGACACCCAATATTGATAAATTTGCACGTCAAAGTGCCGTTTTACGCCAAGCTGTATCAAACTTTCCACTATGCACTCCGTTCCGTGGCATGTTAATGACTGGGCAATACCCTTACCGTAATGGTATTCAAGGTAATAGCCACACAGGTGTTGAAGGCCAATTTGGTGGTAAAGATTTCGGGATTGAATTAAAGAAAAGTACATTGACGTGGTCTGATGTTCTAAAAAGACAAGGCTATAGCATGGGTTATATCGGCAAATGGCACTTAGATGCGCCACAAGCCCCTTTTATCCCTAGCTACAATAATCCTGCTGAAGGACGTTATTGGAATGATTGGACTGCACCAGATCGTCGTCATGGATTTGATTTCTGGTATGCCTATGGCACCTATGACAAGCACATGACGCCAATGTACTGGACCAATGACACAACCCGCGATAAACCTCTGCGGATTAATCAGTGGAGCCCTGAGCACGAAGCGGATATCGCAATTAAATATCTACGCAATGAAAATGGTCAATACCGTAAGCAAGATCAACCATTTACGCTTGTGGTTTCGATGAATCCCCCCCATTCGCCTTATGATCAAGTACCACAAAAGTATTTAGATCGCTTTAGTGGTAAAACATCGCAACAATTAAATACCCGTCCTAATGTGCAATGGGATAAATCTTACCAAGAAGGTTATGGCCCGCAGTATTTTAAACAATATATGGCAATGGTTAATGGTGTTGATGAGCAATTCGGACGCATTATTGATGAATTAGATCGCCTCAACCTTACTGAAGATACCTTAGTAGTGTTCTTCTCTGATCATGGTTGTTGTATGGGTTCAAACGGTAACCCAACCAAAAATGTTCACTATGACGAAGCAATGCGTATTCCAATGATCTTCCGTTGGCCAGGTAAGCTGAACCCACAACAAAATGATTTATTATTTTCAGCTCCTGACATTTACCCAACCATGCTGGGCTTAATGGGTATGGAAAATCTCATCCCAGATACCGTTGAAGGCACTAACTTTGCCAATACCCTCCGTGGCATTGACGGTGATAGTAAACCAACATCACAGTTTTACACTTTTATGCCCTATGGCGGCCAATCATATGGACGACGTGGCATTCGCTCGCAACGCTATACCTTAATGATTGATAGAAAAATTGGTAAGCCGCTGACTTATGTATTGCATGACAATCAAATTGACCCATACCAAATGGAAAATATTGCTGCTACGAATCCAATGCTTATCGACAAATTAATTACTGAAGAATTAATACCATGGCTTGAACACACTGGCGATCCATGGCGACCAACAACCGTACCGGCACACAGCGCCAATGCTTACTTATAGCCGTTCATAAATAACCTGTAATAGATCTTTTTATTATTAATTTAACGCTGTCTCTATTTAACAGAGAAAGCGCGACATAACTCATATTAAATTAAGGACAATCAATGAATACCATCACTAAAGTAATCCTTGCAACGACCCTTTTATCTGCGACAAGTTTTAGCTATGCCAACGATTACAAAACTACTATTGAATATCGCCATGAATATCGTGATGGTACTAATCGTCATGGCGATCGCGTAAAAGCATTTTTAGATACGGGTAAGAATATTGGTTTTGAATTAGACGCGCGTTATAACAATGATCAACTCAATACCATGTTTGATGGTATGACAATGAACGGCTCTGAGTTTTCAGCATATTACTACAAAAAGTTAACTGATAACATTATGGGCATCGGTGGCCTTTCACTCGATTTCACCTCGCAAGGTTTAGTTTATGTACCTTACGCACGTTTAAACTATCGTTTTGATAATGGTATTCGTGTTCAAGGTCGTTATAAGTGGAAGTTCTGGGATTACAATCAACAAAACCTTAATCAACAAAATTATATTTCTAAAATTCAAGAAGTTGATTTCTGGCTAGGTTACAACACCAATAATTGGGACTTCCAATATGAGTTCCAAATTTGGAAAGAAATGGAAGGCGATGCACTACCACAATTCGATAATAAAGATACTAACTACCTGCATAACTTCCGTTTAATGTACACCTACAAAACCGTTGAAGGCACAATGTGGCGCCCCTTCGTAGAAGTGGGGAACGTTAGCCAAAGTCGTTATACAGACAATCGTCAAACACGTTACCGTATGGGTATTAAATACACGTGGTAATAACGTAAAATAGATCATAAAAAAAATGCCAGTGCTTAATATCACTGGCATTTTTGATTTTATATCTTGCTGATTTAGCACACTAACAATAATAAATTAATGTGCTGACTTACCACGAATTTTATTTATTAAACTCACTACCACCAGCACTGCAATACCGGCAATAATACCTACGACACCATTTAATAACGGCGGCACAATGGTGTGAGATCCAGAAAAGGTGAGCTGCTGAGTTAATTGTTCAACCACGGTGTGTATTTGCGGAATACTGTGAACCACAATACCACCACCGACTAAAAACATCGCAATAGTACCAACTACGGCTAATGTCTTCATTAAATAAGGCGCAACATTGACCAATAACGAGCCAAAACTGTGCTTAAATCCAGCTCCGTTGCTATGTTTTACAAGATACAAACCCGCATCATCAAGCTTAACAATCCCTGCAACCAAACCGTAAACACCTGCTGTCATTACCGCCGCAATAAGACTCACCACAATAGCTTGAGTTAAAAAGGGATGATCTTGTACTGTGCCTAATGTAATCACAATAATTTCAGCCGATAACACAAAATCGGTTCTTATTGCTCCTTTTATTTTTTCACGTTCATAGGCGACTAAATCAACATTCTCTGCCGATATTTGCTGTGGCTTGACATCGCTATCATGATGAAATAATTTTTCAGCAATCTTTTCAACGCCTTCAAAACATAAAAATAAACCGCCCAATAATAACATCGGCACAATTAACCATGGCGCCACGACACTGATTAATAACGCCGCAGGGACTAAGATTAATTTATTTTTAAATGAACCTTTTGCAACGCCCCACACTACAGGTAACTCACGCTCAGCACGCACACCAGTAACCTGTTGCGCATTTAATGCTAAATCATCACCTAAAACACCTGCGGTTTTACGCGCAGCGACTTTGGTCATCACGGCAACATCATCAAGTACGGTTGCGATATCATCAAGCAAAGTTAATAAACTTGCACCAGCCACTAAACACTCCTTTAATCACCCTCTAAAGGGCAAATTAACAATCTCATATTTATAAACGTAATAGCTGCTTTTATACACTTTTACGTACTAACATTACATTTATTGGCTATTAATTTCGCTAATATTAAATATTGGGAAACTTTTTTTATATCAATAAATTTAATTGGTTATATATCGAGTGATGTATATATTATTGCTAATATATACGTAGTTATTATGCTTACTCTATATTTAATCTTCACCTTTAATCGTAACAACTAAAATTAATCATAACGACAAATCTTTTTTGTTTGCACTAAAAACCATTCAATTGTCTAATCGCAACGCACCCAATTATTGGTTTGAGGTGTAGACTGAGATTGCATCGGGCATTCTTATTCCCTGTCATACTGTGCTTGTTGTAATAGCACGACCTTTAAGGGTAATGACAATGAAAACTCTCGCCGCATTATACTCGAGGGCTTTTTTTAGCCTCAATAAAGTATGCGACAACGCAACAACCAAAGCCAAACCTCACCTATCAAGAAGAACAATGCGTTTGTTCATGACTTGTAATGACGATTCCAGCTCAGATAGTCCCAGTCGCTTGTAATTGAAAATGCTATAGCGCCAATCTGCGCGATTAGATTTCAATAACAACGTACATTTATTCTGACCGTTATCGTGTCAGTCACCACACTATTTCGATATTTACTGCAGCCAAGCAGGGATGTTATGCACCTGTCTTTTATGGCTACCGTATTTTCGCTCAGGAAGAGATTAAACAATGAGTGATTGGACAATTAATAATGCCCGTGACGTTTATAATACACCTTATTGGGGCCAAGGTTATTTTGATATTGCAAAAGACGGATCCGTTGTTGCCCGTCCCGATGTAAATAACCCAGCCAATGCTATCGGTTTATCGCAGCTTGCTGATGAATTAATTGCAGCTGGCGCATCGTTACCTGTTTTAGTGCGCTTTGCTGATATTCTTCACCATCGAGTGGATAGCTTATGCAGCGTGTTTAACCAAGCGATTGAAAATTACGGTTATCAAGGCGACTACCTTGCGGTATACCCAATTAAAGTTAACCAGCAACAAGAAGTCGTTAGTGAAATATTAGCCAGCCAATATGCTAAACAGCAGCGTCAATTAGGCCTAGAAGCAGGTAGTAAACCAGAACTTATGGCGGTACTTGCTATGGCGCAAGAGGCAAGTTCTGTCATCGTCTGTAACGGCTATAAAGATCGCGAATACATTCGATTAGCGTTAATCGGTGAGAAACTTGGCCACGAAGTTTACATCGTCCTTGAGAAACTCTCTGAGCTAAAAATTATTTTACAAGAAGCGGCAGAGCTAGGTGTTACACCACGCTTAGGACTACGTGCACGTTTAGCTTCTCAAGGTAAAGGTAAATGGCAAGCAAGTGGTGGTGAAAAGTCTAAATTTGGTTTATCAGCATCACAAGTATTAACCGTAATTGAAGAATTACGCCAACGTGAAATGCTTAATTGCTTACAACTATTACACTTTCACTTAGGCTCACAAATTGCCAATATTCGCGATGTCCGTAATGGTGTTGGTGAAGCGGGTCGTGTATATGCTGAATTGAAGAAATTAGGCGCTGGAATCACTACCGTTGATGTTGGTGGCGGCTTAGCCGTTGATTACGAAGGAACACGCAGCCAAAGCAGTTGTTCAATGAACTACAGCATCAATGAATACGCCAATAATGTGGTCTATGTCTTAGGTGATATTTGCCAACAATACCAGATGCCAATGCCGCGTATCATTTCAGAATCAGGTCGTAACTTAACCGCTCACCACGCGGTATTAATCACTGATGTGGTTGGTATTGAAAGCTATAAACCAGAATCGATTTCAGCACCAGCAGCAGATGCACCGCATATTTTGCACAATATGTGGCGCTCTTGGAAAGAACTGACGGATAACGCCGATCACCGTTCATTGGTTGAGCTCTACCATGATAACCAAAGCGATTTAGCTGAAGTTCACTCTTTGTTTGCCGTTGGCATGATCAGCTTTATTGATAGAGCTTGGGCTGAACAAGTGAGTTTACGTTTATGTCACCAGCTTGAAAAAACATTATCAGCTAAAAATCGTGCTCATCGTCCATTACTCGATGAGTTACATGAGCGTTTAGCAGATAAATTTTTTGTTAATTTCTCACTGTTTCAGTCACTACCTGATGCATGGGGTATTGAGCAAGTATTCCCTATTTTGCCATTAAGTAACTTAGATAAAGCTCCAGAACGTCGAGCGATTATTCTTGATATCACCTGTGACTCAGATGGTGCGATTGACCAATATGTTGAAAACCAAGGTATAGAAAGCACACTTCCGGTTCCAACATGGAGTGATGAACAACCCTACCGCATTGGTTTCTTTATGGTTGGCGCATACCAAGAAATTTTAGGTGATATGCATAATCTATTTGGCGATACCGATACCGCCGTGGTGCGTTGTACTGCTGATGGTGGTTATTACATCGAAAAAATTGATCGTGGTGACAACGTCGGTGATGTACTGCGTTATGTACACTTAGATTCAAATGAGTTTCTGCGCCAATACCAATTAATGGCACAGCAACACCTCGCTGAAGATGAGCGTGAGAGTATTCTCAAAGAATTGGCAGATGGACTTGAAGGATATACCTACCTAGAAGATGTTCGCGCAATTTAAGACTTAAAAAATAGTCATCCTATTTTGAACACCCTATCACTACAATTAAGCAGTGATAGGACTTTTAGTGGGCCTTTTGCCCTGTAATATTGTTGTTGGAGAAAACCATGGCAACACTAGCTAATTACCCAGATTACTCTTTATATGCCAACGCATTTGGCTTTTTACGTCAACCGTTAAACTTTGCACCAATGGAGTCAGACGCTGATGTTATTATCACTGGAGTGCCATTTGATATGGCAACAACAGGCCGTTCTGGTAGTCGCATGGGGCCGGGGGCTATTCGTCAAATATCAACGAATCTCGCATGGGAAGGCAAACGCTGGCCATGGAATTTTAGCCTCTTAAAATCCATTAAAATTGCCGATTGCGGTGATTTAGTGTTTGATTGTGGTGATGCAGCTCAGATGTGCGAGCGCTTGGAAGCACATGCTACAGGCTTATTAGAGCAAGGAAAAACGCTGCTTACTTTTGGTGGCGATCACTTCGTCACGTTACCATTATTACGCGCTCATGCGAAACGTTTTGGTAAAATGGCATTAATTCACTTTGATGCTCATACTGACACTTATGATCAAGGCAGTAAGTTTGATCATGGCACGATGTTCTACCATGCACCAAAGGAAGGCTTAATTGACCCGACACATTCGGTGCAAATTGGTATTCGTACCGAACACAGTGACACACTAGGATTTAATGTTATCTCTGCCGATACCGCTAATGATTGGAGTGTGGCGCAGATTGTTGAAAACATTAAAGCCGCTGTTGGCGAGATGCCGGTTTACTTAACGTTTGATATTGATTGTTTAGATCCTGCCTATGCCCCTGGCACGGGGACGCCTGTTTGTGGCGGCATTAGCTCAGATAAGGCACTGAAAATTATTCGTGGTTTACAAGGGATTAATCTTATTGGAATGGATGTGGTTGAAGTTGCACCTGCTTATGATCATGCCGATATTACAGCACTTGCGGCAGCGACCATTGCTACCGATTTATTACATCTGTGGGCAACTAAAAAACAATAACAGACTAATTTAAGCCTATTTTGCGCTGGTTTTACAGCGCAAAATACTAATCCAAGCTTACAATAACGTTACATCTATAGTAAAAAACCTGACATCGCTCCGTTATCCAACAACATTTTCATTAATCCTCTCACAAATAAACTACGAAGAATTAACAATGCAGTGGTAATATTTGATTATCTTATCGCTTTATTTTGTTATCAGTTTAGGCTCCAATTTCTTAACATAATTATCTGAAATCAGAAAACCTACTGACCAACTCATTCTATTTTTACCTTGTTGTTGGACGTTAATATGAAAAAACGCTGGATAACCGCTGCGGCATTGGCTTCTATTAGTTTAGGTGGCATATATTATTCCACTACCCATTCACCACCGCAGCACAGCTTTACGACACTCACCGTAAAACAAGCAACCATCAAAAAACAAGCCGTTGCTGTGGGTGAAATCATGCCGGCACAGGTTGTAAAGGTAAAATCTCAGATCGGTGGTATTATTGACGATATCTATGTTCGAGTTGGAGAACATGTAACTGTTCATAGCCCATTAGTGAAATTACGTCCAAACCCGACCCCTCAAGACCTTACAGCTGCTCATGCTAATCTCCTCAAAAGTCAGGCTGATCTTGAACTTGCGCGAAAAACCTTACAAAACTACCAACGTTTAGTGGCACAAAATATTATTCCGGCTAATTTTGGCGATTATATTAAAAGCAAGGCTCAACTCAAGTCCGCTCAAGCAACAGTTGAACAAAGCCAACAAGATATGGATTTAAAAAGTCGAGGCGAATCAACGGCTGGTAATGTCAAATTAACCTCGATCATTAGCGCCCCAATTACAGGTACGGTTATTGATATTAAAGTAGACGTGGGTGAACCGATTATATCGACAGAATCAAACCAAGCCGCAACTGAAATTATGACCATGGCAGACATGAGTAATATTATCTTTAAGGGTACCGTGAGTGAGCATGATGCGGCACAATTATCAGAAGGAATGCCCGTCACATTAACCTTATCACCTTACCCTGAAAAAAAAGTTGAAGGTGTATTAACTAAAGTCGCAGTGCAGTCAGAAAAACTTAATGACAATAATGCCAGCTCTAATCAACAGCAACAAAGTTTTGATAATGGCTTTGCCGTTGAAGTAAGCCAAATCAAATTCCCTAAGGGCATGGTGCTACGATCTGGGTTTTCAGCAACAGCAGAGATCACCTTAAGTAAAGCTGATGATGTAATGACATTACCAGAGCGCGCTCTGCATTTTGATGGCGATACGGCACAAGTTTTAATCCCTGATGATTCAGAACAAGGCTATCACTACCAACCAGTAACACTAGGGTTATCTGATGGTATTAATGTTGAAATTAAAACAGGCATTGATACCAAGCAATCACTGATAGATGCCAGTACAGTAGGTGATACCAATGACTAAAGTACGCATTGTCACAACACTAATAATGACGGCAGGTTTAAGTTGCTGGAGCCTAACAAGCCATGCAATAACAATCAACCAAGCGTGGATTGCTGCTAAAAATACCAATCCAAGTTATAAAATAAAACAACTAGAACAAGAGCAAAGCCAATTTGATACTGAGGTGGCTAAAAGTGCGTTACTGCCAGATTTATCAGCGACAGCAGGTAAAACATGGTCTGATCACGATGCAACCCAACCCTCAGGCTATACGGTTACCTTAAACCAATCTATCTGGGACAGTCGTTCATGGCTTGCGCTTGATCAAGCGCAAGCTGAGGTCGTTTATGCTCAGCTAGAACTAAAAAAAGAACAAAATCAGCTCGCTTATGGTGTTATTGATGCCTATTTTAAACTTGCTCAGGCTCAAGTGGCTGTTGGTATTACCCGCGAACAACATCAAGATGCATTACATTTATTAACCTTGACTCAAAAAAAATATCAGGCCGGTATTATTCTTTCAACAGAAGTCGATGATGCCAATACTAATGTCTTTGGTGCCTATAGTGATTTATTAAGTCAGCAATCATTACTGGCAGAGCAACAAGCCATTCTGGCCAAATTGATTAACCAACCGCCACAGCATGTTGATGAAATTAATAGTCAGAATTTACATCGACCACCATTACAAAAAAACACCAAGCAACAATGGCTAAAGTTGGCCCAAGATAATAGTCCTGATCTTCTTGCTGCCCAGCAACAACTGCGTCAGGCTAAACTCGCAGTGAAGCAACAACAAGCAGACTATTACCCTAACCTATCGGGCAATATTAGCTACAGCAATGATTTTAATGGCCATAGTGATAACCTTAACACTGGCATCACCCTCAATGTGCCCCTTGATCTTAATGGCAAAATACGCTCACAAGTCGGTAAAGCTAAAGTTGGTGTCCAAATTGCGCAGCAACAATTGCGTCAAGTTGAATTGGATTTAACCAATGATATTAATACTCGCTTTAATCAATTAGATCTTGATTGGCAACGAGTTGATATTGGTAGTAAAAAGCTACAAGCCGATCTCAAAGCACTTAAGACCAAACAAATAATTTATACCTCAGGCACTGACGGTACCACCGCGCTTGATATTATTCAGATTCAAGAAAAGGTCTATAAAAGTAAAGAAAGCCTACAAGATCTTCTTTATACCTATTGGCTACATCGAATTCAATTATTAAGCTTAACTGGACAATTAAACGATAAAACTATCGTACAACTGTCACAGGCACTGCAGCAATGATGACCCTGTTAGCGCAAACTTTACAAACCATTATGGCGCATCGGCTTCGCAGTTTATTAGCGATAATTGCGATTATGTGGGGAATTATCTCGGTATTAGTATTAGTTGCACTCGGTGAAGGCTTTTACCAAACCAATAAAACATCATTGTCATCGCTTATCGACAATAATCAAAAAGTGTTGATGGGACAAACATCCCTTCCGTGGCAAGGCTATCCGGCACGACGGGTGCTTCATGCAACACAAAAACAATATCAATCACTCGCCACATTACCGCAAGTAAAACAGCTGGCGATTGTTTTTAGAGCTAAGAAACCCAATGTCACTGATATGAAAGGCATAAAACTACGGGCGGTGGTCAACGGCGTTGATACGCATTATCTGCCTTTACAAGGTATAAAATTGCTATCAGGTTCACGTCCAATCACAATCAGTGATCAGCGCAATCACAGCCGCGTCGCCATTATTGGATGGCGATTAGCAAAACAAGCTAAGCTAACTATTGGTGAACAACTGAAAATTAATGCGATTCCTTTTACCATTATTGGCGTAGTACCTAAAAATGAAAAGAACTATTCGTTTCCAGCTCGAAGCCTCATTATTCCATCGGTAACTTATGCTGATATCTGGCAAGGCCCACCATCACAAGCGATTGTTGCTCCGCAAAAAAAAGTCTCACTTGCAGCATTACGAAAGGCGATACAAACACATTTTTCTCATGTGCTTCAGTTTGATCCTCAAGATACTCAAGCGATTAATGCACCGGACTTTAGCCACTTCGCTAATACATATTTAGCTCTATTTCGAGGTATTCAATTATTTTTAGCAGCCAGTGGTGCTATGACATTAGCCGTAGGAGCACTAGGCGTTGCCAATATTATGTTTTTATCGGTGACAGAGCGTACCCGTGAAATTGGAGTACGACTAGCGATTGGCGCGACACCAACCCATATCTTGACGCAATTTTTAGTTGAAGGTGCGGTATTAGTCATATTAGGAACCGCTATCGGTTTTAGCATCTCATGGTTGATCGTCAAGGCATTAGTGATGAGTCACTTACCGCAATGGCTAGGCACACCGGCTCTTACCTCTAATGCGATTTTCTTGACGCTCAGCATCACTGCAATATTAGCATTACTGGCTGCTTTTTTTCCTGCAAGAAGAGCGGCGAACCTCACGCCAGTCATAGCATTAAGTGCGAGGGCATAACATGTTTCCATTGCAACAAATTCTGCATGAGATGGCTGCAGAAAAACTCCGATTATGTCTTACTATTTTAGCGATTGTATGGTCAACCATGTGTATAAGCACCATGTTAGCCACCGGTGAAGGGCTTCGCCAAGGACTTATTAGAAGCACCACCAGCGGTAATGGCGATCTTATTTATGTCACGGGCGGAACAGCCAGTATTACACAAGGGCGTTTCTTTCAAGGCAAAGCATTTGATTTACATTTATCTGACCGCGAGAATTTAGCAACATTACCTGATGTTAAGCGGGTCTCAACCTCTGCTTTATGGGATCAGCCCGTCACAAAAGGCGATCGTTTCGCTTATACTGAAGTGTTAGCGGTTGAAAATAATTACAAAGCAATTAATGATTTAACCTTAGAACCCGGTGGACGCTGGTTTAACCCTACAGATACGAGTGAGCAACGTAAAGTGGTGATTATCGGTAAAGACACCGCTATGACGCTATTTAATGACAAGCCTTATCATTATGGTGATCCTAAAAAACTTGATAATAATCCGATCGGCCAGACACTTAAAATAGGTAATATTGATTTTACCGTCATCGGTATACTTGATGCTCCAAGACGGATAGAACAAGGATCAGAATCAATGTATGCCACTCTGGTTCCTCTGGCAACTTGGCAACGTTTTTTTCCTCAACAACCGATCAATGCCTTTAACGTTGAACCGCAGCCACATACTAATCGAGAACGTTTAGCTGTCACGATTCGTCACGTTTTAGCCAAAAAATATAACGCTAATATCAATGATGAAACACTGGTTCAAACTGATGATATGTTGCTTAATCAAGAATCAATGCGAAATTTTCTGCTCGGTTTACAAACATTTTTAGGCATTATTGGGTTTGTTACGCTGATGGTTGCTGGTATTGGTATTGCCAATGTGATGTATGCCAGCGTTAAGCGTGCTACGCGCGATATTGGTATTCGTATGGCTGTTGGTGCGACTCCCAATAACATTCGCTGTCATTATCTCATTCAAGCGATGCTGACCATGATGATTGGCGGCACAATTGGCTTATGTTTAACAGTCGGATTAATTGCGTTAATCAAAAAAATACCAATGACGAACAGTGAGTTATATATATATCTAGGCAAACCACAACCGGAGTTATCTCTTAGCGTTATGGCTATTGTTGTGGTTGCATTAATTGTTGTTGGTATTGTTGCAGCTTGGTTTCCAGCCAACAAAGCGGCCAGTATCACTCCACTAGAGGCACTACAAAGTGAGTAAAATACCCTCGATTGATTCCAACAATCAGCATCCCTTAGTCTCATTAACTAATATTTGTAAATATTATGGTGAGGGTGAGCACCTTGTTAAAGCACTTGATAATGTTTCTTTGACTATCAATAAAGGTGAGTTTTTATCTATTTTAGGTCCCTCAGGATCAGGAAAATCGACCCTTATGAATATATTGGGGTGTTTAGATATTCCAACTAGCGGTGACTACCAACTCAATAATGAAGATGTTTCAGCCTTAACCAGTCATCAACTGGCTAAAATTAGGAATCATAATATTGGTTTTGTTTTTCAAAGTTTCAATTTATTAGACTATGCCACAGCCCTTGATAATGTTGCCCTCCCTTTAGTGTATCGAGGCACTAAAACCAAGCAACGTCATCAAAAAGCAGCGGCTTTACTTGAACAAGTAGGGTTAGGTGAGCGTATGCATCACAAACCAAATCAACTTTCTGGTGGTCAAAAACAACGGGTCGCTATTGCGCGTGCATTAGTTAATGATCCACAGATAATTTTAGCAGATGAACCTACTGGCGCACTTGATTCTAAATCGGGAGCAGAAATTGAGGCGCTATTTAATGATCTACACCGACAAGGACGAACACTAATTATCGTCACTCATGATGTTAGTTTAGCGGAACGCACTAAGCGAATTATCACCATTAAAGATGGTCAAATCATCGCAGACAAAGCAACTGGCTATCACTCCCAATAGAGCCACATAAAAAAGCGCCAGTATTATTATAATTAACAATACTGGCGCTATTAATAGGTATTTCAATTATAAAAATAAAATACTACCCCACGTGATAACAACCAAAACAAGCGCAACAAATACTGCAGCAGAACCAATATCTTTCGCTCGACCACTCAACTGATGATGTTCAGGCCCAATGCGATCAACGACAGCTTCAATGGCTGAATTGATCAACTCAGCAATAACAACAATAAATAATGAGCTAATCATCATTAATCGTTCAACCTTTGTCACTGGCATAAAAAATGAAACGATCGTCATTATAACTAATAGAATACTTTCTTGACGAAAAGCAGCTTCATTTAACCACGCCGCTTTTAAGCCTTGTACAGAATATCCGGTTGCATTAATGATCCGTTTTAAGCCTGTAGCACCAGGTTTCATGGTTATCTCTCTGTTTTATTATTAAAAGACTTAATGTATGTGTTACTAATGATACATTTTGAACAATGAAATAAAAGTAAAAGAGGACAACAGCCCTCTTTTTAGTTTATTTCTCACTCAATATATTTATTGCTGACACTGGGAGAATATATCTAATTTAGGATCATAAACCTTGGTTTTAACGTCCATCATGCCTAATAACGTATGGAATAAATTATCTTGCGAATAGCCACCAGCTGCCGCTTCTCGTTGTAAACATTGACGGTTTATATGCTGGCTTTGTTGATAAGCTGGCGATAACCATAATATTAACGGCACTGTTGTTTGCTCTTTCGGCGCAATTGAATAAGGAAGCCCATGTAAATAAACCCCATCTTCACCCAGTGATTCACCATGATCAGCCATGTAAATCATTGCTGTATTGGCGTTATGATCATCACTTTTCAACATATCAATCACACTACTTAAAATATGATCGGTATATAAAATAGTATTGTCATAAGTGTTAGTGACCTGCTCTCGGCTACATTCTTGTAAATTACTGGTATTACAGGTTGGTTTAAACACTTTAAATTTCGCTGGGTAACGATCGTTATATGTTGGGCCATGACTACCAATGATATGCAATACAATAAGCGTATCTTGTTTGGCATCATCAATTTGAGCTTGTAAGTTTTTAAGCAAGACTTCATCGTAGCAGGTACCATCGTGACAAAGCTTAGGATCACTATCAGCGTTGATCACAATATGCTTAACGCGATCACACACGCCTTTACAGCCACTATCATTGTCTTTCCAATCAACATCAATACCCGCCCGCTGTAAAATATCCATCGCGGTATCTTGATGGCGAGCAGCTATCGCATTGTAACTCGCTTTGGTCATTACCGAGAACATACAAGGCAATGATACTGCCGTTGCGGTACCACATGATTTTACATTTAAAAAACTGATCACATTACGTTTTGCTAATTCTGGGTTGGTATCACGATCATAACCATTTAATGAATAGTTCATTGAACGTGATGCCTCACCGACAACCATTACCACAACATTATGCTTGCCAGATTGGTGGTTATCTTTGGCATCAATACCTAACTGAGTAAATGGCATTTTTGCTTCAATTAATTGATACTTTGCATAGCGAAATGTTGCTGAAATATAATTGGTTGGGTTAATTAGTGCTTTAATTTCAGAGTGGTTGCGTACCAATGAGGCATAATCTTTATAATAACCCGCCGCAATCACCACAATCACTAAAACTGAAATTATAATACTGATACAACGTGCAATGATCTCTTTTACAACAGAGCGGTAAACAACCTTAATGCGCCATAAGATCGCAATCGGAATAATTGCAATCGCAACAATCCACACCACACCAGCGATAGAGAAGTAACTTCCAGCTTCTGCTGGGTTAGTTTCAAACACATTCACAATCATCCCATAGTCAAAATAGACGCCATAGCTATACATCGCATAGGTGACTAAACTTGAGATAAATATCAGAATCGCAACTAATGGCCGCTGTAGCCACGGCCACAACAGTAAATTAAAAATAATATTGAGTGCGGCGATAATAAACAATGGGATCGTAGCGATAAAAACGCCATCATTAGTGGTATTTTCAGCAAACAGTTCACTTAGATGCTTCCACAAAGCGATGTTTTGAATTGCTGCAAAAAAAACAGCAACTAATAATATATAAGAAGTACTCGTTAAGCGGAATTTCATTACACCGTATTCCTTCGTTAAAGATAAAGTAAACTTTAACCATCAATGACCTAGGGCTGATGATTATGCCTATGAACATATGTAATAGACATGGATCTAAATGAATTGACGCACAAATAAAATGCAAACATAGATTGAAATAATGATAGTCACTTTTTTTATCTTTGCTGAAACTGTTACACTATTGGCAGTAAAGGAGATGACTGTGAATAAACTTCAACCTATTGATAAGCTTGCTTGGCTTCATATAAAACACCGAAAATTATTAGGTGCTCGATCTTACGGAAAAAGCGCTTACTATATTCCAGGAGGGAAACGAGATACTGGTGAGACAGACACTCAGGCATTAGTGCGTGAAATTAAAGAAGAGTTATCGGTGGATCTTATTCCAACATCATTGTGCTATGCCGGCACCTTTCAGGCGCAGGCTCACGGAAAAGAACCTGGCATTATGGTGAAAATGACCTGTTATTATGCTGAATATAACGGTGATTTATTACCCGCATCTGAAATTGAAGAAATTCGATGGCTTACCAGTAACGATACCGACATTAGCTCAACCGTCACCTTAATGATTTTAGCCCAATTAAAAGCACAAGATTTAATTGATTAAAAAAGCGCCAATACAAATCTACACATTCAATAACAACATGTAATTTTGCATTGGCGCAATGTAAAACGGGTACAAGGGGAAAAGTACCCGTTAACAGCGTTATAAACTATAGACTCAAGAATCTATCGCTTCAAAACTATTTTAAAAAGTCATTATAAAGCATGTATAAATGTGCTGAACTCCATGAGAAGTTATTCGCACCTTGCACTGCGCCAGTTTCAGGGTTGTAGTTCTCTTGAATTGGGCGATCAAGGGTTAAGCCTTGTGCATTATTAAATAACTTATTTACCATCTCGTTGGCTTGTGTAGTGTAGCCATAATCAGCCATTCCTTTAACACCAAAGTAGAACTGATCAACCCATACTCGACCACGCCAGTAAATATCTGCACCATAAGCTGGGTTATCTTTTGCAGCCGTACCTAATGGTACTGTGGTATTAAATTTCTCCGTATTCATCATATTCTCAACCACAGCCGCTGCAGTGATACGATTCGCAGCACCATTAAACAGTGGCGACCACCCTTCAGCGCCCATACCACGTTCAACAATCGGATTACCCGCACAGCCATTATTTAATGAGCGAGCTTGTTCTGCATCGATATTAATGTCGTAGTAGAAACCTGTTTCACGATCAAACATACACTGGTTAATATAATCTTTAGTCTCTGCAGCTTTAGCAGTAAACACAGCCGCTTCAGCATCATGACCTAATACCGTCGCAATTTGAGCTAAGTATTTATTATCGCTGTACCAGTATGACGCCTGATCAACCGACTCTTGCATCAGTGAGTAACCAATAACCTCGCCAGAAGCATCTTTGTTCTCACTAAACTTCACCTGCCAATCTTTTTTAGCTAAGTTTAATTTAGCTGTATTTTCGGGATCAGTATTGGCATAAGTCACCGCATCGCCATTCACTGAGTAAGCATTATCGAATCCATGTTGCTTATTAGCATAACGACCTAATTGATCGATAAGTGCAATTTCTTTAACGTCGGTTAAGCCTTGTGCATCCGCTATGGTATCGATAAAGCCAAATACTGCTGCATCATCACGACCAGATTCCCATGAAGCTGCAGTTTGTGCTGGACTACTGATATCAACATACTTACCAGATTCTAATAACGCATTGTATTTCTCGATGCCATACTCAACACGCCAGTCTTTGTCGCCTTCTAACTTATATTTGTAGATCAGCTGACCATCTTTAGTATGTTCAGGATCAACAGCTGCGCCATACTCAGGAATACCATTTTGGTTAGTATCACGTGCTGTTAACCACCAATTATGATATTCCACTAGCTGAGGATACATTTCTTGTAACCAAGCTTGTGCTTCATCAGCGCGGTTATATTTATCTTTCAGGGTTGTGTAAACTTCCCATACCGCCCACGACGCCAGTGATGGTTTAGTATTACGCTCATTCCATGTTTGAGCATCATCAAACTCTGTTAAACCCAGTGCCTCACCACGTTGCTGAGACATGTTCATGCCAACCACATCAAGTAGGTAGCCTTTGTCGTAAGGACGTAGCACATCATCAGACTTCACTTGATGCTCAAACACCGTGCGAATGTTTGCCATTGCCAAATCAGGGTTAAAATGCGCCATCGCATACGCTTGTTTCCAAGTATCCCACGGCCATGTCAAGTTACCAGAGAACCAACGTGCAGTTACCGATGGTGTTACCGTATCATAACTCACCATACCAGCAGGGCTACGCCAGTTACCGGTTAAGGTTTCCATTGCTTTAACAGCAACGCGCTCTTGTTCTGGAGTCGCATTTTTATTAACAAGACCATTGGTTAGGTAGTTTTCCCAACGGGTGGTACTTGCGTTGATGTAATGGATTGGGTTAGCCAAAATATCGTTAACAATCGGCTGTTCTTTCTGCCATTCTGCTGCGGTTAGCGTATGACTAAATACGGTATAAATAGTTTTATTAGCAACAGCACCAATATTAGCCACTGACTGGTATTCTAAACCATTAATATGGGTGTCTGCGGTGATGCTACGCTGAATATTAAATGCCGAATCACCACGAGTACGTACCCACCATGAATCACGCTCTTTGCCAAATTGAAGCTCAATATTACCGTTATTATCCGCCGTCATATCACGGGTGAAATTCGGCAGTTTTTCAGCAACAGTTTCAGGATTTGCAACACCATCTTTCGCATAATAGCCGTCAACCAGTTTACCATTCCAAACTAGATCTATATCAGCACCAGTGTCATTGCTAATCGTGGTTTCAACGATCGAAGAGCGTGAAGAAACAAACTGTAACTTCATTTCAACGTTAATACCGTCAGCGGTCATGGTCTGAATAAGTGCGCCAGGAATACTGTAAGCCGTCGCTTTAAAGTTAACCGGCTGACCATCTTTTAAAATCGACAGCTTATCAAAGTACTCTGCAACCGAAGTGTTATATTCTTCAGCGATCGCGGTTACACCAAAGCCACCCATGTTTTCAGAGCGTTGCTGTAAATCAGGTAGCAAATGACCATGCCAAGCACCATTATCATGCAGTGGTGTATAAGCCATATGGTTACCAGCACTGACTTCAGCTAGATGCTTTGGTGTACCGGTGCGATCGAGAATATTTTGAAATTTCACCGCTACTTGTGGATTTTTCTTTTCTTCGGTTGTGGAATTAGTGTTATCACTATTACAACCTGCGGTGAACATTAACGAGCCAATGGCTGCTGCTAATAAGGTTTTCTTTGCCAACATCTGTTGCTTGATCATTATAAAATCCCCCGATATTTAATGATGTGCCGTATCTTATTATTTTTTGTACAGCTATTTTTTTTAGTCAGAGTTTGAACTCGCACTCTGAGATTGCGGAGGATAATAATGGTAAAAAAGATAACTAAAATTGAAGTTAATCACGTTTGTTATTTTACTAAAATCTAGCCAAAAAAAAGCGGTTACATTTAGATACATTTTCAATGAAGAAATCCATCTTTATATGAAGGCATATCACACCACTAGCACTAGCCTCTCAAGGTATATAACGATCAACTATTGATAATTTACTTAACTAAAAACATCACAACAGATCAAGCTAAAAAAAAGCTGTGATATTAATTCAAAAAAACAGAGCATTCTGAAAAATAATGCGATCTTCTATCCAAAAAAGAGTTCTACTGCAAATAATCCGTATCTGTAACTTTTGTAACACGCACAAGAATGAAATGTAACACGCCACAGACCTTACTTTTTCACCAAAATGTGAAGCTCATCACCGCCGTTTTTAAGCAGAAATAAAAAAAGCACCCTCAGGTGCTTTTTTGGTAACGCTAATAAACAACTAACAACGATTAATCAGCGTCTTTCACTAACGCAATAATTGTCCATCCCGCTTTAACGTCTGCTTTTGATACCACAGTAAATGGATGAATGGTTTCTTTTAAATCAACCGTAAACAAAGGAATAACCAAGCCACTACTGTATTGTTGGTAATAATCATCAATGGTAAAGTTATCGCTAAGTTTAGTATGTTTAATTTCACCACCTTGGTTCATCAAACTGGCTAATTTTTTATAACTAATATCATCACCAAACAACACTGCGCCACTATGAGCTTGAGTCGCTGAGTGTTTTTCTAAACCACTATTATGACGGCGACCATTTAAGCGATAAATATTACGTTGTCCAAAATCGGTTTCATAATGACTTGCCGCAACCGCATTAAAATGTTTATCCGGCGTAAGTGCTAATAAATGACCCACGCCAATCAGATCTAGATATTCGTCAGCATGACTAGAAACCGCATTACCATAATACGTTTCTAACCCCGCCATGCGCGCTGCACGAATATAATCCCAGTTAGAATCTGTCATTACCACGCGACAATCATATTTTTTTAGTGCTAAACCTATTTCTCGAGCAACATCATTGGCACCAACAACCAAAAAGCCTTTTGGTGATGGTTCAGCAACACCAAGTAATCGCGCTATTGGTCGTGCAGTTAGACTTTGTAACACTACCGTACCGATAATCACCATAAATGTCAGTGGCACTAACAACTGAGCACCTGCAACACCGTCTTCCATTAATTTTAGAGCAAACAGTGCTGAAATAGCCGCAGCAACAATACCTCTTGGCGCTACCCATGCTAAAAACAACTTTTCCTTAAAGGCTAATTGGCTAAACATGGTAGAAATAAAGATAGATGCAGGTCTTGCAATTAACTGAATGACGACAAATAACGTGATCGCTCCCCAGCCTAATGCATGAAAATCAGCTAACTCAATACGAGAAGCCAAAATTAAGAATAAGCCTGAAATTAACAAAATAGTCAGGTTTTCTTTAAAATGCAGAATATGGCGAATATCGACATCCTTGGCATTTGCAAGCCACATTCCCATTACCGTTACTGCAAGTAATCCGGCTTCTGATTCCAAAGCATTTGCGCCAGCAAACACACCAAGCACAACAGCGAGTACCGCAAACGGTTGTAAATATTCAGGTAGTAAATGATTACGTAATACATATGCAATCAACCATCCGGCAATGGCACCAATCACCAAACCAACCACCAGCATTAACCCAAACACTGCCAAACTGTGCATTTTGCTGCTAGAAATAATAAATTCGTACACGATCACGACAAATATTGCCCCAATCGGATCAATTAATATGCCTTCCCAACGCAAAATGTTCGCCAATTTCGCTTGAGGTCTTACTGTGCGTAACAGTGGCACGATTACTGTCGGTCCGGTTACTACTGTCATCGAGCCAAATAAGAATGCCAATGACCAGCTAAAATCTAATAAATAGTGTGTCGCAACACTGGTGATGATCCACGTAATGATGGCACCTATAGTTACGATACTTTTAACGTTTTTGCGGACATTTTTTATTTCTGCAAAATTGAGCGTTAAGCTGCCCTCAAATAAAATAACCGCTACTGCTAATGAAATCAGTGGAAACAGTAAATCACCAAAGAGGATATTAGGATTAAATATGCCAGCAACTGGGCCGATAATTAAACCTGCAATAAGTAATAATAAAATTGCTGGTAATTTCATACGCCATGCAAGCCATTGACATCCAAGCCCTAATACTCCGAGGCCTGCAATTGTCAATCCAATCATTTCTTGATGCATAAATGGATACTCTTTTTAAAATTCAATATAAATAGCAACATCATGGTCTAATAGCCTTACATCATTCGCTTAAGACTGCTATTTTATATACTAAACAAACATATTTAACAGCATATAATTACAACTAAATTACATTTATAACACACTATTATTTATTCACTATCAACCATGTAATTTATTAATAATTAACTATGCTCGTTTTTACAACAAAAAAGCCGATGGTCGCTTTATAGAACAAGCATACCATCGGCTTAATAAGGTTAGATTAAGGTGTTACAAATCAATTAGCGCAGTTGACGCGAACGGAAATTACGCCCTTTAATACGGCCTTTTTCTAATTTTTGTAATGCTTCACGCGCCACTTCACGTTTAACCGCAACATAAGCACAGTGATCAAACACATTAATTTTACCAACGTCAGCACCAGCAATGCCTTTATCGCCAGTTAAAGCACCTAAAATATCGCCAGGGCGTACTTTTTGCTTTTTACCGCCATCAATCATTAGAGTGATCATTGCAGGGCGGAACGTTGGTTGATCCAATAAGTTACCAGCAGGTAATGCTTCGCCGTTAATATCACGATCAAGGTAATCTTCAAGTAACTTAACTTTATAATGTTCTTTATCACTAAATAATGAACAAGCAATACCTTTACTACCCGCACGGCCTGTACGACCAATACGGTGAACGTGCACTTCAGTATCTCGTGCTAAATGATAGTTAATCACCATATCTAGGTTATCGATATCCAAACCACGCGCTGCAACATCTGTCGCGACTAAGATTGATTTACTCTTATTAGAGAACAATACCAGAGTACGGTCACGCTCACGCTGCTCTAAATCGCCATGTAGCGCAATAGAACTAAAGCCAAAGTCTTCTAAATCATCTGAAAGTTCTTGTGCTTCACGCTTGGTATTACAGAAAATCACACAAGATTCTGGACGGTGTTGATTCAGTAACAAACGTACTGCATCTAAACGGTCTTCATTGCCACTAACCTTGTAAAAGTGCTGTGAGATACTGCTATCATCATGGCTAGATTCTACTTTTACTTGGACTGGATTTTTCATGATCCGCTTGGCAATTGATGCAATTTGATCAGGATACGTCGCACTAAATAGCAAAGTTTGACGATCACTTGGTGCGACATCAATAATTGCATCTAATGAATCTTGAAAGCCCATCTCTAGCATGCGATCAGCTTCATCAAGCACTAATGTATTTAGCTCATCAAGGCGTAAGAAACCTTTGTGAATATGCTCTTCAATACGACCAGGAGTACCCACAATAATATGCGCACCGTGCTCTAATGAACCAATTTGCGGACCAAAAGGCATACCGCCACATAACGTTAGTACTTTAATGTTATGAATGGCACGCGCTAAACGACGGATCTCTTTAGCAACTTGATCGGCTAATTCACGTGTTGGGCACAATACTAATGTCTGCACGCGAAAACGTTTAACATTAAGGTTATTAAGTAATCCTAAGCCAAACGCTGCGGTTTTACCTGATCCCGTTTTACCTTGAGCAATAACATCTTTGCCGTCAATAATAAGCGGAAGGCTCTGAGCTTGAATAGGTGTCATTGCTTCATAACCCAGTGAGTCTAGGTTGCTCAATAGATCAGAGTGAAGATTTAGGGTAGAAAATGCCGTCTGACTCAAAATGATGTCCTGTAAACGTCAACATACCAGTTTTACCGTTAAATATAGGTATCGATATGTTGTTTAATATAAGGTTGCACGCGGTAACACATGCATAAGGGCTGCGACACTAACAGCTAATGGCTACGCTGACAATGCAATAAATCAACTCGTTCATTTTAGCAAATTAAATATATTTTTGAAAACCGTGTACGGCCACACATTAACAGCGAAATAATGCCCATAAAAATTGACACGACTACGACTAAAAAACAAAATCCACCACTTATACCCTTACCGCAAACATGCACGCCTAAACTGAATATGAAAAAAAATGGATTTACCCTTATTGAGCTTATTGTAGTTATTATTATTCTCGGGATTTTAGCTGTTGTTGCTATGCCTCGTTTTCTCCACACTCAAAAAGATGCCAATAATGCCGCATTAAAAGGCCTAGAAGCTGCAGTTAATTCCGGACTTAAAATGGGTTATAGCAAAATGGCGATTGTCGGATTAGAAAACCAACAATATGTCACTAATGCACCACGAACGGATGGCACAGAATCAACCAATTTACCGTTTCCACAATGTAAAATAGGCATGACTTCATATTGCCAATTTAGTTATGGTTACCCAAGCATCGATAATATGACACTGCATATTTTAGTCGAAAACCTTGGTCAAAATAATACATCCCAATATGGTACTGGATATGATTGGACAACGATTATATCAACAGACAATACCTATTCTCATTCAATGATCATTACCGCAACTAAAAATACAAAACCTAATGGTACTGTTGCTGAATTAAAAACAGACAATTGCTATTTACGTTATTCACCGCCAACAACAGCTGGTGAAAATTACACCCTCAAATTAGTACCTTGTAAATAATCCTCCCACTACCCGACCAAAACCTGGTCGGGTATCATTATTTCCATCACTTAGATTGCTTATTTCCTTAATAAGTAAAGGAAATATCATCAATCACTATGCTATCTATATGTTTGTGTACATTAGTATTAACCGATTTAGTGCAAGTTAAGTTCGCTTTGGCGGCAATTGCACAACCTTAGCTGCTGTGCAATTATGGTATTACGATTTAAAAATCGGTTGTTCACTAGCAGTTATCATTAACGCTATTATTGTTGAGCAGAGCAACAATGATCCCTTTTATATCAGGAAGTAATATTAATGAGTCAACCCGATAACGACCTCATCAAAGCAAATGAAAGCGACTCAAAAAATGAATTTAAAACACTGCAATTTCAAATAACGCGAGTACTTAGTATTACATTCAATGTGATATTAATTTTAGCGCAAATAAAATTATTAAGAACTCACGATATAGATATAAAAACCTATGGTGTCTTCATTTTTTGTAATATCAGTATCTTAGTTAATCTTTTTGCACCAAAGCTAACTAAACTAACCGTGAAGCAAGTCTCGAAATATAGCACTATGACGATGCTTGTGAGTGTGTTTTTATTTATTAGCCAGATATTTGCATAATCTATATAAAAACCGCCTTAATCCTTTAAACATTAAGTGAGTAAGGCGGTTTTTTTATGTATTTTCTTTATTCGCTACCACTCACCAACAAGCAATCGACTTTTGACACCATTAACTTGTAATCCCATCGCTTCAAACACATCATCAAAATTATGACATCCTAACGGTAAATGAGGCAGTGATAATACCGCTTCATCAAAAAAACGTTTTTGCTCTTGTTCGGTTTGCCATGCCAGTTGCCACCAATTAACGATACGCTCTCTCGAATCAATTAAACGGCGTCTTGTCGGCACTCGTGCCCTTTTTTGGTTATTCTCATTTTTACTGGCAGGCAATAAATTCCACTTATCATTATTCGGCCAATAAGCAAACGGTAAGCAATGATCTACCTGATAATCAGGCTGTAAGCGTTTACCACTCCATACACTTTCCAGTTCTACACCGTTTTGCTGTAAAGCGGTAATTTTATAGCGAACACCACGGGTATCATGGCTTTCGTCTATCCATTTTAGACAATCGTAATAGGTTTGTAGCGCAATACCCCGCGCTTCATTTAACTTATAACGACGCATTTCCGCTATCCATTGATTCACGACTAATGGCTCTATCCAGCTGCTATATAAACGCAAACATTCCCATAAGCTTTCATCGAGCACAAAATGGCCAAATTCAGCTAACGCTCCAAGTTCAAGCACAAAGGTATCTTTTGTTGGTACTCTTTCTCGTTCCATCTGAAATAGCGTATTATTTTTAGCCCCTTGATAAATAAAAGTAACAGGGCCATCTTGAATCGTTTTTAAACTATCTCTAATTGCCGTTTGAAGCGCTTTGGCTTCATCACCAACAAACAATGCTCCTATTGATAAATCATCAGCACTAAGATGTGTCAGTTTGTTCCAGCCTTGTGGTTTCACAAAACCTAACCCTTTTTTACTGTCGCTAGTTTGTTGAATACCAGCACCATCGATATCAATATCTATTAGACGTTTAAATTGCCGTATCCAATAAAGAGCAACTAATCCTAGTGGCAAGCGGACTTTATTATCTTCACGGCTACGAACTGCACCAGGGTGTGCATCTGCAATGTGTAAAAGAGTCCGTAATAGCGCCAATTTATAGGTCGCTGATTTAGCGTCATTAACAATAATTTGCCTAACTTTAATTAAATCGCCACTGCCATCATCAGGAAGTTGCATCACAACGGTTTGCCACTGGACGCTGTTACGACCTAATTCATCGGTCTCAAGTTCAGAAATTAAGTTAACTTGCAGGGCATGTTGCTGTGCTAACCGTTCAAGCTCTTCTACACTGACATCATAGGCTTTTCTCGCATCACTAAAATCACCATAACGCAGCGAGATCACAAGCTTTCCACTTGGTGCAAGTAGATTCGATAATTTACGAAAAGCGCGTTTACGGACAGCTGGCGAAAGGTGCATCCAAACAGCAGATAACAAAATACAATCAAAGCGAATCCCAAGCTCAATAATGCTGTTTAGCTCTGGTAATTGATCATCTAGCCAAGTGATCTTATCGACATACTGCTGAGAATATTTTTTACCTTGTTCACGCAGATCATCAGCAGGCTCAATCGCATAAACATCACAATGATGCTTTGCAAACCACAGCGCATCGCGGCCAGCCCCTGCACCGATATCAAGTACTTTTAAAACATGTTTCGATGAACTAGCAGGCCAATGTGCTTGCCAATTGTGATGCACTTGTTCAAAAGTAAGTGACAGATATTGCTCACTCAGAAACAAGGCATTTTGATGATAAAAATCAATGGTTTTTGACATGATGATCAATCGAGAAACAGAATAGATTAATATTACTGCAACTGATTGAAATACTCGATAGGAAATAAAGTAAGTTGCTAAAATATAAAAAAGGAAGAGCAAACTCTTCCTAAGGATTAATAGGCTTTAATATCGAATTTTAACAACATACGAGGTAGTACATCATCTAAATTCTGAACATCGTTATCATTAAGTTCAATTAGATTGAATCCATATTTCGCATACAGTTCTTGTTTGATTTTCTTTCGGTTAGCATATTTAGGATCATCTTCTAATCCCCAAAATTCAATATATACTTTTCCCGTTGGCAGATAAAAATCACAATATAAATCTTCTTCAATAGGCAGTTTTCGCTCATAAGCATGAACAATCCCAGCCATGTAAAGCCAATTATCAATTAACATTTCGGCTTTAGAACGAACATAATGGCCATCAGCTGAGCGATGCTTAGCCTCAAATTTTTGTCTAAAGTTTGATACTGAATTATCGGTACTTTTAACTTCAGCATTAATACCAGTAATTTCATTAACTGAATGTTTTAAACTACTGTTCGTTAGCACTGTTTCATCCCATACCACATAGGGAACACCTGTGCGCGAATCTTCTTTTTGAATACCACCTAATCGAGAGCCTGATTGACTGACTTTCCAACCTTTCACTGCTTTGTTTATCCAGCCAAGTTCATCCAGTATTTGGTTTATCTTTTGTGATGTTAAATTAAAATGAGCACTTATTTGAGTTGCTGATAGTTTTTTACCATCAAATGATGGTGCTGTGATAATTTCTAATTCTCTTGGCCATACAATATACTGTCCAAACTGAGAGGATTGTTTATACTCACCTTGCGCAGCTTTACCAATATCGGTTAACAGCCATTCTTTATTATCACGGGTTATATAACCAGCTTCGGCTAACTCATTAAATAAATTTCTAGCTGCTAAACCTTTTGCTTTCGCTAATTGCGATGTTGATATTTTAGACGTAACTGTTTCCACAACCATACCTAACCATCTAATAAGATTAATTTTAGTTGTAGAAGATTATAAGTAAAAAAACCTCCTCGACTTACTTACGTGATTAATTTTTTAAAAACTTAGATGCATATCAAATAAATTTAAGTAAAAATAAACTTCAAAAATTAACAATAAATTCCGTCGCTACACGGTTATCTCAGTGCCAAAATATAAACTGAAATAGCATCATTATTACGATCTAATTGTAATGAATCATGCAACATATTGGGGATTAATATGTTGCATTAATTCAGATTTAGCGAAAAGTAATTACTGTGTGATTGGGCTAGGGATCTTACAGCGTCAAATAGCGGTTATACACTAAATAATGGCGTCACTCCTGTTTGGTGACATACTTCATTAAGTCGAACTTGAGCCTTTTTAATATTCTCTTTCCAGTGCTCATCCTGTGCCCACATTTCAATAACTAAAGGTACTACACATTCAGTTTCTTTAAGGGTTGTAAAAATCGCTTTAAAGTCAACCTCTCCCTCACCTATCACCAAATCACGGAATTGACCATTGTAGTCAGACGTAACTCGATACGTATCTTTAAGGTGGATTTGCGTGATATGCGGTTTACTTAATTTAAGCTCTGCAACAATATCATAATTCCAACCCGAGATATTTCCAACATCAGGATAAGCAGTAAAGAAAGGTGAGTTGATTTCTCGATTTAAGACTTCAAATTTACTCAATGAATTTAAGTAATCCGTATCCATGATCTCAACTGCGAGCATAACACCAGCACGCTCTGCTAATTGCGCTGAATGTTTCATTCCCTCAATAAAGCGCAGATGCGTAGTTTTGTCTGCTGGCTCATAATAAACATCGTAACCAGCGAGTTGAATCGTACGAATTCCCAATTTATATGCTAAAGCTATCGCTTTTTCCATATGAATGACTGCTTGTTCTCGTACCTTCTGATCAGCAGAACCAAACGGAAATTTACGATGAGCACTCAAACACATCGATTGCAATGGGACTTCATATTGTTCACAAAGTCGACGAAGTGCATATATATCTTCGTCATTCCAATCTAAGCGACTACGGCGTTCATCTGACTCATCTACTGATATTTCAAGGAAATCAAAACCTAATTCTTTGGTTGTTTTTAGCTTATCCTTCCAACTGAATTCATTAGGAAGTGCTTTCTCATAAAGTCCAACCCGATGTCGTAGTAAGTTTTGATACATAAATGCCTCCCTCAGTTCCAGTAGCGATTAATTTGCGCTTTTAGCGCTTCTGCTGTTTCTTGGCCTTTTTCACCAGCAAGTGCGCGACCAGCAATAAACGTTTTTGCTTTAATACCCTCAAATAAATGCAAATCTTCAGGAACAATACCGCCAGTAATCGATAGCTCAAGACCAAGTTCAGATAAAGCGCGCATTTTTACAAGATCTTCATCTGTCCAACCAACACCTGCCAACTCAGCATCACGAGAACGGTGATAAATCGCTTGTGTTACCCCTAAATCAACCCATGCTTGAGCATCTTCCATTGTCCAATTACCATAGATCTCAATTTGAATTTCTCCATCAAACTCATCAGCAACGTTTTTACATGCCTCAATCGTCGCAATGTGAGCCGCAGCTGACACAGTGATCCAATTTGCACCCGCTTCAAATGCCATTCGTGCTAAAATTGCGCCTCCATCTGTTGTTTTCATATCGCATACTAAAATATGATCTGGATGGTTTTTACGTAATGTTGATACCGCTTTCATTCCTTCAGCAAAAGCTAATATCGTCCCAATTTCAATGACATCAACATAACTTTCAACATTATTAGCTACATCAATAGCCGCTGGTAAATTAGTTTGATCAAGTGCAATCTGAATCATTGGTTTAGTCATGGTTTTATCCTTTAATTTTTGACGAGTTAGATGGGCTATGCCATCCTGATTATTATCTGTTTTGCATATCATTTGAGCGTAGGATTTAACGGTATCATCAGCATTCAACATTGCGACACCTAAACCTGCATATCTAATCATTGAGATATCATTGTGGTTATCTCCGATAGCAATCACTTGAGAAGGCTGAAATCCCAAATTAGCGACATACTCAGCCAACAGTTTGCCTTTGCTATTTCCTTTCGCCGCAAAATCAATTCTATTTGACCAAGAGCGTTCGCCATTGAAATTAGCGTTAACCCAAGGGTGGTTCTTAAAGCATTCAATCGAACTCGAATCTCCTTCAACAACAAACTTCCATATATATTCTTCAGTCGCGGCAAGTGCCTTAAAATCATCTATTTGATATATTTTTGGCCGTTGTGATAATGGATATTTCAGAGACCATTCTTTTAGCGTATGCATATAAGTAATGGGATTATCATGTGAATAAACCATAGCATTAGAGGTATACATCACTAATTTCATTTGATGTTCTTTTGCAAGATCAATAAACCTTAAGGCTTGCAGCTTATTAATTGCATTATGCGTTAATACTTGATTAGTCTGATAATCATAAATATAAGTACCATTACAACAAATAATTGGAGCTGTTAATCCTAGCTCTAAATAATAAGGATAAGCTGCGGTATGATGGCGCCCTGTCACAATTACAACATGATACTTTTTACTTATTTCTTGAATTGCTACTTTTACATTTGGATGAATTGTATGATTATCTGTTAAAACTGTACCATCAAGGTCTAATGCCAATAATTTATACATCATAATTACCGTTGACCATAATAAGCATTCTTACCATGCTTACGTAAATAGTGTTTATCTGAAAGCTCTTGTTGAATTTTAATCCCGCTATTTAAACTTCGAGTCGCTAATGCCATTGCTGCAACTTCTTCTAGCACAACTGCATTATGGACGGCATCTAATGCATTTTTTCCCCAAGAAAATGGAGCATGACCGGAGACAATGACACTTGGTATTGCTTTAGGATCAATATTACGATGTTGAAACTCTTCAATAATAACAAGGCCAGTATTTCGCTCATATTCACCGTTAATTTCTTGATGCGTTAAATTACGAGTACAAGGAATGTCACCATAAAAATAATCAGCATGCGTTGTGCCAAGAGCTGGAATATCAATACCTGCCTGTGCCCATATTGTTGCACTACGTGAGTGCGTATGAACGACTCCTCCAATATGTTCAAAGGCTTTATATAATTCAATATGTGTTGCAGTATCGCTCGATGGATTTAAATCACCCTCGACAATTTCACCATTAAGATCAACAACGACAATATCATTTAACTTCATTAATTCATATTCAACCCCAGAAGGCTTTATTGCTATAACGCCTAAATCACGATCGATTTCAGATACATTACCCCAAGTAAAAGTTACTAAACCATATTTAGGTAAGGTTAAATTTGCATTAAGTACGCGTTGCTTTAAGTTTTGATATTTTAATTGCATGATAGATTCTCCGGAATAAAGAGAATAAGCCTTCCCTTTATTCCTTTTGAGCTTAAATTTATTGAGCGTTATCTTGTGCTAATTGAATGAGTGCTAATAACTCTTCCTCATTTTTACAGGCGCGCACTTTCGAGAAGTCTTCATCAAATTCAATAAGGTTAGCAACCTGCATCGTACCTTCAATATGTTCATCCATATCTTTACCAGCAAGAGTAACCAGCACATCAACAGGTTCATCTACGCCATCAAACATCACTCCTTTTTCTAAAACTGTCATTGCAAAACCAGTGTTGATAACACCATCTTCTGGACGACAATGAGGTAATGCAAAATTATCATGTATACAAATATAAGGACCTTGAGTAGTAACTGCAGAAATAATGGCATCATAATATTGTGGCTCGACAATATTCGCTTTAATTAAAGCATCAGTGCCTAACTTAATTGCTTCTTGCCAAGTATTTGCTTTCGCATTAATAATTACACTATTGTTCTCAATTAATGATTGCTTAAAATTCATTATTTTTTCCTTTAATATTTATATAAATTTTATTTCTAATATTTACCAATAGAAAATACTACCAATCAAACATATATCGTTTATTAAATACGGTTATATATAAATCTATTGATTTTAATGTGTTAACTAAGGGCAGAATTTAAATATTAACGTCTCTAATTCGCTGCCAAATGTATTTACCATAATCATATTCTTAACTGATAAATGATATTTATTTTCTGGTAGTTCAGCGATGCCATTGGCTAAAGCAACGGAAGTGACAACAATATCAAAACTATCTATTTTTGATTTATGATCTGTAATTGCACAGTTGCTCGTTGTATTAGCAATACCTTTTTTATCTAAATATTGTTTGATTTTTTTTGAACACATCATCGATGATCCCATACCTGAACCACAGCAAACGAGTATACGAATAGGTCTATTTAACGCTTTATTTGAATTAGGTGACGGTTCAGCTTTTAATGTTACCTCAAACCCCTCTGGTGTCACGGCTGTAAGTTGTTGCGCTTTTTCGCCATCTTCTTCTGCGCGTAATTCTTTCGATGCGAAAATCATATATATGATTGATAGCGCCACCACCACGTAAAAGAAAATCGCTGATAGAGAAATACCCTGCATGATTGGTGGGAAGATCAACGCCCAGTCAGCCATCCCCATCCATGCATGAAAAGGCGTTCCATTAACTTCAAAAATATGGACAGCCCAAGCAGAACCAAAGACTTCAATTAATCCCATGACAAAACAAATCTTCATTACCGCTTTCCAGCCACCGTAATGGTTTGCATAAACACCTATCGCAGCGTTTGAGAAGAACATCGGAATAAAGCCAGGAATAATCATAATTGACGTATTCATAAACAGCATAGCGATGACTGCTGTAAATTGACCCAGAGCCCCCCATAAAAAGCCAAATACCATTGAGTTAGGTGAATAAGCATAGATAGCGGCACAATCGATCGCTGGAACAGCATTAGGAATTAAACGCTGGGATATACCATTAAATGATTCTGATAATTCGCTAACAAACATACGAACGCCTGTTACGATTATTTGAATAGCAACCGCAAACTTTAAACCTGTTTCAAATATATAAATAGCCCAATTGGTTTTTCCCGCCATTTGTTGCAACGTATCAAAACCAAAAGAAAGTAAAATAATACCGAAAAAAAGCGTCATGATTATTGTAGTAGATGCAATAGAATCATGAAATATATGTAGAAATTTAGGCAATTTTAAATTATCAACAGAATCATTCTTATCACCTAGCTTTGGTGCAATCTTTGTCGCAATCCAACAAGCAAATTGCTGCTGATGACCAATTGAAAAACCTGCATTATCTGTAATTTCTTGGGTAGCTTTAAATATAATATTTGATGATATTGAAAAATAGAGCGCTGTGAGAATAGAGGAATAAATAATAGTCTCCCACATTGATGCTCCAAGAACATAATAAAATACAGCAATCAACCCTGCTTCTTGAAACATAATATGCCCAGTCAACATGATTGTTCTTACACCAGTAAAGCGTCTAAAAATCACCATAATAATATTAATAGCAAGTGCAAGTAATACAGTATAACCAACCCATGAGTAACTATTACCCATCGTTTCCATGGTGGTCATCATGGTTGTATAAGGATCGGCAACGGAACCTGTAATTCCATAAACTTGGCTCATTTTTTCAATAACAGGCTTAAAACCTGATACCAATGTACCTGCACCCACTTCAAGAATCATGAAACCAATAATTGTTTTTAATGTTCCGGCAATAACGGTCGTTTTATCTTTTTTTAATAACAGGTAACCAATACAAGTAACTAAGCCTAATAATAAGGGGGCTTTTGTCATTATTTGGCTGTAAAAAATATAGAAAATACTATACACAGTTTCCATATATTGGCTCCTCTCGTCATCGTAATTAAATAGGTTGCTAGTTAACGAATCGTCATTAGCAATTAGAA
Source organism: Photobacterium malacitanum (assembly GCF_900185615.1). Lineage (GTDB taxonomy): Bacteria > Pseudomonadota > Gammaproteobacteria > Enterobacterales > Vibrionaceae > Photobacterium > Photobacterium malacitanum. Next base: position 257,148 of record NZ_FYAK01000004.1, read on the forward strand.
TTCACAAACACGCTACCACTCACAAATACTCATTCAATGACCAGATTTGATTAATGTGACATTCATCAACAACAAGTTAAAAATGAGTAATTTCCGTGATAAAGATCTAATTTCATGGGATTACGCTAAGTTTAAACGGGTTTATTGATACCAATCAAGAATACAATACACAGGGAGAATGATTTAAAAAACACATTGACAATCATAAAATAATCACGTGTAATCATAAACGCTCACTTAGGGGCGATAGCAATAATACGCTGAGTACTATCAATAAGTGGTAAACTACTGTCTTGTTAGTAAATAAACGCCTCAAGGTAAGGGTTATTAGAATGAACGAAGTACAAAGACATAAAGCAATTTTATCGCTATTAAATACCAGAGGATCCGTTACCGTTCAGATGATCATTGATAACTTTGATATCTCGCCAGCTACAGCGAGACGAGATATCGCTAAGTTAAATGAGCAAAAAAAATTAGTAAAAATAAGAAATGGTGCAGAGCGAATTGAAAACAAACCACAGGATAATTGGTCGCCATTATCAACAGAGTTATTTTCTAATAGCCAAAGCCTTGATGAAAAAGCCTTAATTGCTGTAAGAGCCGCAACATTAGTAGAACAAGGCGATAGTGTCGTTATTAACTGTGGCTCAACTGCTTTTTTATTAGGTCATGAGTTAGCTGGGCAAGATATACAAATTGTCACTAATTACTATCCATTAGCTCGATACTTAATTGAACAAGGACATGACGATTTAGTTATTACTGGTGGTCAGTACAACAAAGAAAAAAGTATTTTCCTTAATACTGTTTCTGAAGTGTTAAGTAATTATTCAGTGCAATGGATGTTTACCAGTGGCAAAGGACTAACAGCAGAAGGTTTATATAAGAACGACATGATTAGTGCTGTTTCAGAACAACAAATGTTGAAACATATTAACAAATTAGTCGCTGTTGTTGATAGTTCTAAAATAAATCAAAAAGCTGGCTTTCTTTTTTGTAACGCAACACAAATAGATTACTTAATTACTGGAAAAAATGCCGATCAAAATACAATTAAGGCATTGGAGCAACAAGGCGTAGAAATTATTTTAGTTTAATATATAGAGGAATATTTATGAGTAACGTAAACGAAATCACTAGAGAATCATGGATCCTAAATACATTTCCTGAATGGGGAACTTGGTTAAATGAAGAGATCGAACAAACGGAAGTTAAGCCAAATACTTTCTCAATGTGGTGGCTTGGTTGTACGGGTACTTGGGTAAAGTCTGAAGGCAATACAAATATTTCTATTGATTTTTGGTGCGGCACCGGAAAGAAAACACAAAAAGTACAAAAAATGAAAAATCAGCATCAAATGATGCGCATGGGAGGTGTAGAAGCACTACAACCAAATTTACGTACTGCTATTTTTCCCTTAGATCCATTTGCGATAAAAGAAATTGATGCTGTTTTAGCATCTCATGATCACGGTGATCATATTGATATTAATGTTGCAGCTGCTGTATTGAAAAACTGTGGCGACCATGTGAAATTTATCGGTCCTAAAGCTTGTGTAAAATTATGGACATCATGGGGCGTACCGCAAGAGCGCTGCATCGTTGCAAAAGTTGGTGATACTATTGCCATAGGTGACATCGAAATTGATATTCTTGACGCATTCGATCGTACCGCCTTAGTTACCCTTCCTGAAGGTACATCATCAACAGATAAAAGTATTCTCGATGGTATGAATGATCGTGCTGTTAACTACTTGATTAAAACAACTGGTGGTAACTTATACCATTCAGGTGACTCACATTATTCTAATTATTATGCAAAGCATGGTAATGACTATCAAATTGATGTTGCACTTCTTTCTTACGGAGAAAACCCTCGCGGCGTAACAGATAAAATGACCTCATCTGATATTTTACGTGCAGGTGAAGCATTAGATTGTAATGTCGTTATTCCATTCCACCATGATATTTGGGCGAATTTCCAAAACGATCCTCGCGAAATTGAAGTTCTCTGGAATATGAAAAAAGAACGTCTTCAATATAAGTTCGCACCTTTCTTTTGGCAAGTTGGCGGCAAATATACTTACCCAACAGATAAAGGCCGCATGCATTATCAACACTTCCGTGGCTTTGCTGATATATTTAAAAATGAACCAGAATTACCATATCGTGCATTCTTATAATAAGTAAAAAGTTAACAACAGCATAAATAAAAAGGCCGCTTAATAAATCGGCGGCCTTTTCACCGTTGACTATCAAGCTTCATATATCAGTCTTAAGCAGAACCAAGAAATTTCAGCTACCGCATGATTTAAGCAATTTCCCTTTCTCGACATACTTTGCGTGCACGAATTATTATATCTGATCTCGACAATCTTAATGCTGATCCTAGTCCCATACCTTTTATTCCTAAAACCTCAAACTTTCGAAAACTCACTCCTCGAACCTTGCCCCTAAGACCTCGACCCCTCGAAAACTTACTCCTCGAACCTTGCCCCTAAGACCTCGACTCCTCGAAAACTCACTCCTCGAACCTTGCCCCTAAAACCTCAAACCTTCGAAAACTTACTCCTCGAAACCTCGAAACCTCGCCCCTGCTTTTTTTAATTATTACCAAACCGTAACAATCTTTTTCATTTTTAGTGTATTGTTGTTTTTGGTGTAATTATTGATAATAGTCTCATCGAAACGCAGACGGCGTTGACAAACAATGATAAAGATAAGGTTATACAACTCATGAAAACAGTTATTAAAGCAATTATCGCTACCGCTATTATCGCCACTTCTTACACTGCATCAGCACGTGATGGCGCATTTACCGGTAACGTTAGTTTCAATAACCAAGCGAATAATGCTGTTGTAGCCAGCCACTACGCTGTCAACGGTACTGCTGATAAATCACATTCAGGGATTGTGGTAACAAACAAAAACAGCCACATGAGCTTTAATGAAAAACTATTATCAGCCGCTGATAAATAATTAACTCACTGTTTTTGTTATTAAATCATCTTCATCAAATCGTTTTACCCTGTTTTTAATTATTATCTATTTCGTAAAAGTGTTTTGGTATTAGCCTCTATTGTTACTTAAATGATAGGGCGTAGAATGACGTTATTGAAGCACACAGCAACACTAAAATCGGTAAGGATATACATTTCTCCTCCAGTATATCCCTCAACGTAAACTCAAATTCAGACTTATGGCTAACGCAGTAAGTCACTATAAATTAATAAATAATTATCGGAGTTTTACTATGAGCAATGTATTTTACATGCCACCTGTAACCTTAATGGGTCCTAACGCTATTCAATCTTTAGGTGCTGAACTTGCATCAAAAGAGCTGAAAAAAGCCCTTATCGTAACAGACAGTGTATTAGTTGAAGTGGGTTTAGTTAGCAAGCTAACAGATGAGCTAAAAGCTCATAACTTAGATTTTGTTATCTATGATGGTGTACAGCCAAACCCAACCGAGAAAAACATTGAAGATGGCCTTGCGCTTCTTGCACAAAGCAATGCTGATTTTGTGATTTCATTTGGTGGTGGTTCTTCTCACGATACCGCTAAAGGTATCGCATTGGTGGCAGCGAACGGTGGTCACATTCGTGATTACTCTAAAGGTGTGCATCTATCTAAGAAGCCACAACTTCCATTGGTAACCGTGAACACAACAGCAGGTACTGCTTCAGAAATGACAGTATTTGCCATCATCACTAACCAAGAAGATGAAACCAAATACCCAGTGGTTGATAAGCACTTCACGCCAATTATTGCAGTGAACGATTCAGAGCTAATGGTAGCAATGCCTAAGTTCCTAACCGCTGCAACCGGTATGGATGCATTAACGCACGCGGTTGAAGCCTATATTTCAACAGCTGCAACCCCAATCACTGATGCATCAGCAATCAAAGCGATTGAGTTGATTGTAAACAACCTAGAAACCGCTGTGAACGACGGTCAAAATCGCGCAGCACGTGATGCAATGCAGTACGGCGAGTACCTTGCTGGTATGGCATTCTCTAATGCTTCTTTAGGTTACGTTCACTCAATGGCGCACCAATTAGGGGGTGTTTACGACCTGGCTCACGGCCTATGTAACGCTATCCTATTGGCAGAAGTTTCGCGCTTTAATGCCAAACAAGTACCAGAGCGTTTTGTTGATATCGCCAAAGCTATGGGTATCGACACTGCAGCAATGACCCAAGAGCAAGCAGTAAATGCTGCCCTTGAAGCGATTGATGCACTCTCTGAAAAGGTGGGTACCAAGCAACGCCTAGCTGATTTGGGTGTCACTGAAGATAAGCTAGCGTTCATGGCGCAAAACGCTCTAAACGATGCGTGTTCTTTAACCAACCCACGCAAAGCGAGCCTAGAAGAAATCGTTAATATCTTCAAAGCACGCATGTAATACGCACCACCCTACAAAAAGGCTGGGGAAAAATTCCCAGCCATTATTATAAAAAGAAGGACAAATCCAATGACGACATTAACTGAAAAGCCAGGTATCTCGCTGATCAAAGCTGGCACGTTTAAGCTAAACGACCTAAGCAAATTGCTAGAAGTTGAAGGCCTAAAAAGCGACATGGCTGAAGTTGCTGTTACTAACAACAGTGCGCCATTGACGATTG
>NZ_FYAK01000053.1 GCF_900185615.1 Photobacterium malacitanum
GGCCAACAAAAGCAATTTTTTCATGTGGTCTAACTACCAACTTATTATGAGTTAAGTTACTTTTAGGTTTAAAATCACAGCAGTTTTTCCCTCCACACCTCCCAGAGATACTTTCAGGGTGGCTAAACTTGGCTAAAGGCTTCCGGACCAACCCTTGTTTCTTTATGGTGCTTGTGTCCTGACAACCGCGTAAGGCATGGAAATTCAGCTATTTATCCGATCGTTTATATGGGCGTGCGGCCGCGATATCCTGCAGATGCATCCAGTACTAGTATGGCCCGGGGGATCCGCTCGCACTTAGCCTGTTAAGGGGTTCGCGCTCGTCTAGTCTGTGCTGTTGCCTGGATAGTAAATTATCATGGTACAAACTTTTAAGAGCCAGTTAAATGGAGATGGATTTAAAAAGAGTTATTGTAAAGTCTCCCCAGGTGTGTCATTAAATATCCCAACAGATTGCCCTGGCCTGACCCCCTAAATGCAATTTTGGGATTCCCTTTTAGTTGCTTTCATTAAAATGTACCAGCGCAGTAAAAA